>LMZT01000181.1 GCA_001567115.1 Candidatus Hinthialibacteria bacterium OLB16 | reverse complement strand
ATTGAAGGCGAACGGCAAAGCGGATACCTGTATCATCAGAGTAATCACTCTTCCCATTTCCATTACGTAACCTCCTTTTACCTGATCCTTAAACTACCTAATTTTCGAAAGGCTGATGGAGGTCGGAAAAACTGGCCTCTTCAAACCCAGGACAAAAAAGACATAGATTCTGTTATCCCTAAATTAAAGCATCCGGTTATTGGCCAGAAAAAAATGTCCAGTTGTGGCTGTTGAGAGAATCGCGATTTTTCACTGCGCGACACATAGCGCCGTTTCTCATTTTCTCAAAGGGAATGTGAATCTGACTTCCCCTCACCGTCAAGCCTGTGGCTTTCCGTTTTCCGATGAGAGACGGTATGCCATTCGGATGCCATACATCCACAAAGGGAGAGCACCCTTTTCTGCGTAGGGGCACAGCATGATGTGCCCAGGGAGATCACCCAAGTCCCAAAGGGGCACGTCATGCCGTGCCCCTGAAGAAATGACGATCTATGGGACAAGAGCCTTATATCAAAACACCCGTTTCAATGCCGATAATTGACACCGGGAGTACTGCAATTTAGACTGGAATGATCCGGCGGGGCAAAGGCATGGATAAACGAATGATGCGAACCATACGCATAAGCCAGCAGACCAATCCATTAAAAAAACGCGCCTCAGTCCTCCTGGCTCTGATGGTGATGAGTGGGCTGGCATGTCCCTGCCGTGGCCTGACTCTCCTGGCCGAATGGAGCGCTCTGCTTTCGCCAGCTGAGGCCTGCGAGGTGTCATCCTGCTGCCAGTGCTGCCCCCATGAGCCGGAAGAAAAAAAAAGTTCCTGAGCCGATGCATGACTGCTCCTGTCTTTCCGGATGCTGTGATCCTTATATTCTACCGGTGGTTCAAGGAGTCGCTCTCAATCCGGCCGATCTGATTCCCTTATCCCTGCCTTCGGATGTGCAGCCTCAGCTGGCCTGGCTGCCAGACCTGGCTGCACGGAGACTGATTTCAGATTCCGGACCTCCTTTATATTCGTTCGGAACACTCCTTCCAGCATTGTCGACCCTTTTGATCTGAGGTTCCCTGCCTTGCTGTGCCTCATTCCCGTGAGGCGCAATGGTTATCGTTGGTTTCGCGGTGCGAAACAGCAATCAGAAACAGGGGATTACTAAAATGAATTTTTCATCAGCCAGATCAATCGGGCGATTTCTCCCTCCATTTCTCATTCTGGCGCTGGCAGGAGCTGTCAGTTTCCAGGAAAACATCCGTTCAGAGGCCATTTCACTTTGGAACAGCCTGGTATCAAGCCATGTGACAGGTGCCGAAGCTGCCTCCAATCCCGCTACGGGAGCCTGCGAGGATGCCTGTTGTGCAGGAAAGAAGACTGCCTCCAGCCCCGCCACAGGAGCCTGCGAGGATGCCTGCTGTGCCGGAAAAAAACAGGCAGATGAACCCAACGCGGCCTGCTGCCCGGCCTGTGCGAACAAGGCCGCAGCATCGAAATCCACCCAATCCAGTTGCTGCCCCTCAGAGAAGGGAAGTGCAGGTGCCGGGGCTGCGCAGGCCAACAAAATTGTCTGGACCGATGCACTCATCCAGGACTACAAGAAGAATGGCGACTGGTGCACAGAGCATGGAGTTCCCGAATCGATGTGCATCCGCTGCAATTCAGCCCTGATCGAGGCATTCAAAGCACGGGGCGACTGGTGTTCGTCTCATGAAGTTCCCGCTTCGCTCTGCTCGATCTGCCGGAAAGAACTGGTCGAGCTGGGAATGGGCCGTGACTGGTGCGAGAAGCATGGCCTGCCGGCTTCACAGTGTGTTCAGTGCAATCCGTCACGGATTTCAGGGTCCCATCTCCCCCAGCCACTGGTAGAACAGGCGCGCCTGGAGATTTCCACCCAGGTTGAGGATGAGATTGTCCAGGGTTTCCAGGAGGTTTTCTCAGAAGGAGGGAAGACCCAAAACCAGGCAGAAAGAAGCGGGATCAATCCCAATTGCCCTTTGCATCATGTAAAAATCCAGCTCAAATCCGCCGATGTTTCCGGTGAGGCGGGTTTGGAAATGGTCCCGGTCCTCCCCCGTTCCCTGAGCCATACAATTGAATGTTACGGGGATATTCAATACGACCAGTCACGGTATGCACTCCTCTCACCCCGTTCAGGAGGGATTGTGCATTCAGTCCAGGCCGAGCCTGGCCGGCAGGTGGCTGAAGGGGAAATCCTGGCCACAGTCGATTCTTCCGATTTTGGAAAAGCCAAGGCTGAACTCCTTCGTTCGATGGCCGCCTTGAACCGTTGCAAATGGATGGTGGAGTCTTTCGAAAATGGCACAGCCAATGGTGGCGTGGCGCGAAAAGAAATGGTCCAGGCGCAAGCGGACCTGGATTCGGCCGAAATCGAGCTGGCGATTGCACGGCAGACACTCAAAAATTTCGGGTTGAATGATCAGGAACTGGACCAGGTTGCAACCTCTCGTGACACCAGCACCCTGCTCCCGGTCCGTGCACCATTCGATGGGACCATTGTTGAAAGGAAAGCGGTTCCAGGGGAGATGGTGGAATCCGGACAGGTCCTGTTTGCAGTCACGGATCTGTCACGCATGTGGCTGTGCCTGGATCTCCCGGCTGAAGATCTCTCCTCGGTCGAAATCGGAATGCCACTGTCTTTCAAAGTGGATGGCTCCCGGAACGAAATCATCCGTGGGGTGGTCTCCTGGATCAGCTCGGAGCTCGACCCGCGAACCCGGACCGGGCAGGTGCCGCGCCGAGCTGGACAACCTCGACCACTCCCTGCGGGCCGGCCTTTTCGGCCAGGGGAGCATCGCCCTCCATCAGGATGACCAGGTCCTGGCTGTCCCGGCCGAAGCGGTTCAATGGGATGGCTGCTGCAATGTCGTTTTCGTCAGCCGCGGTGCGGATACCTTTGAACCCCGCAAGGTCCGCCTGGGTTATGAACAGGATGGAATGGTGCTGGTCCGGGCCGGGCTGCTCGAAGGGGAAAGCGTGGTCACACGTGGCAGCTACCTCATGAAAACCGAAATTCTCAAGGCCAATATCGGTGCGGGCTGCTGCGCCGATCATGCTGCAGGATCCCATGGAGCCGAAAAAGCTCACACGGCGCATGAATCCGCCCAGGCTCCGGCCGAAACCAGCGAGGTGCAAGCAGAAGAGATCGCCCATGCGGCGCATTGACCATGCTGTCAGCCATTATCCGCTGGTCTCTTGAGAACCGCCTGGTTGTTCTGGTACTGACTTTATTGATGGTGTTATGGGGAGGGTGGTCCTTCCGGAATCTGCGGATCGATGCCTTCCCCGACACCAGCCCTGTGCAGGTTCAGATCAACACTGTCGCCACGAATCTCTCTCCTGAGGAGATCGAACAGCAGATCACACTGCCGGTGGAGCTGGCCCTGTCCGGCCTGCCGGGCCTTGAGGTGATGCGCTCGCTTTCCAAGTTCGGTTTCTCCCAGGTAATTGTGATCTTTGATGACCACACGGACATCTACCGTGCACGGCAGGTGATTGGTGAGCGTCTGCAGTCGGTTTCACTGCCGGAGGGCATCGAACCACCCCGTATGGGCCCCATCACCACCGGCCTGGGAGAGGTGTTTCACTACCTGGTCTCCTCCTCTTCACGCGACCTCACCGAACTGCGGACACTCCATGACTGGGTGGTGAAGCCGATCCTTGCTTCCGTTCCCGGTGTTGCTGAGGTGAATGCCTGGGGAGGCAATGTCAAGCAGTACCATGTGCTGCTTGATCCGCTGCGCCTGGTGAAGTATGGACTCAGCCTCGATGACCTCGAAGAAGCCCTGCGGAAGAACAATGCCAATGTCGGGGGAGGAAACATCACCCAGGCGGGTGAACAGATCCTCATCTATGGTGTCGGCCGCGCCAGGCAGATCGAAGATATCCGCAATATCGTAATCGCTTCCCATGAGGGCATCCCGGTAAAAGTCGGCGATGTGGCGAATGTGGAGATCGGGCATGAGATCCGCCGTGGCGCCACAACCGCCATGGGGACGGGAGAGGTGGTTCTCGGGCTGGCTTTCATGCTCAAGGGTGAAAACACACGCCAGGTGTCTCAGGCTCTCGAAGACAAATTGAGCGAAGTCCGCACTGCCTTGCCCTCAGATGTCCAGATCGATCTGGCCTACAGCCGGATGCACCTGGTCGAGGCAGTCCTCAAAACTGTCCGCAAGAACCTGTTTGAAGGGGCGGTGCTGGTGATTGCCATCCTGTTCCTGATGATGGGGAATTTTCAGGCCGGTGTGATCACCTCGCTGTCGATCCCCCTTTCGATGCTGTTCACTTTCATCACCATGCGGCTGTTTAATATCGAGGGCAGCCTGATGAGCCTTGGGGCGATTGACTTCGGCATTGTGGCGGACAGCTCGATCATCATTGTCGAAAATGCGGTCAGACGCCTGTCCGAGCGCAAGGATGCCTCGAAGGACTTCCTCGAAACAGTCCGGGATGCGTGCATCGAGGTGCGCAGGCCGACCACCTTTGGTGAAGCCATCATCATGATTGTCTACCTGCCGATCCTGACTCTGCATGGAGTGGAAGGAAAGCTTTTCAAACCGATGGCGGTCACTTTCCTGTTCTGCCTGCTCGGATCGTTCATCCTGTCGCTGACCCTGATGCCGGTGCTGGCCAGTTTTTTCCTGCCGAACAAAATTTCGGCGAAAGAAAATATCGTGATGAGAATTCTGAATGGCCTGTATGCCCCTGTTCTGCGCTGGTCACTGCGCTGGCGCTGGACTGTCATGCTGGCTTCGGTCCTGATCCTGGTCCTGACCGGCGTGATCGCCACACAGCTTGGAACTGAATTCATCCCGCGCCTGTCGGAAGGCTCGATTGTGGTCAATACAGTCCGTCTGGCCGGAGTATCCCTGGAGGAATCGGTCCGGTATGGCCAGCGGATCGAAAAGGTCCTGCTCGATTTCTTCCCGGATGAAATCGATAAGGTCTGGACACGCACCGGAACAGCGGAAATCGCCACAGACCCGATGGGCCTTGAGGTTTCCGATATCTTCATCACCCTCAAGCCGCGTGAAGCCTGGAAGGCGGCCCATGATCAGCCGGCATTGATCGACAAAATGCGAATGCGGCTCGAGGAACTCCCCGGAATGCGGGTGGTCTTTTCGCAGCCCATCGAGATGCGCATGAGCGAGATGGTGGCGGGAGCGCGAGGGGATGTCGCCATCAAGCTCTTCGGGGACGACCTTGCCGAGTTGACTGAGATCGCCACCGGCATGGAGGCCCTGTTGCGTGGAATCCCCGGGAGTGCCGATGTCCGCACCGATCAGCTGACCGGTTTGCCGGTTCTCGAGGCGCGTTTGAACCATGCCGCTCTGGCGCGGAATGGTGTCGAAGGCAGCCGGGTGATGGACATGGTTGAGGCCATCGGAGGCAGGCATGTGGGTGAGATCCGTGAAGGGATGCGACGGTTCGATCTGCTGGTCCGCCTGGACGAAAAATACAGGAGTGATTCGAAGGCGCTCGGACGGATTCTGGTCACTTCGGCGGATGGCGCAGTTCTCCCGCTCTCGGATCTGGCCAATCTGGCGTTCACCGAAGGGCCAGCCAGCATCAACCGGGAATGGTCCCGCCGTGTGATCAATGTCCAGTGCAATGTGCATGGCCGTGATGTCGGCAGCTTTGTCGATGAAGTTCGCAGCGCCATCGATTCGGGTGTCACCCTTCCGGCGGGGTATTACTATGAGATCGGCGGGCAATTCGAGCACATGCTGGCGGCGCGTGGACGGCTCTCGATAGTCGTTCCAATTTCACTGGCCCTGATCTTCCTCCTGCTTTACCTGACGTACAATTCGGCACGGGATGCGCTTCTCGTTTCGACCAAAATTCCCTTTGCCATCGTGGGGGGTGTGATGGCCCTGTATTGGCGGGGGATGCCATTCAGCATCTCTGCGGCCATCGGTTTCATCGCACTCTTCGGCATCGCCATTCTCAACGGGCTGGTGGTGGTCTCTTCCGCCAAGCGCCTGATGACCCAGGGAAGGCCTCTCCAGGATGCGGTTTATGAAAGCGCGATTTCACGCCTGCGCCCGGTGCTCGCGACAGCGGTGACCGATGTGGCGGGTTTTATTCCAATGGCGCTTTCTCTCGGGGTGGGAGCGGAAGTTCAACGCCCCCTGGCGACTGTGCTCATTGGCGGGATGATCTCATCGACTGTCCTGACTCTGGTGGTGCTGCCTGTGCTGTACTCCCTGTTTGGAAAACAGATGGATTCGTATGAAGACTCGGGCTGGGTATAATGACAATCACCTTTTCCGCTGTGTGATCCCGCAACAGAAATGAATCGGACATCAAAAGGAGAAGCCATGGGAAGAAAGAACAAACCCATAACGAACCTTGCATCGCATGGCCATGGTGCGGCCGATATGAAATCCAGGCCGCGCCTCCCGCAGTCAGCCGGCTGGTGGATCCTTCTTCCGGCAGTGGCTGCAGCCCTTTTAGCGGGAGCGGGGATATTTTCCAGCCTGAATGCCGGGCCGGCTGCCCCCCCCCCGGCAAGCAGGTCAATAATTTCCGCTGCATACCCGCATCCAGTCCGGAGATGACTTTCATGATCACTCCGAATGCCTCCTTCATCACCTTCGGAGTTCCTTTTACTACCAATGAATATGGTTTCCGTGACCGTCCGACCATTCCATCCGCTCCCAACATGTTTCGCATCCTCTGCCTGGGGGATTCTGTCACCTATGGAACAGGAGTGTCCAACCAGGAGACCTTCCCGAACCAGCTCGAAGCCATGCTGCAGCAGCGAGCCGGGAGTTCAATGCCCATCGATGTCATCAATGCCGGAGTGAGCGCCTACAACATCCGCAACATCCGCGCACAGCTGCAGGGCACTATCGATGCTTTCCGCCCCAATGTTGTGGTTTACACGTTTGTGGAGAACGATCTGGATGACAGTTTGTCCGCAGTGCCTTCCGGCGATCTGATTTTCTATGACCCGGCGAAACCGCTCGATGCGGCCTTCATCTATGGTTCCTTTGCGCCTCACTGGATGATGCAGAAGAAACGGCTTGATGACGCCGCCGGTGGCTTGGGCATCATGAATCGCTACAACCAGTGGCGCAATGCGGTTCCTGACATTGCTCCGCCGCTTGGACTCGGCGGCCATCATGAAGCTCGATCCCGCTGGGCCTGGATTGGCCGCGAGCTTCAGGCCATGCGCGACCTGTGCCTCCAGAGAGGGGCTTCTTTCTCGGTCATGATCTTCGGAACACGCAATCATTCCGAACCTGTCAACCGCAAATGCATCCAGATCTGCAACAGCCTGGGAATTCCTGTCTGCTCGACACTGCCGGTCTTCGACCACCACACATACATGGCAGAGTATTCGCTTGGATATGATTCCCACTGCAACCCACTGGGGTGCCGGATGATGGCGGACCGTGTGTTTTCATTTCTCGAAGACCAGAAAGTGCTTCCCCCGGCCTGCATGCGCCCTCCCAGCGACCGCCGGATCTACACCGAGGTGATGGATGAGCCTGCCATCGACCGGATGGAACAGCAGTATCTCCAGGCTCCCACCGAGATCACCCTGGTGGATGGAGCGGGGATTATCGGTGTGTTCGGCGGGATCGATCCCCAGGGACGCATGGCCAGGAACTGCCTGTTCCGCCTTGGAGGTGCCGGGAACGTGATTGAGGTGGATTCCAACTCGCTGTATGCCACACCCCAGGCACCGCAGACTCTTTCAGCGCGCATCGAAGGCGGCAGCCCCTCGGTGGCGGTGGTGGTTCCGGCACAGGTTTCCCGGATTGCGTTTGCTGTCCCCGAGGTTTACTGGAACCAGCAGATTGAAATCGAACTCATTGCCGGCGGCCCTTCGAATATACCGCCACCCGAGCAACGGGTTCAGGGGGCCATGCCCACGACAGTAGCCCTGCACCGTCTGGCAAGGGCCTGGAGGTAATTGCTGATGTCCGGTCCGCAGGAGGGCTGTTGAGGCACCCCTGCGGACTGGCGTTTTCCCTATTTTTCGACAAGCACCGGGTTCCGCGCTGCGGTGACTTCATCGAGGCGCCGGACTGGAGTGGTCCAGGGGGCTTCCTCGACCAGCTCCGGGGTGGTCAGGCATTCCTCACGGACCTTTTCGAGAATCGCTGCGAAGGCTCGCAGAGTTTCCGGAGTCTCAGTCTCGGTCGGTTCGATCATGAAAGCCTCTGGCACCACCAGCGGGAAATAGACAGTCGGGGCATGCACTCCATAATCCAGCAGCCTTTTGGCGACTTCCATGGCGCGCTGCTTTCCGATATCCGCTTCCTTGAGATTCAGCACGAATTCATGCATGCAGATGCCCTCATAAGCCGCAGGGTAATGCTCGCGAATCAGGGCCTTCAGGTAATTTGCATTGAGCACCGCATAGCGGCTGTTATCCCGGATGCCATCGAGTCCATGGTGCAGGAGATAGACATACGCACGAATCAGGACTCCGAAATTCCCCCAGAAGCAGCTCAATGCGCCGATCGAATCGGGGGCATCGAAACGGAGTTCGAGAGGTGGCTCCCCATTTTCCGATTTGACAACCCATGGAGTGGGGAGGAAATCCCTGAGATGGGCTTTGACTCCCACCGGCCCGCCGCCCGGTCCGCCGCCGCCATGGGGAGTCGAAAAAGTCTTGTGCAGGTTGATATGCACCACATCGAATCCCATATCGCCAGGGCGTGTGATCCCGGCGATTGCATTCAGGTTGGCTCCATCGTAATACAGCTGGCCGCCGGCCTGGTGAACCAGGCCAGCAATTTCCAGGATGTCATACTCGAACAGGCCCAGTGTGCTGGGATTCGTCATCATCAGCCCGGCGACACGGTCATTGAGCGCCTCCCTGAGCCGTGCGGTATCCACACGGCCCCTGTTGTTGGAAGGAATCTGGACTGTGCGGAATCCGGCAAGTGTGGCCGTGGCGGGGTTGGTCCCATGAGCTGAATCGGGAACCAGGATTGTGTCCCGATGAGTCTGTCCGAGTGATTTAAGATAAGCGCGAATCACCAGCAGGCCCGCAAATTCGCCCTGTGCGCCAGCCAGCGGGGCAAGGGAAAATGCATCCATTCCGGCAAACTGGCAGAGCATCTCCTGCAGTGAATGAATCACCTCCAGAGCACCCTGGCAATCCGCCGCATCCTGCATGGGATGCAGGCCGGTGAAACTAGGATGGCCGGCGGCCTCGTCATTGATCTTCGGGTTGTACTTCATTGTGCAGGAACCCAGAGGGTAGAAGTGGCTGTCGATCGACAGATTGAGCTGGGAAAGGCGTGTAAAATGCCGAACCACCATCGGCTCAGTCAGTTCCGGCAGCGCAAGCGATGCTCCACGCCTGTATTTTTCCGGAAGACGGGTTGTGGCCGACCCAGCGGGGATATCGCTGGCAGGGATGGCATACCCATGGCAGCCCGGTTTGGAAAGGTCGAACAGTGTGCTTTCCAGCCGAGTCGATCGGGTATCAGGCTGGTAGGTCATGAAGTTTCTCCTGTCGTGTGCAGTCTCAATTTTATCCCGCCACTTTTCTCCCTCCTCATACAGAAAGGGAAATCAGCAGGTTGAAGAAAAGGGAAATCCAGCCGGTTCAAAACCAGAACAGCCGTTTTCCGGGGAAAATCCCCCGAGAGAATAGATTGTTCCATCTCCAAAGTGAATGACCGTCCTCGAGGGATTGACAGTGTGGTTGAGTTCCCGGCCGGCTGGAATCCGCGCTGTGCCTCTTCCCAAAGAACGGTTCGGGCTATAGAAATCAATCAGAATTCATCCTCAGGAGATCTGTATGCCGGAACAGCCTGTTGACGTTTCAGACCTGCGCACCCGGATTCGGGAGATCGTGGATCGGCAGCCGATTCTCGATATTCATACCCATCTTTATGACATCCCTTTCGGTGAGCTGCTGCTCTGGGGGATCGATGAACTGCTCACTTATCACTACCTTGTAGCGGAAGTGTTTCGTGCCCAGCCCATGGATTATGACCAGTTCTGGTCTCTTCCCCGTCAGGCTCAGGCGGATCGGGTCTGGAGGGTTCTGTTTCTGGAACGCTCTCCCGTGTCGGAAGCCTGCCGGGGGGTGCTGACCACGCTCGAGCAGCTGGGGCTGGACACCTCTTCCCGTGACCTCGATACCTGCCGGGATTTCTTCAAATCCACCACAGCACAGGAGCATGTCAACCGGGTTTTCAAAACCGCCAATCTCCA
The DNA here is from genome assembly GCA_001567115.1 of Candidatus Hinthialibacteria bacterium OLB16. Taxonomy (GTDB): domain Bacteria; phylum Hinthialibacterota; class Hinthialibacteria; order OLB16; family OLB16; genus OLB16. The sequence goes on along the minus strand of LMZT01000181.1, from coordinate 4,268 downwards.
CAGTGTGGTGATGACCAATGATCCCTTCGATGACCTGGAGCGTCCGGTGTGGGACAAGGGAGTCCAGCTCGACCCGCGCTTTCGTGCCGCTTTGCGCCTCGACCCTCTTCTGCTGGCCTGGGAGAAATCCTTCGAAACTTTGAAAGGCTGGGGATACTCGGCGGGCCGTGACTTCGATGCCACCTCCCGAAAGGAGGTCCGCCGTTTTCTCGAGAAATGGATTGCAGCCATGAAACCGGCCTACATGGCAGTTTCATTGACACCGGATTTCCGCTTTCCGGATGATTCCATCACCTCTTCCATGCTGGAAGAATGTATTTTCCCTGTTGCCCGTGAGCATCGGCTCCCCTTTGCGATGATGATCGGGGTCAAGCGCCAGGTGAACCCGAAACTGAAACTGGCGGGTGATTCGGTGGGGCGCGCGGATGTCAGTTCAGTGGAACGCATCTGTGCAGGATTCCCGCGCAACAAGTTCCTTGTCACTTTTCTCTCACGGGAAAACCAGCATGAACTGTGTGTCACTGCCCGCAAGTTCCCGAATCTGATGGTATTCGGCTGCTGGTGGTTCATGAACAATCCCAGCCTGATTGAAGAGATTACCCGTGAACGCCTCGAGCTGCTTGGCCTTTCCATGATCCCCCAGCATTCGGATGCACGGGTGCTTGACCAGGTGATCTACAAATGGCGGCACTCACGAACCTTGATCGCCGATATCCTCGCGGACAAATATGAAGACCTGGCCCGGACCGGCTGGCGCATCGATGCCTCGGCGATCGAAAGGGATGTCCGCCTGCTGTTCGGGGAAAATTTTGAACAGTTCCTGAGCTGGAACCCTTGAAAAATGCAGAACACAAAAACTGACTGGAAAGGATGCACGTATGACATCGGATATCAAAATTGCTTTGACAGAAAGATTCGGCAGAATGACTGCCAGCTCCGGCTCCCGCTGGGAACCGATCATGGGGTATTCACGTGCTGTGCGCAGCGGGAATGTGATTGCGGTGACCGGGACAGTGGGGATCCATGCCGATGGAACCTACCCGCCATCCCTGGGAGCGCAGGCTCAGCGTTCCCTTCAGATCATCCGTGCCGCCATCGAAGCCCTGGGCGGAAAGATCGAGCATGTGATCCGGACACGCATTTTTGTGACTGATGTCTCACGCTGGGAAGAGGTGGCTGAGGTGCATGGAGAGGTTTTCGCTGAAATCCGTCCGGCCATCACCATCGTGGAAGTTCCCCGCCTGATTGACGATGCCGCCCTGATTGAAATCGAGGCGGATGCCATCATCCCGGGCTGAAAAGATCAGCGGGTGCTGTCAGGTCTCCTTGTCATGGGCCAGCGGGTGGGCTTTATCGTATGCCTGGCGCAGCCGCTGGAGTGAGACATGGGTGTATTTCTGGGTGGTCTTGAGCGACTCGTGCCCTAAGAGTTCCTGAATCGAGCGAAGATCGGCCCCGGCATCCAGCAGGTGTGTCGCGAAGGTGTGGCGCAGGATGTGGGGGGTCACTCTTCCCAGGCCAAGCTGGAGTCCCACCTTGCGCGCCAGCCGCTGGACAGAGCGGGTTGTCAGGCGTCCGCCATCCTTGTTGATGAAAAGGGGGTCTTTGAGTGCCGGGCCGCCTCTTTCCTCGAGGTAGGCCTCGATGGCCTCGATGGCAGGCTCCCCCAGCGGAACATCCTGCTGTTTGGCGCCTTTTGCCAGGATCCTCAGGCTGCGTGCGCCGGGATTGTAATCGCCGGCATCCAGGCCCACCAGCGAACTGACACGGATGCCTGTGGAATACAATGTTTCAAAAATAGCTCGATCCCGAAGAGAGAGACCCCCCGCTTCAAACAACCGGTCAGTTTCTTCAACCGGCAGGAAGCGGGGGTGTCGAAGGGCCTGTTTCAGCCCGCGAATCCGGTTCGCGGGGTTCACTGTAATTATGGCCTGCTGAGACAGGAAACGGAAGAAACCCCGCACTGAGGAGATCTTCCGGTTGATTGAACGGTTATCCAGGCCATTCCCATGCAGTTGCGCCAGAAAGCCTTTGATCATCGATGGGGAGATCTGGCAGACATCGATATCCGCCAGGTCTTTTTCGGGGTCGTAATGTTCTCTTTTTGCCAGCGATGCGAAGAACTGAAGCAGGTCGCGCCGATAGGCTGTGATTGTATGAGCGCTTGCGGACCGCACTCCGGAAAGATAAGCGATGTAAAGTAAAAGTGCTTTGCCTGCGTCCATTTTATTTCTTTCAACCAGCCGGTTTATTCGATCTGTTGGTGAGTCATGAATTCCGGCCCCCACACCACCCGTGTCCTTTTTCCATTTTCGGCAGGATCGGCGATGAAGTTTCACTAAAAAACCAGTTTGCTTGAACTCATGGTTGTGATCTTGGAGTCCGATGCGGTTCTGATAGAATGGGATCTGCGGGGAGTGTGTATTTTCTGGATTGCACTGGATCGTTAAGGCTGGGGAGCGGATCGATCGAGAGCAAAGAGCAGGATCAGTCAAGGAGGATCGGCAATTGACCCACAAACGATGGATGCAGTGTCTCACAATCGTGGGAGTCTGCTGTTTTTCAACACCACTCTGGGCACAGTCTTCATCATCGAATCCATTCGGGTCGAAAGATGATGTCCTGCGTTACATCAAAACTCCGAAAGGCTGCAACATCACGATCGAACGCGGACGGAATATTCACTACACCGCCCCGGCCAAGAATTTCGAAGAGCCGATTCGGATTCAGTTCCAGGAAAAAAATGGTGTCAAACGCCCCGACATTCTGGTCTGGGCGGATGAGATTCACTGGCACGCCGATGTCAAATCCGGAACCGCCTCCGGCAGGATCGTGGTCGATGATCAGCGCGAGTACCGGGTGGAAACCACCTATGTGGAATACAACCACCTCACCCAGCAGATCTATTGCCCGCGCAGAACCAAGATCATTCAGAAGAACCCGGATGGATATACCAGCAAAATGACCGCTGAAAGCGCATTGCTTGATTTCGATGAATCCGGAATCCGCACCGCCAAATTCGACCGGGTGATCGAAATGGATATGGTGATCCCTCAGGATGGAAACAGCCCATTCAAAACAGATAAACCCAAATCAAACTCGAAGTCCAAAGAAAAATCTCAGTCGGCATCCAAGTCGAAAGAAACCGCAGAAAAGGTGATTTCGATGGAAGATCGCAAGATCAAAAAGATGGAAGGAATCGCTGAGTAAACCGGCCTTTAAAAGGGGTGGGACCAATCATTCTTCCTGCCCCTTTCTCAACCTCAATTTTCTTAACCGTTCAGTTCATAAAGCCCCTTCGCCGCGTTCATTGGTCCTGATGCGGACACAATTCTCAAGATCCATGATAAATACTTTTCCATCCCCCACCTCCCCGGTGTGAGCGGCTTTCTGAATGGCGGCAACCACCGCCTCGACCTTGGAATCGGGCAGGGCGATTTCGAGGCGCACTTTTGGAACCAGATCGACTACATACTCTTTTCCACGAAACAGCTCTCGATGGCCTTTCTGGCGGCCATGGCCGCGCACTTCGGTGATGGTCAGGCCGGTCACTCCCATTTCGGAAAGGAGCTCTTTGATATTATCCAGCTTGCTGGGACGAATAATGGCTGTGATCATTTTCATCTGGGTGGTTCTCCTCGCGTTTATTTCTTTCTTTTCTCCCCATTCACTCCAGGGGGTGTGATCGGGAGTTGAATTTCTTTTTCCTCAGCCGGTCGATGGCGGGCCTCGATTCCCCCTCAGGGGAGCGAATACCCGCTTTCTCCATGCAGTTCGACATCCAGTCCGGTCTCTTCCGCCCGGCTCTCGACCCGAAGCCCCAGGGTGAGGTCAATCACCTTAAGCAGGATGAAGCTCACAATAAAGGCGTAAGCGATGGTGATTCCTGCGCCGGCAATCTGCCGGAAAACCAGGGTGCCATAGCTGATCAACCCATCACGATAAGGGGCCAGCCCCAGGGATTGAACCGCAAAAACACCTGTCAGAATCGCGCCGGTTGTCCCGCCGACTCCATGCACACCAAATGCATCCAGTGCATCATCGTAGCCGAATTTCTCTTTGTGTGAAACAAACCAGTAACACACCAGGCTGGTGATGATACCGATCCAGAGGGCTGAAATGGGGGCCACAAATCCCGCCGCGGGGGTGATTCCGACCAGCCCGGCAACCGCTCCGGTGACCAGGCCCAGCATGGTTCCCTTGCCGCGCATCACCGATTCCACCAGCACCCAGGCCATGGCGGCTGATGCCGCTGCGAGGTGTGTGTT
>LMZT01000180.1 GCA_001567115.1 Candidatus Hinthialibacteria bacterium OLB16 | reverse complement strand
CTGGTGGCGCCAAGAGCGCTGCTTTCGACTGATGCGTATGGTGATTTGTGGGCCAATCCGGCCGGCACCCAGGCGACTTACCTCGCTGCGCAACCGGTTTTCGATCTGCTTGGGGTTCCACAGAACAATGCAATCCATTTCCGTCAGGGAAAGCATGAACAGAATGCTGAGGATTGGACCGCTTTGATCGATTATGCCGACCAGGTGTTCTCCGGAAAGGCGAATGGAGTCGATTTCAAGAAGCTTCCCTTCCCCGGGCAGGTGAAAAATATCCCCGGGAAACCCTGAGCGGATCCACAAGATCTTTTTTTTTCGATCTTCTCTGTCCGGCATGATCCTCTCGGAAAGATCCCCGGTTCTGCTTGTCTATTATCAATCTTCCATAGAGTAATTACCACAACATAACCAGCTCTATGAACATAACTTACGCACTGTTTCTTAAAATAGGTTCTTGACTTTTTGAAGAAACAGCTGGATAAATACAGCGGGGAAGAATGTTGTTCAACATTCAGGGGGGAAACCAATGTTTGAAACTATGGCACCGCAGCTGGAGTATTTCGGCCTCAGCCGGGATCCTTTCGCTCCAACTGCGGATCCGGAGTTATTCCATTTTACCATCGAATACGAACGCTGCATCTATGGTCTGAAGAGATCGATCGATGCCCGTTATGGCATTGTGGTGATCCTCGGGAACTACGGCACCGGTAAAACCTCGCTGATGCGTGCCCTGCTTTCGCATGTATCGAGAAGGAATCAGCTCTACCAGACCGCGATTGTTGCCTCCCCGAATCCCGCCTGGGGGACAGACTGCCTGATGGAAGCAATCTGCGAGCAGTTTCGCATCGCTGTTCCTCCCGGTGCCTCTCTGCTGAAGTACCAGAATGCTTTTAACCAGTTTCTCTACCAAAGCCGAAACAAGATCAACACGTTGATTATCGATGATGCCCAGAACCTGGAAAAAAGGGAGCATATCGAATTCCTCCGCCTTCTCCAGAATCTTGAAACACCGCAGTACAAGCTGGTCAACCTGGTGCTGTTCGGACAGCTGGAACTGATCCCGCTGATCAAGGCGCACCCGAACTTCGAGCAGCGGATCAACAACACCTTCGTTCTCAAGCCGATGTCGTATGAAGATATGAAGGGGATGATCCGTTACCGCCTGGCGAAGAGCGGTTATTCATCGAGTGTGGACATGTTTGAGGAAGAGTCTTACCGCACCATCTTCCAGTACAGTGAGGGGATCCCGCGTGAGATTGTGTCGATCTGCCGCAACAGCATGATGATAGCACACCGGATCCGCCGTGATGTGATTCAGAACAGTGTGGTGCTGTATGCCATCAACCACACCATGGCGAAGGGGCTGATGAGCCAGGAGCGGGTCGCTGCAGGGCGTTGACCACTGCCTGATGGAGACCACTTTCGATCCCATGACACAGGACAATTTCCGACAACAAACTGATCAAAAAGCAGATCGTGCCGGGAGCATCGGCGCCTGGCGGAAGACTCCACCGGATGCCATCGATCCAGTTCCCCGCCTGGATGAGCAGACCATACAGGATCTGCTGGATGCCTCGATTCGCGAAGGATCTGGAGCGCCCCTAAACGAGCCATTGAATCTCGATACATCGTTGAGTGGAAACTGGCGGATTTCCGGAAGATAAACAAGAGAAATACAGGAAATCTGAAGATTTTTTATGAGCGGAAACTTGAAAAAGCAGTAGACTCGAGCCGGGATCCGTTTTAGTATGGAGCAGTTGGGTTTGAGGGCTTTGAGTTGTCGTTCTGAAAATTTTGGGGAGAGCTCACTTCCAGGATTTTCTCAAGTCAAAAGTAAACAAGTCGATACTCTCAGTGTGGAGCCGCCGATTCAATTCCGCGGTTGAACGGGACTAGGGGAAAGTCGTTCAACTGGAGGGATAAAATGGGGCTTTTAAGTTCGACACGTCGAGTTGTCCATTGCCGCTGGTGTGGTGGAAACTACCTGTGGGGAAAACTCAGGCTTCCCTCGTTGCTCCGATGGATGCCCTTTGAGACCGGCATGTGTTTATCCTGCTCTCGCCAGCTTCAGTCACGCATGAATGGATGCCAGGCCCATGATCACCGCCAGCCGATCCTCAGTGACGGAACCGCCATCAAAAGCCGTGCAAGTGGTTAACGGTCTGCAAATCAAACAGGATCACTGCGAGGTCATTGGCTCAAAGAAGGGGCATCTTACGCCTTGGACAGTCATCGGCCCGAGAAGACACAGCTCGATTCGCAGGTCTCTGCCACAATGACCACCCTCGGAGCAGCTCCATTCAAAGTGAGCCGGTCCCACATCCAGACAGCCAGATTTTCAGCAGTTGGATTGTGCAAACCTTCAATCTGGTTCAGGCAGTTGAAATCCAGCAGACGATAAATTTCTTCGCACACCTTTCGAGGCGGAGGCGCCTCTCCCATTGCCAGTTCAATCCGGTAGGAATGCCCATGCAGCCTGCGGCACTTATGATCGGGCGGTGTCAATGGCAGTGAATGGGCCGCTTCGAAACGGAAGGCATAACGTTCGGGGAGATCGAGAAGCGGGTCTTCCGGCAGGCGGACAAGGTCAAACCCACGTTGTTCCCGTGTGCGGACTCTTACTCCAGCGGCAAAGGGAAGGCGCTGGCGGATGCGTTCGTGGATCCATGCCTCGAGTTCCTCCCGGGTTCCCTGGCCGAGACCCGGAATGTCATTCAGAAACCGATGGTCGAGCTGGTCGAGGACCGGTTTGACAGCCGCTTTGATCTCACCGAAATCCACCAGCCAGCCCAGGCTGGGGTCGATATCACCACTCTGAAAGATATGGACTTCGAAATGATGGCCATGGATCGGCTGGCCCTCGCCGGGGTGATGGTGTGCGGCTTCAAAGTTGAATGACTTGATCAGGCGGACCTTCATGGGATGGGTGACGCTCAGTTGTTTCCGATCTGCTTCTCCAGCTCAAGGACAAGCTCGATCAACTCATCGGAGATTCGTTCACTGAATCTGTCGAAGTCGCCCGAAGGAAGGCGCACACAGGATGAAGCGAAGATGCCCTTGCGAACCAGCAGCCTTTTGAAGAAGCGGATGGAAGTATCCAGCTCCTGGTTTGTAAAAGACAAGACCGGCAGGAGTTGCCGGAAAAGAGACTGTGCGGCATTTCGATACCCTCCACGAAACAGGGTATCGATCCGTTTATACAGGCGGATCATGCTGCACTCAGGGATCATGGCGTGCACTCCGCGATCCAGACCTTCAATATACTGTTGAACAGCCCAGCCTCCGGAGACATGGAGATCCTGCCCGAACTCATTCAGGATGGCCGTATATTTCGGTCCGGCCGGGAGGGTTTCCACCTTGATGGCTTTGAAGGCTGGAATCGATTGCCTGAGGGCACGGATATCTTCGATCGAGAGGCCAGGGCCATTCGGCTCCCAATCCTGAATAACCAGAGGGATCTCCATCCCGTTTGTCACTTCACTGAAATAACCGACCAGCTCACTGCGGTTCCTGATGAGGCCAAGGGGAGCAGCCACAAGGCAGGCGGAGGCATGGGAGGCCAGGGCCTGCTCGATCAACCGGCGTGTGATCGACGGATCTGCTGCGCTCGCAGCCCAGATGACTGGAACCTGTTCGCCAACAATATCTTGAGTCTTTTCTGCCAGCAGGATTTTTTCATCGAATGAGAGACAGGCATTCTCAGAGGCGATGGCTGGAACCAGAAAGCCATCGATTCCTGAGGCCAGGGCATCCTCGATCAGGCGTGAGGAGGAATGGAAATCGATTGTTCCATCGGGATGAAAAGGGGTCTGGAGAACACCAATCACACCCACCGGAAGAGGCAGATGATTCATAAAACCTCCGGAATCACAATGAACTCTGAACCAGCCCCCTGATTTCGCCAGTCGAAGCCCGGTCTATGGGCATCCGATAACGGGATCCTCAGATCAGCGACTCCAGAATTCGTGGATTGCTTGAAAGCATGCCATAGAAATCCATACAGATGATACCTTCGATGCCCTCCCTCCGGAAAGGAGGGGCCTGTTTGCGCATCCGAGAGGCAAGGCCATGAGAATCTGGGGAGTGAATCAAATTGTTTTTACATTTCCAGCTTGGCTGGGGGGGCACATACCACTGCCTGTCATCCCCGGCGCCGATGCCGTCATTCCGTTTCTTCCTTTGTCATTCCCAGGCACCACTTCCGTCATTCCCCACTTGATTGGGAATCCATTGTATGGGGGGAATGGATCCCCGCTTTCGCGGGGATGACGTATATAGGGAGCGGGGATGACGTATATAGGGAGCGGGGATGACGTATATAGGGAGCGGGGATGACGTATATAGG
>LMZT01000179.1 GCA_001567115.1 Candidatus Hinthialibacteria bacterium OLB16 | reverse complement strand
GTCCCTCCACCAGGTAGACCTGGGGGGTTCGGCTTGTGTTTCTTTGTGTAACGTTCCAGAGCCTTGCGGACTGTCTCCCGCACCGCATCCGGAGCCATCGAGGGCGGCTTCGGGATCCACAGGGCAAAGGTTCCGCAATAAACCACCTGGTCCGGCAGCAGGCAGGGCTGCTCGGCAAGCGATGCAGACAGAATATTGTCCAATGCAGGTTCTTCGATTCTTCTGATAAGCCAGCCGGGATCGGGCAGCTGCGAGCGAAGCGCGGGGATGACCGCTGCCTCGAGAGATGGATCATAGCGCACCGGTGAAGGTTTTTTCCCGGAGGCTTTCTGGCGAATGATCTTTGCGATGGCCTGATCGATGCTCCGCATCATCCGGTCGGCCTCTTCGGCGGTATCGGCGGCAGTCAGAATCCCATGCTTCCCCATGAATACACAGTTGGGGGCCACCCCCTTCTGGTGCAGGTATTCTTTGATGGCTTTTTCCAGAGTCTGAGCCAGGGGCATTCCCGGATCGACATAAGGAATCCAGACCGGATGGATGCTTTTCGGCAGGGGAAGGGAACGAAAGGCTTTCTCTCCCTGCTTCGAGCAGGTGATCCCATTCGCCAGCTCCCCATGGGTGTGCAGGACAAAGGTCTGGGGCATCAAAGCATGCAAAGTGGATTCGACCGAAGGGCGCATGTTTGGAGAGGGGGGGTTCACCCGTGCATTCAGCAGCACCTGGACAATCTGGTCCTCACGCTCATCGCGATCCCTGCTCCAGTCGGTGCGCTCCAGAATTCCCAGCACCTCCGCCATGCGCATCTCGAGAAACCCCGATTCATCGATCGTCGCAAGAGCCTGGCCCGAGGCTTTGATCCACAGACGGTCACCCCTTTTGATCGAGGTATTCCCTCCACCCGCGATGATATGGGATGGGTCGGAGCCATATTTTCGGGATATATGGATCAAGTCCTTCATCAGGGACTTGATAGAAGGCTTTTTGACAGCCGATTCAGGCATGATGCGCTCCAGTGTGATGTTTCCAGCGTGTAAACGGTTAATCCCTCAGTGCTCACTAACCTACCATTCCTCCCAGCCAAGTCCAATAGGAGTATGCTCAGTCCACTTTGCAGGCCTGCCAGGCTTTTTCCAGATCGATCTGTTCCAGCCCTTCGACTGTTTTCACCGATCCAATCCGATCCGGCAGCACCATGCGGATTTTTCCTTCACGCGCTTTTTTATCGGCATGCATCAGGGTCCAGATGCGGTCTGTGGATATGTCCGGCACACGGACAGGCAGCTGGTTTCGGGAGAGGAGATCCCTCAGTTCATCCAGGACACGGTCTGAAACAAGGTTTTTGTGGTGCGCAATGGCGCATTCCACCACCATCCCGATGGAAACCGCTTCCCCGTGAAGATAGGCCCCATAGGCGGTAGCCGCCTCAATGGCATGGCCCACTGTGTGCCCGAAATTCAAAATTTCTCTCAGCCCGGATTCCCGTTCATCCTGGGAAACCACCTCGGCCTTGATTTCACAGCAGCGTGCGATGATGCGCTGCAACCTGTCCGGCTGCAGATCGCCTGCATCGACCCGATCCTGTTCAAGAGACCTGAAAAACGTTTCATCCCGAATGATCCCATATTTGATCACCTCCGCCATTCCAGCACGAATCTCTCGGACTGGCAGAGTGTCCAGGGTGTCAATCGATATAACCACCAGGGCTGGCTGGTGAAATGCACCGACCAGATTCTTTCCCTGCGGCATGTCGACACCTGTTTTGCCACCGACACTCGAGTCCACCATGGCCAGCAGGGTTGTCGGCACCTGAACCAGCGGCAATCCGCGCAGAAGTGTGGCTGCGGCAAACCCCGCGGTGTCTCCCGGAACCCCGCCTCCCAGGGCGACAACCGGTGTTCTCCGGTCGCACCCGGCATCGAGGATCTCTTGGTACAGCCTGTTAAGCGATCCGAGGTTCTTGTTCTCTTCTCCTGCTGGCATTCGATGGAAAGAGGTTTTCCAGTTTCTCTGTGAAAAAACTTTGTCGAGAAAGCCTTCATAGAGCGGCCCGACCTGTGTGTCGCTGATCACCACAACCCGTCTGGGTTTGAGGATAGCGGCCATCTGCTCAGCCAGGGCCTCCCACAGATCAGTTCCGATCAGAATCGGATAGGAGCGGTCTCCCAGGCGGACATGGACCTCTTGAATGTCTTCTTTCATGGTTTCCTTTTCTCTGCCAGATATGGTTCGCAAGTTTAATTGATTGCCCCATGAATTCGAGAGGTGAAGACCATTACTGGCCTGTTCCAAACTTCGGCAAGTCGGGTAGACTCCAAGCCATCATGGTGCGCGAGCAGCTGTTTGTTGAGGCTTCTGACTCCGAAACTCTGGAGCAGTGGGGGTTTCGAGGCTATCCGGATTTCCTCACGCCAGATGGTGCAAGTGAGATCTCGCGGGTGCGGGATCGGACTGTCTACTTCCTTCCCCCTGCCACTCCCGGCAAACCCGGCGCTTATCTCAAGGTTTTTCATAATCCGGGCGCGAACCGTCCATGGCTCCAGCTGCTGCATCTCGAGAAGCCTCACTCCCAGGCTGAAGCGGAGTCTCGACGCCTTCTCTGGCTCGCGCAGCACCATTTTCTGGCTCCGCGTGTCATGGCCTGGGGGGCGAGAATGTCCGGAATCCGCGAGATAAACTCATTTCTCCTGACCGAAGAATTATCCGGCCTGGAACCCATGGATGCCTGGCTGCAACAGGACGAAGAATCCCCCACGGCCGAAAGAGACTCCCGCCTCAAGCGGCGGTTTCTCCAGCGGTGTGCAGAAGTTTTATCCAGCCTGCACGGCCAGGGATTCGACCATCCCTTTCCCTATCTGCGCCATTTTTTTGTTCCGTCGTATGCACATTGCCGGGATTCCAGTTTTCATCCGGCTGAAGAGATTCCTGTTGCGGTGCTGGATGTTCACTGTGCCGAAATCCGGTCCAGTGTATCGCCACGCAATCGGGCGCGTGCTTTGACCGAAGCCTGATCTCCTCCCTGAAAAGCCCTCTGACCCAATCCGACCGGCTCTTTTTCTTTTCGACCTACTGTGGTGGAAATCCCGATCGAACCTGTTCGACAGGGTATTCCGGCGTCTCCGGACCAAGATGAAGCGCCACCCGACCCGTTACCGCTGGGTCCGGGAGAAACTCCTCTCCATGCCTTTTCCAGAATCCTTCCGGAAACTGGCGGATGTCTGAATTTATGGCTTTTCTCACACTCGACAATATCAGCAAAGCTTTTGGCAGGATCCGCGCCCTGGATCAGGCAAACCTGAGGGTGGAGCGGGGAGAGATCCATGCCCTGCTGGGAGAAAACGGCGCCGGGAAAACGACTCTGATGAATATCCTGTTCGGCCTGCTGGTTCCCGATCAGGGGACGATGACACTGGACGGGCAACCCTATCGGCCCGCCTCCCCTCTCGATGCACGGTGTCTGGGAGCCGGCATGGTTCACCAGCACTTCATGCTGGTCCCGACACTGACAGTCGGTGAAAATATCCTTCTGGGGGAGCAGCCTTTCAGCACCTTCCATCCATCGCACTCGATGGCGCCTGTCCGGGAGCAGATGCAACAGTTCGGGTTTGATCTCCACTCGACAGGAAGATCGAAGACCTCTCTGTCGGGGAGATGCAGAGAGTCGAGATTTTCAAGGCCCTGTGGAAGGGGGCCCGCCTGCTGATCCTCGATGAACCGACTGCGGTGCTCACCCCGCAGGAAACCGAAAACCTCAGCGACCTGCTGCGAAACCTGCGGGGCCAGGGGCACTCCATCCTGTTTATCAGCCATAAACTCGAGGAGATCGAAAAACTCTGCGACCGGGTCACGATCCTGCGCCAGGGAAAGACCATCGCATCCCTCGATGTGCCCGAAACCACTCGTGAAGAGCTGTCGTTGCTCATGATGGGGCGCGAGGTCCGGCAGATTCGGAATCAATCTGCTGCCCGCAGCTCCTCGAGCTCAACCCATGGGGCTGCTTTTTCCATCGAGTGCCGCAACCCGCATGGAGAGCGGCTGCAGGGGAATTGGAGGCTCGATCTGGCCCCCGGCCGGATCACTGCCATTGCCGGGGTCGAGGGAAATGGCCAGACCGAACTGGCTGAATTTCTGCTCGGGCTGCGGTCCAATCCGGATATACTGGTTCTCAAAGATGGAAAACAGCTCCCGCCGGGTGTCGCCGGCCATCTCCGTGAAGGCATCAGCTTTATCAGCGAGGACCGCCAGAGCAGCGGCCTGGTGCTGGATTTCTCCATCCAGGAGAACCTGGCCCTCAAGGATGTTTCTTCTGCCCCCTGGTCGCGATGGGGCTGGCTCCTCAAGAAATCCTCGTATCGCCATGCACAGAAGGTCATGCAGAATTTTGGAATCCCCCCCTCCCGCATGGACCATCCCGCTGGGGTCTTGTCGGGAGGGAACCAGCAGCGAGTGGTTGTGGCGCGTGAAATCTCACGCCCGCATCAGCTGCTGGTGGCGGCCAATCCCACCCGCGGCCTGGATGTCGGTGCCTGCGAATCGGTCTACCGCTCCCTTCTGGAAGATTGCGAACGAGGCGTGGCTGTTCTGCTGATCTCAACTGAAATGGATGAGCTCCTGTCTCTGGCCGATGTGATTCATGTCCTTTTTAAAGGGATGATTCGCACCATCCCTCCGGCTGCCTGGAACCACCAGTCTCTCGGGCTGGCCCTGATGGGGATCGGGGACTCGGCATGACAAAAAATATCCTGCGTGAGAGTGCCTCCTCGGTCCTGATTCTTTCCGGGAGCGGCCTGTTGATTGCACTCTGCCTGGCTCCCTTTGGCGACACTCCGGGAGAGGGGGTCAGCCTGTTGATTCAGGGTGCTTTCGGAAGCCTGCGCCGCCTGTCCGAAACATGTGTCAAAACTTCACCGCTGCTGTTCACCGGCCTGGCTGTGGCCCTGGCATTCCGTGCCGGGGCTTTTAACATCGGTGCCGAGGGGCAGTTTCTCTTGGGAGCCATGGGTGCAGCGGCTGTC
>LMZT01000178.1 GCA_001567115.1 Candidatus Hinthialibacteria bacterium OLB16 | reverse complement strand
CCGCTCATCCGCTCATCGATGCAATCTCGGGCGAGTGGGATATGGCCTTTGAAATCACCACCAATCAGGATGCACCGACACCGACTCCAACTGAACAGGTTCCTCCAACTGCGACTCCGACAAAGACGGCTACCCAAAAGCCGCCGACAGCCACTCCGACTTCGACTGCAACCTCAACACCGAGGCCGACAAACACTCCGACCGAACCAACCGGGCCTTTCCTGAAGTGGTCACAGCCTCCTAAGAAAAACCCGAACTCACCCATGCCGGACTGCTTCTGGGGATGGGATGAATTCTCGATATTCGATCCGGCGCCGTTTGCGGGAATCCCATTGCCGGATACACCGCACATCATGGCGGATGATTTCCTGTGCCGTGATAAACGCCCGATCACCGATATTCACTGGTGGGGCTCCTATATGAACTGGCAGGCCATCGAGCCGCCACCCAACAGCAATGTGGTTGGTTTCCATATCGGCATCTGGAGAGATGTTCCCAAGACAGCCGCCAACCCATGGAGCCATCCCGGGAAGATGATCTGTGAATGGAATGTGAACCGCAGCAATGTCAATGAGAAGTATGTGGGTTGTGATTTCATCCCGGGCAAACCGCTGGATTCCTGTTTCCATTATGACTTCCTGATTCCGGCGGGCCAGTGGTGCTACCAGCCTGAACAGACTGCGGTTCTCTGGGTCAGCATTTCGGCCATCTATGGAACTCCCAATCCTGGCCAACAGCAGTATTTCTGGGGTTGGAAGACACGTGAACACTACTTCAATGATGTCGCTGTCAAGATCTTCATCCCTCAGGCACCCACTGTCGGATCAATCTTCCAGCAGGGGCAGCCGTTGACCGGGCCGGTTCCGGGTGAATGGGATATGGCATTCGAGATCACGACGAATGAACCAGGTCCAACTCCGACACCCACACAGACACCCATCGGTGGCGGGGCGGATGATGATGGAGATGGTATCTCCGGCGCAGTGGAAGACCAGGGACCGAATGGCGGCGATGGGAACAACGATGGCATTCCTGACCGGAACCAGCCGAATGTCGCCTCGCTTCCCAACCCCATCTCGGGACAGCATCTGATACTGGTGGGTGATCCAACCACCATGTTCAGCGGTGTCAATGGGGTGGATCCCGCTACTCTTCCGGGACTCCCGGCGGTACAGAACTTCCCCTTCGGTTTGATCGGTTTCGAAAATCAGTCAAATCCATCGATGAAGGGGCTTCTTCCGGGAGGCTCCACCACAGTGGAGATTCTCCTTCCATCCAGCGACCAACCTGATTCTTACTACAAGTATGGAAGGACTGCCGACAGGCCAGCGCTTCACTGGTATGAGTTCCTCTATGACGGCGAAACCGGAGCGGAACTGCTCCCCGGCAAGGTGATCCTGCACTTCAAGGATGGTGCACGTGGGGATAATGACCTGCTGATGAATGGAATCATTCAGGATCCCGGCGGGCCATCTGGCGGGCCGTCGTCTATTCCGGGATGGCGGGTTTATTGAAATCAGTTAATCCGGGGCTGTTTGGGAAAACAGGCCCCGGGGCGGTTCTATCGGGTTTTTGATCTTTGAGAGAGAGACGGAAAGAAGAGAACCCTGAAGCAAACAGTTTGGAGTATGTAAGGGGCGGATTTCCCGCCCCTTTTTTCTGTCAGTTCGCGACAATATTCACTCCAGCCACCTTGCCGGATTGGATCCCCTGCAGTTGGGCATCATTCGGATCCGGCTGCTGATCCTGCGCCACCATCCCCACCCCTTTCTTCAGGAAGAAAGTGCTGTTTTCAAAGACGAAGTCCTGGCCGAATCCGGAGACTTTGAGATTGACAACCATCCGAATAACGTTTGTGAAATTCCCGAGAGGTGTATTGAAGACTGGAACTATTTCGGTCACCTGAATCGAGGCTGTAAAGACACCATTGATGGTTTGCTGCCCAAGTGGCGTGTTGACCTTTACTGAACCGGCCCCTGTGTCATTCAGGGGAGCTCCACCCACCAGCATCCCATCCTTTCCAACCTTGAGTGGATCAGTCAGCACAATGTCCTGGATCGGCAGGGTAAATATGCCGCTGCCTTTCACGGTTCCGACATGAAGGCCATAAAAGAAAACATCACCCGTGTTCGTGTCTAAATACCAGAAGTCTACATCCAGGTTCCGGTCGTCCGCCGGCTCCTGAGTGTTTGTCCGGATGCGGGTGGCCTTCTTCCCACCACCGACATCCTGCTGTGAATTCTCCACTGTCCAGGTGAAATTGTCTTCTGTGGATCCGCCATTGAAACCGACATAAGTCCAGTTGCTGTTTTGAGCGAGAGGAAAATATTCTCTGAAGTTGATGGCCGATTCACTGGATTCGGTCATGCCCCAGGCATCGGCAATCTGGAACATGATGCTGGCCGTATTCGGGTTATTGACCAGCTCCTTGAGCAGGATCGGGAGATCCGCAGAGGTCACTTTCATATCGCCGGTGCGGTCGAGTGCACCATGGGCACTGAGTGCGCTCAGGCAAACAATGGATAGGCCGATCAGAACCATCCATTTCGGTTGATTTCTTTTTGATGTGCTTTCAGCAGGGGACGTAAACATGGCGAAAACCTCCAGATAAGGATTCATTCGGGGCGGACAATCCACACTGGATTGTGGCTGCGGGCATAACTGTAAATCCATTGAAAATGCCTGACTACAAGGATTTTCTATAGGAGATATTTCCCTTTTCCCCGATGCCGAGAACACCCTTTTCCGTGTTGGTGTCCACTGGAAGATCGATTTTTTTGACAGTTGCCATTGTCTGTGCTTGATCAAATCACGATTGTAAGCGCGATGAATTCGGATATGCTGATTTCATGACTGGAGAGGAAGGGATGAAACCACCTCATCAAACCATCGCTCAGAAAGACATGGCAACAACAGGCCTGGTTATCGAAGGCATGTCCTGCGCATCCTGTGCGGCCCGGGTTGAACGCACACTGAAGTCTGTTCCCGGCGTTTCCGAAGCAACAGTCAATCTGGCTACCGAGCGCGCCACAATAACCGGAGTGGCCAGTGCCAACAGCCTGGTGGCCGCCATCGAGGCGATCGGTTATGCAGCCCATCCCATCCAAACCACTTTGCAGAATGACGATGAAGCGGCCGACAGAAAGGATGCAGAAACTGCACAACTCAAGCAAGACCTGATCCTGGCCATCGTGCTGGCGCTGCCGGTGTTTATTCTCGAAATGGGGTCGCATCTGATCCCGGGTGTGCATGAAATTATTGCGTCCTCCATCGGCGTGCAGAACAGTTGGCATCTGCAATTCATCCTGACGACGCTGGTGCTGGCATTTCCCGGGCGGCGCTTTTACATGAAAGGCTTTCCTGCACTTGCACGCCTTGCCCCCGACATGAACTCGCTGGTGGCTGTTGGCACTGCGGCTGCTTATGCATTCTCGGTTGTCGCCACTTTTGCGAAAGGTGTGCTGCCTGAGGGCACAGTCAATGTGTATTACGAGGCCGCAGCGGTGATCGTTGCGCTGATTCTGCTCGGGCGCTTTCTGGAGGCGCGTGCCAAGGGTAAAACCTCGGAGGCTATTAAACGGCTGGTCGGACTGCAGGCCAAGGTCGCACATGTCATGCGCGATGGACTCCTCAAGGACATTCCTGTGGTTGATGTCATCCTGGGTGATGTTGTTGAGGTGCGTCCGGGTGAACGGATTCCCGTCGATGGAGAAGTGACCGAGGGCCGCAGCTATGTGGACGAATCCATGATCACCGGTGAGCCTGTTCCTGTCGAAAAAAAAGCCGGTGGCAAAGTTGTGGGCGGTACTGTCAATCAGACAGGCGCTTTTACACTGCGTGCTACCGCTGTTGGAAGCCAGACCATACTGGCCCAGATCATCCGCATGGTCGAACAGGCACAAGGTTCCAAGCTGCCGATCCAGGCTGTGGTGGACAAGGTCACGCTGTGGTTTGTGCCGATGGTGATGGCCGCCGCTGTGCTGACTTTTCTGGTCTGGCTGGTGTTCGGGCCGCCACCGGCGCTGACATTCGCCCTGGTGAATGCGGTGGCTGTGCTGATTATCGCCTGCCCTTGTGCGATGGGCCTGGCCACACCAACCTCGATCATGGTTGGCACCGGCCGTGGAGCGGAGATTGGAGTCCTGTTCCGAAAAGGCGAAGCCCTGCAGCTGCTTAAGGATGCCCGGGTTGTGGCCGTGGACAAAACCGGAACACTCACTGAAGGCCGTCCGGTGCTGACAGACCTGGAGATCGCCACAGGGTTCGACCGTACAGAGGTGCTGGCCCTGGTGGCTTCAACGGAATCGCGTTCAGAGCACCCGATCGCCCGCGCTATCGTCGAAATAGCCACAGGGGAGGGCATCGTACTGCCCATACCTTCCAGATTTGAATCCATTACCGGCATGGGTGTGCGTGCCATGGTTGATGGCACACGAGTGGAGGTTGGCGCTGACCGGTACATGGGGGGATTGGGCCTGGATGTGAGAGTTTTTGAGAAGGACGCCGAACGTCTGGGAAATGAAGGCAAGTCTCCACTGTACGCTGCCATTGACGGCCGTCTTGCGGCTATCCTCGCTGTTGCCGATCCGATCAAACCGGACACACCCATGGCCATCGCTGCGCTCCACCAGCTCGGCCTGAAGGTTGCAATGATCTCCGGCGACAATCGGCACACAGTCCAATCGATTGCCAGGCAATTGGGCATCGACGATGTGGAGGCCGAGGTCCTGCCGGAGGGCAAGATCGAGGCGGTACGGCGCCTCAGGGCGGCTCATGGACAGATCGCATTCGTGGGTGATGGCATCAATGATGCACCCGCCCTGGCCGAAGCTGATGTGGGCCTGGCAATTGGCACAGGCACTGATGTCGCAATGGAATCCGCCGATGTGGTTCTGATGTCCGGCAGCCTGCAGGGTGTGCCCAATGCCATCGCGCTGTCCAAGGCCACCATCGGCAATATCCGCCAGAATCTGTTCTGGGCCTTTGCTTACAACACGGCGCTGATTCCGGTGGCAGCTGGCGTGCTTTATCCGGTGTGGGGTGTGCTTTTGTCGCCGGTGTTTGCGGCTGGCGCTATGGCGCTGTCGAGTGTGTTTGTGGTTGGCAATGCGCTGCGTCTACGCCGGTTCCAGCCACCACTGGTCATTGCCCCGAGCTAAGATGCACAAGAGAGAAGCAGGTAATGGGGGCCAATGGAAGAGGATAATGCTTGGCTCCCCTTGCCAATAATCCCCTCTGGGTTTTAATAACCACTCCATGCCCCTCTCCGCTCGAAAGAAAACCCTGGTTTATTCATTCACTGCAATTGCCGGTGTTTTCCTGGTCATTGAAACCGTCTTGAGAATCCTGGGCATTCCCAAGCCACAGGAACCACAGGGAATTGAATTTACCACCAGCCGTGGTGAGGCCATCACCCTGAAAAAGGGGCGGATCCGAATGGGGATGTCGCCATTCATGGTTTACCGAATTCTCCCGAATCAGAGAACAGCCAATTTTTCGATCGACTCAAATGGCTTTCGAGGACCTTCAGTCGATCTTTCGGTGCGAAAAGATAAACGGATTTTTGTTATAGGAGGATCGGCTGCTTTCGGGTTGGGGGCAGCAACCGATGAAGTTACTTTTGTGGGGCAATTGGCCCAGCGCCATCCCAGCTGGCAGGTGGTCAATGCAGGCGTGACAGCATACCTCTCCGGGCAGGAATT
The DNA here is from genome assembly GCA_001567115.1 of Candidatus Hinthialibacteria bacterium OLB16. GTDB lineage: Bacteria > Hinthialibacterota > Hinthialibacteria > OLB16 > OLB16 > OLB16. The sequence goes on along the minus strand of LMZT01000178.1, from coordinate 107,266 downwards.
ATCTTACCTTGTTCATGAAATATCCCAACATAAGCCAGATATGATAATTGCCTTTGACGGCTGGAATGATTTATTTATTCCCTGGTACACGAGTCACGATGGAAGGATGGTGGCAAATGGATTTGAAGAAATCGAAGGCCAGCTGATTTCAAATTACATGACCCAGGCATATCCCGGAAAAAGCTTTATCCGATTCCTGCTGGCCCTGGGTGGCACGACAAACACATATAATTGGGTTGGGGGGCTGGTTTACAGGTTCATCCATGCTCAAAAACCACGAATTGCCCATCGGGGATCCGAAAAAGATCCTGAGCTGTTTGAGAAATATCTCTCCAACTACATCAGCAACATCCAGAAGATGGCGATGATCTGCCAATCCCAGGGGATTCGCTTCCTCCTTATGCTTCAGCCGGATTTGGGGTTGCGGCAGCAGAGAACAGAGCCGGAAAATAACTTCCTCCTTCATACCAACAATTACGATGGCTACCCAGAGGAGTTTTCTCCGCTCTATCGCAGGTTTCTCGACCGGGTGAAAACTTCCCCGGATCTTGCGCCTGTTGAAAAGATCGATACCACTCAGACTGCAAGGTGGCTGAACACCAAAGAGACTTTATTCCTCGACTGGGTCCACCTGGCACCCACTGGCCATATCGCTGTTGCGGATATTCTCGATGCCAGCCTGTGAGGCCTGTTCAATCGGTCAGCCTCCAACTGCCTGAATCCAATGCTGGGCCATCAGCATATGGCCATAATTGGATGGATGCACCCCATCCGCCGCCCAGAATGCAGGCTCCCGGTACTGGCAGACCTTCTGGAATATCTTGTCGAATGGAATGAGAGCGGCATCAAACTCTTTTGCCAGGCGATGCACCACTTCGACTTTCATATCAATCTCTTCCCGGTACCGTTGAACGTCTTCATTGGTATTCAGAATAAAAGGCTCACACAGAATGAAGCGTGCCCCGGATGCTTTCTTCGCTTGTAAAAGAATATCCCGGTAATCCTGCTCATAGGTGTCAGGAGTGGTTTTATCATTTGAGGCAGTCCTGCGTGCGCTGTCATTGACACCAATCAGAATCGAGATCCAATCCGGTTTCAAATCCAGGCAGTCCTCTTTCCAGCGTGCTTTGAGATGATCGACACAGTTCCCACTGATTCCTCGATTCACGAATTCGATCTTCCTGTCAGGATAGGCTGCGGTCAGCCACTGCTCGATCAAAAAGGGATATCCAACACCAAGGTCCGCGAGGTTTTCGCGGCTTCTGCCGCAGTCGGTGATGCTGTCCCCCTGAAAGAGGACCTTCTGGCCGGATTGAATGGACATGTTTTTATCCTCCCTTTGATGGTCACCTTCCGCGGCCACACCTGCTTTGCAGAGAACAGTCCCGGCAAAGGGTGCGATTGCCGCAAGGGACACAAATTGTCTTCTGGAAATCATGACTGGTTGACTCCTTGCTGGATTTCGCTGATCAGAACCGGGCGTTTTTCAATCATGCTTTTTTGAGCTGCCAGGCCGATTACCACCGGAGCTTTTCCATCTGAACCGCTGACGGATGGTTCGGTTCCAGCCCGGACTGATTCGATAAAAGATCTCATTTCCTCGATATATGAGTCAATATACCGGTCCATAAAAAAGTGGAGGGGCAACGGTCCATGGACTCCATTTCGGTCACTGCAGAAGGTTCGATGAGGCGGGACATTTTCCGCTAAGATAACTCCCTCCGAACCGAACACCTCAATCCTCTGGTCATACCCATAGACCGCCTGCCGGCTGTTATCGATCGAAGCAAGCACTCCATTTTCGAACTGCAGGGATATCAGGGCGGTATCGATATCCCCGGCATCCCCAATAGCTGGATCGATTCGAACTCCACCAAGGGCAAATACCGAATAAACTTCAGAATCGATGAGGTATCTTGCCATATCGAAATCATGAATGCTCATATCCAGAAACAGGCCACCAGAAACTTTAATATATTCAATTGGTGGAGGTGCTGGATCCCGGCTGGTGATGCGCACAAAGTGAGGTGTTCCCACACGGCCTGACCGGACCTTTTCCCGAAGATGGCGAAAGCTCGGATCAAACCGGCGATTGAAACCGATCTGGAGGCGGACTCCAGCCTTCCTGACTGCTTCCAGAGCGGCATCGATGCCCGACAGATCATGGTCGATCGGCTTTTCACAGAAGATATCCTTCCCTGAATATGCCGCAGCCTGGATCAGCGTGGCATGTGTGTCTGTCGAACTCGAAATGACCACAGCATCGATGCTTTTATTCTCCAGTATTTCTTCCGGGGTGTCAGAGCAGATCGGAATATCCAGTTTTCTGGCACATTTTTCAGCCGATGGAAGGTGAATATCACAAATTGCAGCCAGCTCCACCCCCTCGATGCGATAGGCCAGATGCTCGGCATGAACAGAACCGATTCTGCCCGCTCCAATCAATCCAACCCTTACCTTCCTGCTGCTGGTGGCATCCATCTTCAAACTCCCAGTGTGTGGAGATAATTCCGATTACGGCAGGCACTCTCGAGAGGTGTTCCCATCCCAGGCAGAACATCCTGTTCAACGACAATCCAGCCGGTGTAGTCAGTATGGTGGAGTTCGGCCAGGATCGCTGGAAAATCCACATTTCCACATCCCAGCTCACAGAAAACTCCCTCGCCCACAGACTGGAAATAATCCCAGCTTTCTGATTGCGATCTCGCTGCAACCTGGACGGAACAATCCTTGAAATGGACATGCCAGATTCGGCTTCGGTATCTTTTCAAGGTTGCGAGTGGGTCTCCGCCCCCAAATGCCAGGTGGCCGGTATCCAGGCACAGGCCCACAAGGTCTTCAGTTGTGGCTTCAAGCAGTGAGTTGATTTCATCCACTGTCTCCACATAGCCGGCACAGTGGTGATGAAAGACACTCCTCAGCCCTGTTTCCTCGAGCACCTGGCGGGCAACCAGGTCAACTCTCTGTCCATAAGGCTTCCATGCAGCTGCTGTCAGCCCCTGGCCAGGCTGGATCCTTCCAGCGCAGCTGATTCTTTCCGGAACAGTCCCATTGTCATCCGACAGGACAATAAAGGCATTGGGTTCAACTGCTGCGAGCAGCCTGGCGGTCCTTAAAGCCGACTGGGTTCCTTCTGGAAGGCAGGCTGGATTGGCAAATGCTATCGGGATAAAAGCCCCGACCAGCTGAAGGTTGTGACATTTCAGGAGGGACCCGAGGTCGTCCGCATTTGTTGGGAGAAAGCCCCAGTCTCCGAATTCCGTCCCCTCATATCCCGCTTTTCTCATTTCGGCCAAAACACATTCGGCGCCTGATGCCTCACCTTCCAGTGAGAATTCCAGGACTCCCCAGGAACAGGGGGCGTTTGCAATTCGGATGCTGCTGATTTTCTGACTGTGGTCAGGAGCCATCAATTCCTCCAGAGTTGATCCCGTTTCAAAGGAAGTAGCGTTCTTTCTGCACCGATTCTTCATACTTCTTTCGCGCGTCCTGCACGCTCTTGATCGAGGACACCTCAGCGACTGCAACATCCCACCAGGAGTTGTAACCCGGTACACGCTCATCGATGTCGGTTTCCACAACAATAACCGTGGTTCGATCCTGATCCCGGGCAGTGGCGAGAGCTGCTTTGAGTTCATCCAGGTTCTTTGCCCTCAAGCTGATTGCACCCAGGCTGGAGGCATTGGCGGCATAATCAATTGGCAGGTCTTTTCCGCTGATGCTGCCTCTGGAATCGCGATATTTATAACGGGTTCCAAATCCCTGGCTCCCGCAGGCGGCAGACAACCCACCGATGCTCGCATAACCATGGTTATCAAGGAGGACAATGATGAGTTTGCAGCCTTCCTGGATCGAGGTCACAATTTCCGTGGACATCATGAGATAGGAGCCATCCCCCAGAAGCACATACACCTCTTTCTCCGGGGCTGCCATTTTGACTCCGAGGCCCCCGGCGATCTCATATCCCATGCAGGAATACCCATACTCCAGGTGGTACCCACGTGGGTCTCGAGTCCGCCAGAGTTTATGCAAATCTCCCGGCAGGCTTCCCGCGGCGCACACCATGACATCTGTCGGAGCTGAAAAGGTATTCACCGCACCAACCACCTCCGATTGACTGAGAAGTGGCTGATGCCCGAGGTTGTAGAGGCGTTCCACTTCGTTGTCCCAATCGGTTCGGAGTTTTTCGATTTTGTCGGCATACCCCGAGCCGACATTCCAGCCAGCCAGGTTCTGATGCAGTTCAGCAAGAATGACCCGTGCATCTCCAACGAGAGGGATGGCATTGTGCTTGAAAGCATCGAACTCAGCGGCATTGATGTTGATGAAACGAACCTCCGGGGCCTGGAAAGCCGTCTTCGAGGCGGTCGTGAAATCGCTGTAACGGGTGCCAACACCAATCACCAGGTCTGCAGATTCAGCCAGGATGTTGGCGGCGCTGGTTCCAGTCACACCGATCGCTCCGACCGACTGGGGGTGCTGGTAGTGCAGGGACCCTTTGCCGGCCTGAGTTTCGCCGACTGGAATCCCTGTGGCCTGGGCGATCTGCGCCAGGATTTCATTGGCCTCGCTGTAATGGACTCCACCCCCGGCGATGATCAGTGGCCGTTTTGCAGCTCGAATCCATTCCAGGGCTTTATTCACCAGGCTGGCATCAGGCCGGTTCCGAGGGATGACCCAGATCCTTTTTTCGAATAACTCGCGTGGATAATCAAAGGCCTCTGTCTGAGTGTCCTGCGGCAGAGCGAGAGTGACTGCACCGGTATCGGCAGGGGAAGTCAGGACTCGCATGGCCTCCGGCAGTGCGGTGATCAGCTGCTCGGGTCGATATATCCGGTCCCAGTATCGTGAGACCGGCCTGAAACAGTCATTGACCGATATGTCCTGGGTGTGTTCGCTTTCAAGCTGCTGCAACACTGGAGCGACCTTTCTCTTCGCAAAAATATCGCCCGGCAGGAGAAGCACCGGCAGGCGGTTGACAGTTGCCAGTGCGGCGCCTGAGAGCATATTGGTGGCACCTGGCCCGATCGAGGTGGTGCAGGCAATGGTGCGTAAACGATTGCTCATCTTTGCGTAAGCGGATGCAGTATGGACCATGGCTTGTTCATTCCGGCACTGGTAGTAACGGAAATCAGGGTTCTCCTGAAGGGCTTCACCCACTCCCGCCACATTGCCATGCCCGAAAATTCCAAAACACCCGCCAAAAAACGGATTCTGGATGCCATCTCTCTCCACAAACTGGTTCTTGAGAAAGCCGATCAATGCCTGTGCCATTGTCAAACGCCTGGTTTTCATTCAATCACAACCTCCACTGACTCCCAGTGCCGGGTAAATAGAAAATGCTGAAAGGAATATCGTAATGAAAATCTGCCGGTCCAACAGACCCAATGTATTTTTTTCCGGCCTCTCGCTGCACTCGTCAAGCGGTTCGGAAAGGCGGGGAATTGTCGGGGACTTTCAACACTCACTCAGAATTCCTTTTTCGATGGCGTCAAAGAAAGCCTGTGTGGTACTATTCTGATTTGATACGACTCGGCATTTCCGATGAATTCTGTGGTTTTCAGAAAGGACTTTCAGGATGAGACCCGCCTCCCTGTTCATTGTGTTTATCGTAATCTGTCATCTGGAATTGGGATTGCCATCCTCCTGCCGTGCGGAAACCTCCACTCCGAATTTTATCATCATCTTCATTGACGATATGGGGTATGGTGACCTGGGCTGTTATGGCAACACCACCACAAGAACTCCCAACATCGACAGGATGGCAGCGGAGGGCCTCCGTTTTACCAGCTTCTATACCTCCTGCCCGGTGTGCACCCCTTCGCGGGCGGGCCTGCTGACCGGGCGTTACCCCATACGCAGCGGGTTGACACGTGTCCTTTTTCCTTCAAGCAAAGATGGGATCGAGGACAAAGAGTGGACTCTCGCGGAAGGCCTCAAGGAACGAGGCTACTCGACTGCCTGCATCGGAAAATGGCACCTGGGGCACCTTCCCGAGTTTCTTCCCACCCGTCATGGTTTCGACTCCTACTTTGGAATCCCATACAGCAATGACATGGACCTCGTCCAGCGGGCAGAACCCCCGCTCCCATTGATGCGAAATGAGGCCATCATCGAGCAACCAGCCAATCAGGACACACTGACACGGCGCTACACCGAGGAGGCGGTGGGTTTCATCGAAGCACAGAAAGACCAGCCTTTCTTTCTTTATCTGGCGCATACCATGGTGCATGTTCCGCTGCATGTCTCCCCGGAATTCAAAGGCCACTCCGCCTCGGGTTTATATGGAGATGTTGTCGAGGAAATCGACTGGAGTGTCGGCCAGATTCTGGCAGCCCTCGAACGCCTGCACCTGGATGAGAAGACCCTTGTGGTGTTCACCAGTGACAATGGCCCCTGGCTGATCATGAAGGACCATGGCGGCAGTGCCGGGCCACTCCGCAATGGAAAAGGAACAACCTTTGAAGGAGGTGTCCGGGAACCTGGCATCTTCCGCTGGAAAGGAACTATTGCTCCCAACCGGGTGACCGATGAACCGGCGGTCAATCTCGATCTTTTCCCGACATTTCTTCTTTTGTCAGGGGGAACACTTCCGGAGAATCCAGTCCTGGATGGCGAGGATATTCGAGGGATCCTGCTCGGGAATGGACACCGTGCCAGCCAAAACTTTTTCTTTTTTCACCGGGAAAATCTCCAGGCGTACCGTTCAGGTGATTGGAAGCTGAAACGGGCCTCTGTGGAAAAAACAGTCAATGAACCTGATCTCCTCCCGACAATGCTGTTCCATATCAGCGATGATATTTCTGAAAAGAACAATCTGGCCGATAAATTCCCGGACCGGGTGAAGCAGATGGAACAGGAGATGCAGGCATTCGAAGCCTCGCTCGGTGATCTCCCACCGGGCAAAAGGTGAGGCTTCAATACTCTTCCCGCATGACCAGGTCCACCAATTCTTCATAGTGGATCAGTTTGTTAAAATCGAATACGGTGGAAAGGGCATGGCTGGCAGTAGGAAAGCCAGCCTCTTCGACTGCGGCCATCGGATTGAGGCCCCCATTGATCAGGAACCCGGTGCGGTCTTCCTCAACTGGAAAATCGAGGAGAGCCTGATTGGGTTTTCCTATCATAAGGCAGCCGCCGACACCGATTTCATGCATCAGCTGGCTGACTCGTTCCACTTCCGGGAGGGCTGAAGAAGGAAACTCCCGAAACCCCGCCCCGATGCGTCCGCTTCCAGTTCGTGCGGCTTTGCGGACTGTGGTGAGCTTGGCTTTGATGAACACCTCGAGCGGATCGAGCGAAGTTCCACTGTAAAAGATGACATCGGAAAACCTGATGGGCGTTTTGTTTTCGATCTCCAGGACACCACCAAACAGCGACCTTGTTGGAACCCTCGATCCCAGCAGGACCCCATTGAGAGTGACACTGCATACAGTTCCGACTGCGACCTTGCCAGGCGGAATCAGGAATCCGCCGATAGTTTCTCCGGGCCTTCCAAACGCCACCAGACGCCCCATGGACATCCCATCCCGGAAAACCGGCAGGATTTCTCGGATCGCTCCGGGGAGGTGCAGGCGGTCGAGAAGAGTCAGATTGAGCGCTACCAGCCCCTGTCGAGTGACCGGATCGAAAGTCACCTGGCTGGCGAGAGAATCCACACGGCTGGCCAGGAGGCTGACACGTTCTTTGACCAGGGCATTGCGAACTTCCTCATGGCCGAGATAGGTCAGGGTGCGGCCGCCATCACGCCCCCTTTTGGCGGGTGTTACCAGCCCTTCCTGTTCCATTTCCTGCAGGTAAAGGCGAATGGTCCGGCCGCACAATTCAAACCCATGGGATTTCAGTTCTTCTGCGATCTGGCTGCTGCCAACCGGATCGTAAGCATCTTTAAGAACACGAAGTATGGCAATTTTCTGGCGTGTCTGGATATCTTTCACTGGATGGATCCCGGGTCAAATCTTCCTGGTTATTCTGGCACAAAGCCGCCCTGCATTGCAAGGAATAAATGGATCAATTCCATTTCTTTTTCCAAATATCTTTGGAAGTATTTGATTAAAATTTCCAATACAGGAATTTTAGAATCATTTTTTCCATTAAAATTCCATTTTAATATTGATTGAATTACGGCCGAATCATGGAAATATTCTATTGACAACACTGGAAAGATACTTTTAATATTGGCAGCAGAGTACCATATATATATGGCAGGAATCTTCCATATTGAGGGCTCATGAATACTTCCCCGATTGTCGGGAATCATTCAGCAGGGAATCCCCAGGACCGGACTCGCTCCCAGGGCACTTCCCCGGAAGGAGTTGGCATCCATGCCTTACGTCTCTGAAGTTCTAGCCCAGGTGGCTGCAAGAAATCCCGGTGAACCCGAGTTCCTGCAGGCAGTCAAGGAGGTTCTTGAGTCTCTCGAACCTGTCATCGTTCGCCACCCGAAATACCAGAAGTACAATATTCTCGAACGGATTTCCGAACCTGAACGTGTGCTCATGTTCCGTGTTCCCTGGATGGATGATAAAGGCGCCATTCAGGTGAATCGTGGTTTCCGGATCGAATTCAACAGCTCCATCGGGCCGTATAAAGGGGGATTGAGGTTTCATCCCACTGTCAATCTCGGCATCCTCAAATTCCTGGCCTTCGAACAGGTTTTCAAAAACTCGCTGACTTCGCTGGCGATGGGTGGCGGAAAAGGTGGATCGGATTTTGATCCGAAAGGGAAATCCGACAACGAAGTCATGCGTTTCTGCCAATCCTTCATGACCGAACTGTTTCGTCATATCGGACCCGCTACCGATGTCCCCGCAGGCGATATCGGGGTCGGTGGCCGCGAAATCGGTTTCCTGTTCGGCCAGTACAAACGGCTCCGGAATGAGTTTACCGGCGTGCTCACCGGAAAAGGGTTGAACTGGGGCGGCTCACTGATTCGCCCGGAAGCGACCGGTTATGGAGCGACATACTTCGCCCAGGAGATGCTGGCGACCCGGAATGATTCACTGGAAGGTAAAACCTGCCTTGTCTCAGGCTCCGGAAATGTGGCTCAATACACCATTGAAAAGGTGAATGAACTCGGAGGGCGGGTGGTAACCCTTTCCGATTCAAATGGAACCATTTACGATCCCGATGGGATCGATGCGGAGAAGCTGGCCTTTATCATGGAATTGAAAAATGTGCGCCGGGAGCGGATCCGCGAATATGCCGCCAGGTACAAAAAAGCACAGTACAAAGATGGGGTTCGTCCCTGGGATATCCCGGCTCAGTGCGCTTTCCCCAGCGCAACCCAGAACGAGATTACCGCTGAGGATGCCAGTACTTTGGTGAAAAACGGATGCTTTGTCGTCAGTGAAGGCGCCAACATGCCCTCCGAACCGGAGGCTGTCCAGTTCTTCATCGACAAAAAGATCCTGTATGGTCCCGGCAAAGCGGCCAATGCCGGCGGTGTGGCTGTTTCCGGCCTTGAGATGGCGCAGAATTCGCAGTTCATGTCCTGGTCACGCGAGGCTGTGGATAACCACCTCCGTGACATCATGCAGCGGATTCATTCCAATGCCTGTGCAACTGCAGCTGAATATGGCCATGCTGGAAACTATGTGATCGGTGCGAATATCGCCGGTTTTGTGAAGGTTGCCGATGCGATGATCGATCAGGGGTTGGTATAATTTCCTAACGGATTCAATGGTCGAGAGTTCAGCTCGGCCGATGGTCTGAACGAAAGGCAGGATGGAGACCGTGGATTACTCACGGATGATGGAGAACCGGAAAGCGGGTGAAAAATCACTCCGCAAAGGTGATTACACAAAGGCTGAAGAATCCTTTCTGGCTGCACTCAGGGAGGCCGAAACCGCTCATCAGCCCAATGCCTATACGATACACCAGCTGAAAACAATCGGTGTTTTCTTTTTTGCATTGGGGCGGCTGCCGGAAGCGGAGAACTATTTGAGCCGTGCTCTCACCCAGGAACGCCTGCTGCTGGGAGCTGAGTCTCTGGAAATCTGCAGCAGCCTGAACCTGATCGGCCTGCTGTACCATGTCATGCAGGACTACAGCCGTGCCGAATCCGCTTACCGTGAGGCTCTGGAAATCCAGGAGAAGGCCGCTTTCGCCAAAGTTCCCAAAGCCAACACCAAAATTTACCACATGAGCCTGCACCATCTGGCCATGGTGTATTGCTTCCAGAGGCGGATCGATGACGCCCTGGAGGTCTGCCGGCAGGCTTCGGACCGGATCGGAAACATCACCGGGCCTGGTGGCAGGAATCTGGCCATCGATTTTCAGAATATCGCGGTCAACTGCTGCGCTGAGGGGCATGAGACAGAAGCCCTGGAGACCTGCCAGTGGATGCTGGATCTCTGCTTTCAGGAGCTCCAGAGGGAATTTCTCAAGCATGTGATTGGAGAGGGAGGGCTGGGACGCATCGGCTTCAAGCCCTCTCATCTTCCATCTGAAACGGATGCGCTCGCAAACCTGTACCGGGAAGCCTGGAGGCCTGCACCGATCTATCGGCAGGACAAAGGAAGTTCCAGGTCTAAACGCGCTGCCAAAGAATCGAGCAAACCCAGTGACCTGCCAGCTGAGCATGAGGATTATTGGCGTCCCTGACGCCCGGCTGAGGAGTGCAATCTGCTGCCCCTTTGAAACCTGATCAGAGATCTGATTCCAGGGGCTGGCCAATTAAGCAGGCAGAAACCAAACACGATCCAGGAGGAGTACCATGGCTGGAGTGAGTTCTTTTGATGTCGCCGACAAACAACTTGCCGAATGCGCAGAGATTCTGCGTCTTGATCCGGGAGTTCATGCCATGCTTCGGCACCCGATGCGGGAGATTCATGTATCGCTGCCGGTTCGCATGGATGATGGAACGACACGTGTCTTCACCGGCTGCCGCATCCAGTATAACGATGCCAAAGGGCCAACCAAAGGCGGCATTCGCTTCCATCCGGATAAAACCATTGATGCCATGCGTGCCCAGGCTGCCTGGATGACCTGGAAGTGCGCCCTTCTTGACCTTCCTCTCGGCGGGGCAGGCGGTGGAATCATGTGCAATCCGAAAGAGATGTCACGGGGAGAGCTCGAACGCCTGAGCCGTGCTTACATCGACTCGATCATCGATTTCATCGGCCCGGAGAAGGACATTCCAGCTCCTGATATCTACACCGACCCGCAGGTCATGGCCTGGATGATGGATGAATATTTCAAAATCTTCCGCCAGAGCCAGTTTGGCGTCATTACCGGCAAACCATTGGCAATCGGTGGATCGGTTGGCCGGGCTGATGCCGCTGCGCGTGGCGGCATGTATACAATTCGTGAAGCGGCTAAGATTTGTGGAGTGGATCTGGCCCGCTCACGTGTCGCTGTGCAGGGGTTTGGCAATGCCGGATATTTTGCCTCGCTGCTGAGTGTGAGCCTGTTTGGCGCCAAGGTGGTGGCTGTCAGCGACAGCCGTGGGGGGATTATGAATCCTGCCGGCCTCGATCCTGAAGCGGTCAGGAAGTACAAGGCCATGACCGGATCTGTCGTCGGCCTTCCCGGAACCGAACCGATCAGCAATGAACAGCTCCTCGAGCTGGATGTCGATATCCTGATTCCAGCAGCCATTGAAAATGTCATTACCGATGTCAATGCGCCGCGGTTGAAAACACGCATCCTGGCGGAACTGGCCAATGGCCCCACAACCCCGGAGGCCGATGCCATCCTTCACAAGAAAGGGATCCACCATATCCCGGATTTTCTGTGCAATGCCGGCGGGGTCACTGTGTCTTATTTTGAAATGGTCCAGAATGCCTACATGTACCATTGGGACAAGGAGATGGTCCATGAGCGCCTCGATAAGAAAATGACGGCATCCTACCATGCCGTTCTGGATGCCTCGAAAAGGTTCAATATCAATTTGCGGAAAGCGGCCTATGTGGTTGCTGTGACACGGGTTGTCGAAGCCATGCGGATACGTGGGAGAATTTAGCCTCCACAGGCATCCCGCCGGCTATAGGGAGGAAACGAATCAGGTGTCCCGGAGAATCCTCAGCGGAATTCCCTCTCTCGATGAAGTCCTGCAGGGAATTCGTCTGGGAGATAACGTCGTCTGGCAGGTTGATGAGCTGGATGACTACATTGCTTTTGCACAGCCCTTTATGGCTCAGGCCATCCGGGATGGGCGCAAGTGTGTCTACATGCGCTTTGCCTCCCACCCGCCGATTCTGGCCCCTCATCCTCAAATCGATGTGATCGAACTCGATCCAGCCATCGGTTTCGATCCCTTTGCTTCCTCGGTTCACCGGATTATCGAAAAAAGAGGGCATGAAGCCTTTTATGTTTTCGATAACCTGTCGCATCTCGTAGCCGAATGGGCAACAGATGAACTGCTGGCCAACTTTTTCCAGATCACCTGCCCGTATCTTTATGAGCTCGATACAGTCGCCTATTTCGCCCTCAAACTGGGGAAACATGAGGATGGAACAGTCGCCCGGATTCGCGATACAACCCAGCTGCTGATCAACCTGCATCATGCCGGAGATCAGCTGATTTTCCATGCGGTCAAAGTCTGGGGGCGTTATTCGTCACGGATGTTCCTTCCAAACGAGGTGACCGAGCATGAGCTGGTTCCGGTCATCCACAGCGGCGACGCAGCCGAAATCACTTCGGTTGCCCATAAAAATCCGCTCCGTACCGGAGCCGAATCGATTGCCCCCTGGGATTCTGTCTACCGGAGGCTCCTGCAGTACAGCGATCAGCCTGAAGAAGTCATCGTTTCACAGCCGGAGACCCTGTCGCTCAAGCAGGAACTCGCCCGCATGCTTCTCGGCAACCACCCGGATTTTGTAAGGCTTTCTGATGAGTATTTCACTCTCGAAGACCTCTTTGCGATACGCAACCGAATTGTCGGGTCTGGAAGGATCGGTGGAAAAGCGCTGGGCATGCTGCTGGCCCGGAAAATTCTGCGCAAGCAGTGGGGTGAGGATGTCTACCGTGCTTCGACCCAGGATCATGACTCATTCTTCATCGGTTCCGATGTCTTCTTCACTTTCCTGGTGAACAACGACCTCTTCCGTTTACGGCTGCAGCTATCACGCGCCGAACAGACTTCGCAGGCTGAGTTTGAGGATATCGAGGAACGTTTCCTGGAGGGAACCTTTCCGCGTGAAGTCATGAACCAGTTCCAGAACATGCTGGAATACTTTGGCCAGGCACCGATCATTGTCCGCTCCAGCAGCCTGCTCGAAGACAGCTTCGGAAATGCCTTTGCCGGGAAATACCGCAGTGAATTTTGCACCAACCAGGGTTCACCCGAGCAGCGCATGGAGGCATTTCTGAAAGCAGTCAAACAGGTTTACGCCAGCGCGCTCGATCCGAATGCCCTTTCATACCGGCGCAAACGCGGACTGGCCGAGAGCGATGAACAGATGGGTCTTCTGGTCCAGCGTGTTTCCGGGATGCCTTTCCGCCGAACCTTCTTCCCCAGCCTGGCGGGAGTTGCATTCTCGAAAAATCTGTATGCCTGGACAGACCGGATCGATCGCAGCAAAGGGATGATTCGGCTTGTATTTGGCCTGGGAACCCGCGCAGTTGACCGGACTAATTTCGATTACCCCAGGATGTTTCCGTCAGCCAGCCGGAGTTGCGTCCGGAAACCGGCTTTGAAGTGGTGAAATATTCCCAGAAGGAGATGGACCTCCTCGATCTGGATGAGAATGCCCTTGTGACCCGTCCAGTCGAAGAGGCGCTTGGACGGGGAGAATATCCCAATGAGCACCTGCTGATATCGACCATCCGGAATGGATTCCTTTCGGATCCCTCGTCATCCTATTTTGATTCGGATATTGATGGAATCGTTCTGACTTTCAGCAACCTGATCAGGCAGACCAGCCTGATACCACTGATCGGCAGGATGCTGGAAACCCTCGAAAAGGCTTACGGCATCCCGATCGATACAGAATTTACCGCCTTCATCGGCTCGGACAACCGGGTCCGTTTCAATCTTCTCCAATGCCGTCCGATGATTCTTCCCGGCATGGAAGGTGGCGAGGTGGAGGTGTCCGAGGATATCCCCCGGGATAAAGTCCTGTTTCGTGCCAACCGAATCATGAGTGGTGGCAGAATCGCTGATGTCCGTTTTGTGGTATTCATCGATCCATCTGCTTATGCCTCGATTGAGAGCGACGAAAGAAGAAGGTCTATCGGCAGGGTGGTTGGAAAGATCAATGCCCATCCCACCATTCAAACAGGAAAATGCATCATGGTGGGGCCTGGACGATGGGGTTCGAGCAACATCAGCATGGGAGTCAATGTCTCCTATGGGGATATCAACAACACCTCGGTCCTGGTGGAGGTCGGAAAGGAAGAGGCGGGACATGCCCCCGAAGTGTCCTATGGGACTCACTTCTTCCAGGATCTGGTCGAGGCGAAGATCATTTACCTTCCGGTCTTTCCGTCCGATCCGGCTGCCGAGTTCAATGCGGGTTTTTTTGAAAAAAGCCGGAATTCTCTGGCGGCCTTCTGCCCGGAAGTGAAAGATTTCGAAGATGTAGTCAAGTTGATCGATATTCCTGAGGTGACTCGAGGGTTGCGGGTCCAGGTGCTGGCGGATCCGAGGCATCAAAAGGCAGTCTGTTTCCTCGCTTCCCAGTAAAATCCTAATCCAGCCGTTTGCGCGACATGGCCGATTTGGCTTCTCTTTCCAGCTCTTTTTCCTTGAGCGCCTGCCGTTTGTCATAGAGTTTCTTGCCCTGGCAGACCCCCAGCTCCACCTTGGCACGCCCCTCTTTCCAATACAGGCGCAGCGGGATCAGGGTCAGCCCTTTCTGCTGGACCTTGCCGAACAGCTTGTCGATTTCGCGGCGATGCAGGAGAAGCTTCCGTTTCCGTTCCGGATCATGGTTGAACAACCCAGCCGGGCCGTAATGCGCGATGTGCATGTTGCTCAACAGAACCTCACCATTTTCAATCAGGGCATAACTGTCTTTGAGGTTGCACTGGCCTTCACGCAGGGATTTCACCTCACTGCCAAGCAGGCTGATGCCTGCTTCAACCCGGTCAAGGACAATGTAGTCATGAAATGCCTTGCGATTTCTCGCGATATCTCGTTCGCTCATGATTTCGGGATTCTACTTTCAGTTCGCTGAATCAGTATACTCCATCCCTGTGAAAATCAATGAATGATACAGTCTCTCCATCCATGTCCCGCTCCTTGCCTGTTTTGACCCTGTCGGCTGAATCGCGCAAACGCCGCGCCAGGCTGCATCCCTGGGTTTTCTCCAATGAAATCCAGAAAGCCCCCCAGCTGGCTCCTGGCAGCCTTGTGCTTCTGAAGTTCCCTGCCGGTTCTGATTGCTGGACAGCATACTACAACCCTCATTCATTGATTGCCGCACGCATACTGGGAGATGGGGAATGCAGGATCGATGCTGCCTGGATGTCGAGGAAGATTGCCCATGCGATTGCGTACCGTAAAGCCCTCGCACTCCCTCGTGAAGCAATCCGGCTGGTTCATGGCGAAGCCGATGGACTTCCGGGGCTGGTCATCGATTCGTATGGCCCGCATCTTGTCCTCCAGTCACTGACCGCAGGAATGGATGCACTGCTTCCACTTGTTGTCGAAGCCCTGTGTGAGCAGATATCCCCGAAAGGAATCCTGGCTCGCTGCGACTCGGAGGTGCGCAGCCTCGAAGGATTGGATTCGGACACCCGGATGCTCCAGGGTGGCCTTGAAAAATCTATCGAAGTCATGTGCCATGGATTGCGCTTTGAGCTGAACCTGCTCGAGAGCCAGAAAACCGGCCTGTACCTCGACCAGATGGAAAATCATGCCGTGCTGGCTCGTTTCGCCAGTGGCGCCGATGCGCTGGATGTCTGCTGCTATACCGGCTCATGCAGTTTCTTTATGAAAAAAGGCGGGGCAGGGACTGTTCTGGGGATTGATTGTTCCGCTGCTGCGATTGAACAGGCTCGAAGGAATGCAGAACTGAATGGCATGAGCGAGGTCACCTTTGAAATCGCAGATGCCTTCGACCGCCTGAAAAGCCTGGTGCAGTCCGGCAGGCAATTCGATTTGATCAACCTCGATCCGCCGCCATTCGCCAAGCGCCGCAAAGACCTCGATAATGCCCTACGTGGATATCGTGAACTGAACCGACGTGCCTTTCGTCTTCTCAAACCGGGAGGAATCCTGGCGACATCGACCTGTTCGCACCATATCGCCCCGGAGATTTTTCTGGAAATGCTCACCCTTGCGGCTCGGGATTCCATGCGGCAGGCGCGGGTCATTGAAGTCCGCCAGCAGGCTTCGGATCATCCCTGGCTGCTTGCGGCACCGGAAACCCGCTATTTATGCTGTGCAATACTTCAGGTGGACTGATGAGGTTTCATCCTGGAGATCCCTGCAGCACCCGGGAACCGTTCGTTTTATCCCGCAGAAATTCAAAGAGGGGCTTGCCGTTCCTTAAGAAATCAGTAAATATCGCAACCATTATTGAGAAGAAGACATGACCGAATCTCTTGCTGATCGTGTAAAATTTGATGCGAATGGCCTGGTCCCGGCGATCATTCAGGACTTCGATACCGGTGAAATCCTGATGATGGGATACATGAATGATGAATCCCTGCGCCTGACCGAACAGACCGGGAAAACCCATTTCTATTCGCGTTCACGGAACAAACTGTGGTTAAAAGGTGAAACCAGCGGTCATGTCCAGCATGTCAAGGGTATTTTTATCGATTGTGACGGCGACACCATTCTGGTAAAAGCCACACAAGCCGTTGCTGCATGTCATACGGGTTATAAATCGTGTTTCTTCAGACGATGGTGCCCGCAAAGCCAGTCCTGGGTTGAGGAGGGAGTCAAGGTCTTTGAGCCTGACCAGGTTTACTCCCGGTAACACCCCTCTCATCTCACAGCAGCTTTGCTGTCACTCATTTCGAAACACGGAAGGACCCTTGCAATGATTCAACCCGATTATTCCCAGTTTCTAGAGAAATCAAGCCGGGGAAACCTCATTCCAGTCACAAAAGAAATCTTTGCCGATTTCGATACACCCCTCTCGGCCTATTGCAAATTCAAGCGGGGGCAGCGTGCCTTCCTTCTTGAAAGTGTCGAGGGTGGAGAGATTCTCGGAAGATTCTCCTTTATCGGGACCGAACCGCGCATTGTGGTTCGCACCAAAGGCCGCAATGCAGTCATCGAGGAGAATGGCATCGAATCCCGAAGGTTTTGGCGGAAGGGGAAGATCCATTGACCCTGCTGCAGGAGATCATGGCCACCTTCAGAGCGGTTCCCGATCCAGGACTTCCCCCCTTTTTCGGAGGCTTTGTCGGATACCTGGCTTATGACAATGTCGCTTTTTTCGAGAAAATCCAGATCGAGAATCCGGATGACCTCGATGTTCCGGACTGCCTGTTTGTTCTGGCGGACTCTTTGATTGTTTTCGATCGTGTAAAACACACCATCCTTATTGTTGCCAATGCCCTGGTCGAGGATGACCCGCGCTGGGCTTATGAAACTGCGCTGGCACGTATCAGCGAGATCGAAGCGAGGCTTTCCTCGCCAAAACTCCCTCCACGGCTGGGAGCTGCCGCCCGGAGCCTCTCCAGGTGGTGGATAACCGCAGCGAAGAAGATTACTGCAGGGCAGTCCTTCAGGCAGGTGAATATATCCGCGCCGGAGATGCTTTCCAGATCGTTCTTTCCCTGCGGCGCCAGATGGAAGTCCATTCCAGCCCGCTGGATCTGTATCGGGCCTTGCGCCGCCTGAATCCATCACCTTACATGTTCCTCCTTGAAAACCAGGAATGCAGCCTGGTGGGGAGCTCTCCCGAAACTCTGGTGAAGCTGGTGGATGACCAGGTGATCTACCGCCCGATCGCCGGAACCCGCCCCCGTGGCGCCAATCCACTCGAAGACCAGCACCTCGAGGAAGAATTACTGGCGGACCCCAAAGAATGTGCCGAACATATCATGCTGGTCGACCTGGGACGAAATGATGTCGGCCGGGTGTGTGATTTCAATACAGTGCGGGTATCGGACCTGATGGTGATTGAAAGATATTCCCATGTCATGCACATTGTTTCGACTGTGGAAGGCAAACTGCGCAAAGGGAAAACACCTTTCGACATCCTTCGGGCTGTTTTTCCGGCCGGAACTTTGACCGGTGCTCCAAAAATCCGCGCCATGCAGATCATCGAAGAGCTGGAGCCGACACGGCGTGGGCCTTATGGCGGTGCAGTGGGATACCTGAGTTTTGATGGAAATATGGACACCTGCATTACCATCCGGACTCTTCTGGTCAAAGACCATACAGCCTATATTCAGGCGGGAGCGGGCCTTGTTTATGACAGCATCCCTGAAAGAGAGTACCAGGAATGCCTGAACAAGAGCCGTGCGTTGTTGCGTGCGGTTGAGATCGCGGAAAGCGGGTGTTTCTGAAATGCGGTTGATCGAACGTGAAAAATTGAACGTAACTGAAGCCGTCATCCTCGCAGCAGGGCAGGGAACCCACCTCTGGCCCTATAACGAAACCCATGCCAAAGCGGCACTCCCTGTAGGGAACCGCCCCCTGATCCACCATCAGCTGGATGCCCTCGAATCCGTGGGGATCGAACAGGTCTGGGTGGTAACAGGTTATCTGGAAGGGAATGTGCGCGCAGCCTGCCATGAGTGGCTGGACTTTTCCACCTCGGGAATGGGGGTTCAGATTGTTCCAGCGGCCAGCACGATCGGGACTGCCTGCTCAGCCCGTGCCGGCCTTTTGGCTCGAACCGACCCTCAGGCCCCGGTAGTCATTGTTCCCGGAGATCTGCTGTTCCATCCAAGGGATCTGGTGGGAGTTCTTTCCAATTCCTTCGAAGATGAAATCACCTGCCTGGTGTCCCAGATCGATAAAAATTACTGCCAGGATGGCATTTCTGCAGATGTTGCCGGCCACCACATCAAGGCCATTCATGCGCATTCACGCTGGTGTTCCAGCGAAAGCCGTGCATGGACCGGATTGGTCGTTCTGCCGGCAGGCAGCCTCGAAGACCTGGTGGCGACACCCGAATTTCCAACCTGCGTTGAAATCGGCGCCATGCCTTCACGCGAACAGGCTCTGTTTGAAACAATCCACCAGCTTCTTCGAAGGGACCGGAAGGTCAATGCCTGGGAAGCTGTCGAGCGTGTCGTCGATATCGACCGTCCCTGGGACATCATCGAAGCCAACACAGTGGTTTGTGACTGGCTGACAGGCGGCTTGACAGAAAACCAGCTGGCAGAAGGAGCGAGCATCGATCCATCGGCGCGTCTGGAAGGCCATGTAGCCCTGGGTGAAGGGAGCGCCATCGGTCCAGGTGTCATTGTTTATGGAAACCTGGTTGTTGGCCGGAACACCATCATCACCGATGGGGCCTACATTGGAGGCAATATCGTCATCGGAGATAATTGCAAAATCTGGCGGGGTTGCCTGATTGAATCCCGCTCGGTCATCGGGCACCGTTGCGTGGTCGGCCATGGAGCGGAATTCGAGGGGGTGATGATGGATGAGTCATACTCTTTCCATTATGGCGAGTACTGGGGGATCCTCGGGCGCTGCTGTGATCTCGGCGCTGCGACTGTGTGCGGGACACTGCGGTTCGATGACGGGCAGACCTCCCATCGTGTGAAAGGGCGCAGAGAAGTCCCCAGATGGCATGCCAATGCAACTTACCTCGGTGATTATGTGCGGACTGGAGTGAATGTCACTCTGATGCCGGGTGTGAAGGTGGGGGCATATTCTCTGGTGGGTGCGGGAGTCCTGCTGCAGGAAGACCTGCCATCGAGGACCTCGATTTTCATTGAGCAAACCTGCAAGAGATCAACCTGGGGGCCAGAACGCTATGGCTGGTGATCCGATTCCAGCAGGCAACAGATCGATCTCCTCACTCTGGAGATCAGCCATCGCTCACAGATGCCGGAACGCCGGATGGGCCTTGCTGCTGTCAGTTATCATTCTTTCCGGTTGCGCGGACCAGAAACCCCACACTGTCGATGGCAGGCTCCATCTGAAATACTGGGCGGTCTGGTCAGGTTTCGAACTGGCCGCCATGCAATCGGTCGTTGATCTGTTCAATCAGAGCCAGGATAAGCTGTTTGTCGAGCTGCTCTCGATCAGCCAGCTGGAAAGAAAACTTTTGGTAGCGACAGCGGGTGGAAATCCTCCCGACATCGCCAGCCTCGCTTATGAATTCCTTCCCTACTTCGCCCAGAAAAATGCCATTCTCCCATTGGATGGATATGTCGAAAGGCTGGGTGTCCACAAGGATGATTTCATACCTGTGTTCTGGGAGCAGTGCCTCTATGACAATTATCTCTGGGGGCTTCCGATCATGGGATCGGCCATCGCTTTGCACTACAACAAAGCCCACTACCGTGAAGCGGGCCTCGACCCCAACAAACCCCCGGTGACCATTGCGGAATTGATCGAGATCGAGAACAAGATCAACCGGCTGAAGGATGATCAGTATGAACGGCTGGCATTTCTGCCAAGTGTTTCTGTCCCGGAATGGTGGCCTTATTACCCCCCCTGGTTCTTCGGTGGAAAACTCTGGAATGGAAAAGACAAGCTGACCCTGAATGACCCGTTGTGTGTGGAGGCCTATCAGTGGGTCGCCGACTACCCGACCCGGCTTGGCCCCGAAAGGGTCCAGCCCCTGCGCGCCGGATTTGGGAATCTCTTCGCTTCTCCGCAGAATCCCTTTCTGGCTGGAAAGCTGACCATGATTTTCCAGGGCTCCTGGATGGCCAACTTTGTCGATAAATATGCCCCCAAGCTGGAGTTCGGTGCGGCCCCCATGGCGGTGAAAACCCCCGACCTGTATGGCACTGTGATTGTCGAAGCGGACACCATTTTTATCCCTGCTGGTTCAAAGCACCCTGAAGCCAGTTTCGAATTTCTTCGTTTCCTGACCAGCCAGAAAGCGAATGAGATGCTCTGCCATGGTTTCCGCTGCATCAGCCCCAAACGGGAGCGCAGTGAAGAGTTCATGCGCAACCATCTCAATCCCAATATCCGCATGTTCGACAGCCTGGTCATGGGCGAAAAAACCTGTTATGCGCCCAAAATCTCGATGTGGTATGAAGTGCTGGATGAAATCGCGGTTGTTTTCGATAAAGTCTGGCTTCATCAGGCCACTCCCTATGATGCTTTGACAGAGGCGCAGAATCGCCTGCAGGTCCGCCTTGACCAGGAGATTGAAACCTGGAACCTGGTCAGCCCGGCACGGCATAAAGAATGGGATGCCTTCATTGAAAAAAGCAGGAAAGGGGACCAAGTCGAATGACGATTGCCGAACGAAGAGACCTGCGCCTCGGGCTGCTGTTCATCAGCCCGTGGATCATTGGTTTCCTTGTTTTCATGGCGTATCCGCTGGCTGCTTCACTCTATTATTCGTTGTGTGACTATTCAGTCCTGGCAGAACCGGTCTTTATCGGCCTGCACAACTACAAAGAATTGCTGCATGATGCAGTATTCCATCAGACTCTGTTCAATACATTGATTTACAGCGCGATGGCGCTTCCGGTGACCATGGTGGTGGCGCTGGCGCTGGCGCTGCTGCTCCATGCCCCTTTTCCCGGGCGGGCACTTTTCCGGACAGCCTTCTTCCTTCCGTCCCTGGTTCCGCTGGTGGCCATGGCGATTCTGTGGAAATGGCTGCTCAACACCGAGAGCGGGCTGATCAACTACATGCTCGGCCTGCTGGATATTCCCGCAATCGACTGGCTGGGGAGCACCACCTGGTCAAAGGTGTCGATGGTGATGCCGGCTGTGTGGGGAGTTGGCGGTTCGATTGTGATCTATCTTGCCAGCCTCCAGGAAGTTCCGGTGCATCTGTATGAGGCGGCGAAAATCGATGGCGCGCGTTTCTGGCGCCAGTTCATCCATGTCACCATCCCGATCATCTCCCCGGTGATCTATTTCAACCTGGTCATGGGAATCATTCACCTGCTGCAGGTTTTTGTCGTGCCCTATATCATGACCGAGGGCGGACCGGCGCGATCGACTCTGTTTTATGTCCAGTACCTTTACGATACCGGCTTCCGGTATCTCCGCATGGGGTATTCCTGTTCGATGGCCTGGATTCTCTTTGTGATCATCCTGGTGCTGACAATCGTTGCCACATGGGCAACCGCGAAAAAGATCTATTACATGGCGGAAGGCTGATGGCATCCTTCAATAGAAAAACGTCATTTGGTGAAGGCGAACCGATATTCCTGGCAATCCGCGGAGTGCTCCTGCTGGCCCTCGGGCTGGCCTTTGCGGCCCCCTTTTTCTGGACCATCTCAACAAGCCTCAAGGAATTGTCTGAAACAACTACACTTCCGCCGGAATGGATCCCGCGTTCGAACGTGTATTCTGCGGTTGTGGATGGAAAATCTCTGACAAATCTGGAAGTTGCCTGGTCCACACCAGAGAATGTTGCATCTGTGGACTATTCACTGCCTGCAGGGACTGCTCTCGCCTGGATCCGCCCGAGGGGGTCCCAGACCCAGTTTCGCCCGGTTGACCGCAGCACTGTGCAGATGGCTGGCCGTGTGGTTGATTTCCGCTGGGTGAATTATTCCGAGGCAGTCAGTAAAATTCCATTCTGGCTTTATACGCAAAACACACTGTGGCTGTGCGGCCTGATGGTCCTCGGGGTGACTGTCAGCAGTGCGATTGTGGCTTATGGATTTGCGCGCATTGCCTGGCCCGGCAGGGACCTGGTCTTTCTGATTGTGCTGGCCACCATGATGGTCCCATTTCCGGTTACCATGATCCCCCTTTACTCCCTGTTTCGGAGCATGGGATTGATCGGAACCATGGTGCCACTCTGGCTTCCGGCTTTCTTTGGCAATGCCTTTTTCATCTTTCTGCTGCGCCAGTTTTTCAAGACGATCCCGCAGGATCTGACAGATGCGGCACGGATCGATGGATGTGGAGAGTGGCGGATTTTCTGGAGTGTCATCTGCCCCCTGGCGACATCGGCGCTGACTGTAGTCGCTGTCTTTCAGTTCATCGAAAGCTGGAATGACTTCCTCGGGCCATTCATTTACTTGACTGATCAGAACCAGTTCACTCTTGCACTGGGCCTCCAGTTCTTCCAGAGCAAACATGGCGGAACAGACTGGCATCACCTGATGGCTGCCTCCACACTGGTAACCCTTCCTGTGATCGTCCTGTTTTTCTTCGCACAGAGAACCTTCATCGAAGGAATCTCGATGACCGGCATGAAGACTGATGCCTTGCCGAATCGGGAGGTGAGCCGGGGGGGCTTCCATTCCGAGGGACGAATATGGGAGTGCTCACGGATCGGCGAAAGTGGAATCCTTGGCCTCATCCCACGAATGGGTTTTTCTTCAGTCGGATGCGATCGTCCTGTCAGGCTTTGGCTGGAACTTCCTCGGTGGCTTCGGATTCTGCAGCTGCAACTTCAGGCTCGGGTTCCACATATCCGACTGCTTCCTTGAAATCATCGAGAACTTCCGGTGGATACCCATGGGTGGTCAGGTAAGCGACCCAGTGAGAAGCCAGGCAGGTCACTTCGAATATCCTTCCGAAACGGGTGATCAGAACCTGGCTTTCTTTCCTCTGCTGAACAAGGTAGGAAAAAGGCAATCCCAGCTCACCTCGAGTCACAGGCGGGTCGAAAGTAATATTGACAAACCCTTCGGACTCTGAAGTCGCTTCAAATTGCGGGAAATTCATGATTCGCTCTCCTCATGAGGCAAACGGGTCTGGTTTTTCAGGATCGATGCCCAGGTCCTTGATGGCTTGAGCCACAAGTGCTTTTGATACAACACCCTGTTCCATCAGGGCTGTCAGGGCAGCCACTGTGATGCATTCCGCATCGACTTCAAAGAAGCGCCGCAGTTCCTTGCGTGCATCGCTCCGGCCAAATCCATCGGTACCGAGCGCATAAAAACTGGATGGGACATAAGGCGCCACCATCTCCTGGACAGATCTGACATAATCGCTCGCGGCAACGACCGGCCATGGTTCTGCCTGAAGCTGGCTGGTGACATAAGGAACTTTCTGTTCGCTCTCCGGATGGAACAGGTTCCAGCGCCGAGCTGCAACAGCATCCCTGCGGAGTTCTTTATAGCTGGTGACACTCCATACATCCGCGGCAACATTGAATTTTTCCGCCAGAATCTCCTGCGCACGCAGGGCTTCACGGAGAATCGCACCACTCCCGAACAGGTGCAGCCGGGGCATGTCGCCAGGGTTCTCGAAGGCTCGGAATTTATAGAACCCACGAAGGATTCCCTCCTCGACCCCCTCCGGGATGGGCGCCTGCGGGTAGGGTTCGTTTTCGAGTGTCAGGTAGTAAAAAACCTCTTCGCCTTCCTCATACATCCGCCGGATTCCGTCTCGAATTATGACTGCAATTTCATAAGCCCAGGCCGGGTCGTAGGCGATGATGGTTGGCACAACGGCTGCAGCAAGCTGGCTCTGGCCATCCTGATGCTGCAGGCCTTCACCTGCCAGTGTGGTTCTGCCAGCTGTGGCGCCCAGCATGAATCCTTTGATCCGCTGATCGGCGGCAGCCCAGATCAAATCCCCCACCCGCTGAAAACCGAACATCGAGTAATAGATAAAGAAGGGGATCATGGGACGGTCGTGGGTTGCATAAGCGGTTCCTGCCGCGATAAAGGAAGCCATGGCTCCAGCTTCGGTAATTCCTTCCTCGATCAGCTGGCCATCCACCGCTTCGCGGTAATAAAGCAGGCCGGGATAATCCACCGGCAGGTACTTCTGCCCCTTGTGGCTGTAAATTCCATATTTCTGAAAGAGTGAATCGAGGCCGAAAGTCCGTGCTTCATCAGGAACGATAGGCACAATCAGATCCCCGAGTTCCTTATCCCTCAGCAGCTGGGCGAGAATCCGTGCAAAGGACATCGTGGTGGATTCATCCCTGTTGCCGCTCCCACCGAGAATGTTGCTGAATGTTCTGGGTTCGGGAGCCTGGAGCTTCTTAGTCCGGTAATGGCGTGCGGGAATAAATCCGCCCAGTGCCCGGCGCCGTTCGAGCAGGTACTGAATTTCATCACTGTCTTCTGATGGGCGATAGAACGGACGTTCATCCAGATCCTCGTCCGGGATTGGAATATCGAACCGGTCGCGGAATTCTTTGAGTTCATGATCATTCAACTTCTTCTGCTGGTGGGAGATGTTTCTTCCTTCACCGGCTTCTCCAAGCCCATAACCCTTGATGGTTTTGGCGAGAATGACAGTCGGGGAGCCGCGATGCGCTACAGCTGCCTCGTAAGCGGCATATACCTTGACTGGATCATGCCCTCCCCGCCGCATCTTCTGGAGCTGCTCATCCGAAAGGTGCTCCACCATTCCCAGAAGCTTGGGATGCACCCCAAAGAAATCCTCACGGATGTAGTCTCCCGGCATGACCGAATAGCGCTGATACTGGCCATCGACAGTTTCCTCCATGCGGCGGCGCAGCAGCATTTCATCATCATGCGCCAGCAGCGGATCCCAGTCCCCTCCCCAGATCACCTTGATGACATTCCATCCGGCGCCCCGGAATGCCGCTTCAAGCTCCTGGATGATCTTTCCATTTCCACGGACAGGCCCATCCAGCCGCTGCAGATTGCAGTTGATGACGAAGACCAGGTTGTCCAGCTCCTCGCGGGATGCAAGAGTGATCGCCCCCATGCTTTCCGGCTCATCCATTTCTCCATCGCCCAGGAAAGCCCAGACACGGCAGTTGCTCGTATCGAGAACACCACGGTTCAGCAGATAACGGTTGAAACGCGCCTGGTAGATTGCCTCGATCGGAGCAAGGCCCATGCTTACAG
Organism: Candidatus Hinthialibacteria bacterium OLB16; assembly: GCA_001567115.1. Lineage (GTDB taxonomy): Bacteria > Hinthialibacterota > Hinthialibacteria > OLB16 > OLB16 > OLB16. The sequence goes on along the minus strand of LMZT01000178.1, from coordinate 81,469 downwards.
CAGGAAACTCCCAGAAATCGGGAAGCAGCTTGGGATGGGGATAGGATGGAAGCCCGCCACCCTTTCGGAGTTCACGCCGGAAGTTGACCAGTTTATGTTCGGGCAGACGGCCTTCTATAAAGGCTCGCGCATATATTCCAGGCGAGGCATGGCCCTGGAAATAAACCTGGTCGCCAAGTGAGTTTTCATTCTTCGCTTTGAAAAAGTGATTGAACCCCACCTCAAAAAGTGTTGCAGCCGAGGCGTAGGTTGAAATATGCCCGCCAATTCCATGCGATTCATGGTTGGCATTGACGACCATCGCCATGGCGTTCCAGCGGATGAGGCTCTTGATGCGCCTTTCGATGACACGATCCCCCGGATAAGTGGGCTGGTCATCGACAGTAATTGTGTTGATGTAAGGAGTATTGACTGTGAGATGCCGGGGAACTCCCTGGTTGTATGCGGACTCCCGCAGCAGGTCCATGAGGTACCGCACACGGGATGGGCCGCCGGATTCCAATGCTGTTTCGAGGTTCTTCAACCATGCCTGAGTTTCTTGTGGATTCGTGTCGATCATTGAATGCGTCATAGTACTTTCATCTTATCCCTTCTGCCCTTTTCGTCAATCGGGGCCGCTTGCGCACAGCACTGGCAGGCTTGCTTAAATACGCATTCAGGAACTCATTAAGCCAGTATTATTTTCCAGCTGGAAGCAGCCTGATCGTGAAGGGAGGAATCTCTTCGTCAAAGGTTCCATCGAGTGTGACTCTGGCATTCTGATCCGAGTAGTTGATTGCGAGCATCCGCCCATCCTCCCGGATGGAAAAGAACACCTGCTCAGGATGCCTGGTCTTCAAAGCTGCCTGAGTCCAGGGATGCAGATCCCGATCGTTTAAGAGAACCTCATGGACAAAGCGGGCATAAAGATCAGGCGGTTCCATATCTCCGCGAAAGCGGTGGAAAGCGCCTTTTCCGGTATCGCCATTCGACCAGGCTTTAAAAATGCCTGAATCTCCATCGACAGTGGAAAGATTTCCTTTGGGGAATGAAGGATAGATGAGAGTTCCTCCCTCCCGGCACCACTGGTCGATCTTTTCCAGAACATCCGGCTCGATCACATCCCCCCAGGCGAAGATCAGGGCTTTATATTTCGAGAGGAACCCATCCCGGATCAGTGTTTCATCCAGGTGATCGACTTCAATGTGTTGGCGGATCGCTGCGACACGGGGATAGAATCCCCACGCATACAGATGGCGGAAAGCGCTGTCGTCGAGCTGGTTCATGGTCTCAGGGTAGTAGACCGCAATTTCGACAAAAGGTTGTTTTCTCTGATCCAGCCAGTGGGCGTTTTCCAGCCACTGGGCGATCGCCATCGGGTGGTTGAAGAGGTTGAGGTGATAGGTGAACCAGTGATCGCCTCCTGTGATCACTGTGTTGTAAATTCGGCCGACGACTCCTCGGGCTGTATGGGAACTGGCGGGTTCGTAACCAATGGGAACCTGGTAATGGCGGGCAGCTGTGGCGGCCAGGCGGTTGATATAAATATTCTGAGCCAGGCTGTCGGTTTCATTGGTCATGCGTATCCCGCCCTGAATCTTCACCATGGATTTGGTCTGCCCGCTGAAGTCAGTGCCAGCCTCACGGAATCCCCAGCCACCCGATGATTGATAGATTTTGGTGGCTGGCATGGCCTTGCGGGTTTCAACCGCCCACCATTCGCACCAGTCGGTCATCGATCGGGTATACCAGTCGGTCATGTCAAGCCTTCCGCGAGGTTTCATATATTGCACCGGGAGCATTGGCTCGATCGATTCAAAAGAGGGGTGGGCCTCCCCCCAGGCCTGGTTAAGGTGTGCTATGGCCCCGTATTTTCCTTCGAGGTAGTTGCGGAAACTGATGACAGCATCCGGATCACCCGCCCAGTAGCCGATATGAATATGCATGGGCTTCCCTTTGAAGCCCCAGTTTCCACCCGCCGGATATTGCGATTCTCCATAGTTGCCGCTTGGGCCTAAGCGGACGCCCTCGAGCACCCCTGTGCCGTCATAGTGCTTCCCGATTGCTGCGAGCACCCGCTGCACATGGTTCCGGTGTTCAGGCGCCCAGATACTCTGGATGGGGTTGGACACATGATGTTCCAGGCAGACAAATTCCTTGTTGTCAGGGCTGTTGATGAACCAGGTGGGAAGCGCATAGGCCGATCCGATGATCAGCAGAGGAAAGCACTTCAACCCATCCTGCCGATTGCATCGATCAGGCGGTCGTAGTAGGAGAAATCGAACTCATTGAATCTCGGCTCAATATTGTTCCAGGTCATATAAAGCTCGATCGATGTGAAACCGAGCAGGCGGGCCAGCGGCGCAAATTCGCGGATATTGTTGAGAGAGCTTGCGATTGAATCCGATCCACCGATCACGGTCACACCGGCCGTAGTCACCAGTTCCATCGGATGTTGAAGTTGAATCAAAGGAGTGATGCTGGTGGGAATCGAAGCCGCCGCCTTTTCCCAGGCCGCCTCCTCCAGGCTGCGGTGGAGTTGAATCCGGATCAGGTGTTGCAGTCCGCTGATTTTGAGGATCGGGTGACGGCTGTTCTTCAGGTCGAGGCCGGAAAGTTGAAACTGAAACAGTGCCTGACGCACCTTTGAGGTGTTCAGGCGTGTATAGGAGCAGGCACGCTGGGGGAGTCTCCAGGTGCCATTAAACTGACCGCTTTCCAGAATCATGGCCTCGATGACTCCAGCCCCTTCATCCAGAAATTCAACCTCCGCCACACAATTCTTCCAGTCTTGAGGGAGGTTTTCATTGATACCGAAAAGCCATTGAACTTTGTTATAGGGATCGGTATCGGAACGGATATCCATGTAATGCAGAGAGTCATTATCAATGCGATGGCATTCGTTATCATTCAACAGCAGCCCCAGCTGTTGTGGCGATTTTCCACTTGCATCGAAGAAGCAGAGTGGTGCCGTCTCCGCCTGGCATTGAGTGCCTGCGACAAAACTGCAGAAAGCCAGCAGCAGCGATCCTGCAACTGAGAAATGGGTCCTCAATAGCGCTTTAAGTGCTCGCATAACTGTTGATAATCTCCAGGAATAGCAGAATATCTCTTGCAACAATATGAAGAAGGTGCAATAGTAACAGATGTCTCGTAGTTGATAAGTGACTACAGAATATTCCTTAATGAGATGATGCAGTTGGTCAATACATCCCCAGTTTGCGGCATCTGAACCGGGAGATAGAGGAAGAATTCTGAGGGGGATTATCACAGAAAGGGGTTGCAGAGAATGGCAAGAAAGAGTCGTTCAAGAAAACCAAGATTGGATGCACTGTCGCTGGCGGATGTCAGGGCACTGTACCAGAAACTTGCACAGAAAGAGTTGAGCCGCCTGCCCGAACTGAAGGCGCGCCATGCGGAGCTTTCGAAGGAGCTGCGGCACCTTGCTGAAGAAATTGCTGCAATCGAAGGAGCAGCGCTTGTGCCTGCAAAGGCAGCTGCTTCCCGTCCCGCTGTTATAAAGGGGGTAAAAAAAGCAGCTGCCAAATCTCCCTCGAAGAAAGCGGCGCCCGCAAAAAAAAACTGCCCCGGCGAAAAAAACTGCTTCTGCGAAAAAGTCATCACCTAAAAAGAAATCTGCTTCCCGGAAGTCAGCGCCGAAAAAGAAAGCCGTATCCAGATCAAGAGCCTCGTCGAAATCAGGAGGCCCCACACTGCGCGAAGCCATCCGGCAGGTCCTCAGCAGTTCACCGGAACCTCTCAGCCCGAAAGAGATTCGGGATGCCATTGTTTCCCAGGATCTGGTCAAGAATCGGACACGCAGTTTTCACCAGCAGGTGACAGGCACACTCAGCCGCAATCCTGAGTTCAAGCGTGTTGTTGCGGGAAAATACTCGATATAGCTGAATTCCCATCAGAACAGCTCCCCGGGGTTCTTGTGCTCCACCGGGGAGCTGATTCACTCGGATCCGATCGCATTGCGGACACTTTCTTCAAACTTCATCAGGTTGACAGTTCCATGCACCTGCCCCTCATCCTGAAAATCAAAACTGACCTCGGTAAAACCCATCCCTTTGGAGATGGATCGCAGTGCGGATTCAGCGCATTTTCTGACTTCCCCCATCATGCGTCCGCTGAGCTGGCAGGCCATCTCTTCGGCTTTGTCCCGCGCCGCACGGATCAGGCGGTTCTTTTCCTTCTCGGTAAACTTTCCTCCGAAAACCTGGCCTAACCATTCCGGCAGCAGGATCGGTGCGAGGGCCGAAGCTTTTTCATCATAGATGCTGATATCCTTCAGCTGAATTTCATAGAAACAGGGTGGAAGGACAAAATGGATGCCGCTGTTCCCGACAACTGTTGTTGTGAACTTGGGGCTTTTGAGGTCATAACGAAAATCGACAACAAACTCGAAGATCATGGCGGTCTTTTTCGATGAAACCAGCCAGGCCAGCCAGCGTTCCCCCCAGTCTCCGAAGAGATGGTTCGTTTTTGTAATGATCTGCTGCGTAAAGACTTTCAGCACCACGAGCTCGCCGACTGCACGAATGCCCTCGATTGCAATGTAAGCCTGAACCCCCTGTTCCGGATGAGAGGGGTGTTTTTTTCTGCCTGCCAGCCATGCGACAACCAGGCTGGAGGATACACCAAGAAGCAGTCCGATCAGTAATGTGTCCATAAAAAACCCTTTAGATAAATTCTCCCACCAGACTCTGGAATCATAAAAGGCCCGCAGGCTCCGGGCAAGCCAGCCTTTCTACACTTTCCGCCATGGATCACTTATCCTTGAGCTATGATTGTGTTTCAGGTGCGGCAGGAGGGTGTCATCGGGGTCCGCTTCCCGTATGACAAAACCAAAGTCGATGCGATCAAATGCATCGAAGGACGCCGTTGGAATAAAGAAAATCAGGAGTGGCTGATTCCTGCGGCATTCCTGGATCAGGCTGTGGAGCTGCTTGGAGGGGAATGGCCTCTGGTCCCCAAAGAAGTGGTCGAGGAGTTTGAGAAAAGCCGTGCGGCCGGAACACGTCTCATTGTTGGCAACACATTCACAAAAATCCAGGGGCATGACCTCCCGCTCGAGGATATCGAAGAGGCCGCCAGCTTCTGGATCGAAGGGGCTGAGTATTCAAAAAAATTTCAGGATGGGATCTGGGATGGGCAGAAGCATCTCTACCGGAAGAGAGGCGGGCTTTCGATCCCGACCGGCTTGCTTTCCCGTGTGGAGACCCTCTTCAAAAACAAAGGGCATGAGTATCAGATTGAAGACACCAGACTCCAGCCTCCTCCAGGCCAGCCCATCCAGGCGGAAGGCCCACCCTTGCGAGATTATCAGCAGGAGGTGTTGAAATGTGTCCGCCAGAATGAACGCGGCATCCTCCAGCTGGCAACAGGCGCGGGGAAGACTTTGATTGCAGCCCATATCATCGCTGAAAAAGGCCTCGATTCCCTTTTCTTCGTTCATACCAAAGACCTGCTCTACCAGACCATTGAGGCATTCCAGAAAATCCTGAGGGTCCCCATCGGCCAGATCGGCGATGGCCGGGTTCAGATCGAAAAAATCACAGTGGCTACCATCCAGACTGCGGCGAGGGCATTGAATGTCAAACTGCCGAAAGAATCGGTCGATGAGGTGCCCTGCTGGAGTGATGATGAATCCGAAAAACTGACTGTCTCCGATTGGGAAGTCGTCCAGGATGCCATGAGCCGGTGCCGTCTGGTGATTTTCGATGAATGCCACCATGTTCCTGCGGACAGTTTCTATGAGATCGCCATGAAACTTCCGAATGCTTTTTTCAGGTATGGGCTGTCTGCGACACCCTGGCGCTCGGACCGTTCCGATCTGATGATCGAAGCGGCGCTGGGGGCAAAACTGGTGGTTGTCAACTCGACCGAGCTGATCAAACAGGGATTCCTGGTGCCTCCCAGAATCACAATGTTTGAAGTGCTGCCGACCAACAGGCGTCTTGCACGAAATTTCACCAAAGTCTATCAATCGGAAATAGTGGAGAACTCCGAACGCAACCATCTCATCGCTGAAGTTGCGGCACACTGTGCCTCCAGAGGGCGCTCAGTCCTGATCCTGGTCAATCAGATCAAGCATGGCCATAACCTGGAACAGTTGATCGATGGCGCGGTCTTCATCCATGGCGGCAACCCGAGCGAGGTTCGCAGCAAAGCGCTGGAAGAGCTCCGGCAGAAAAAGAATCACATCCTGATCGCGACCACCCTGGCCGATGAAGGGCTGGATCTGCCTTCACTGGATGCCCTCATTCTGGCCGGGGCAGGGAAAAGCGAAACACGCGCACTCCAACGGGTCGGCCGGGTTTTGCGTCCTTCACCGGGAAAATCTGCGGCGATCATTGTTGATTTTTTTGACCAGTGTCTCTACCTTCAGAAGCACAGTGAATATCGCTTCGAAATTTATAAAACCGAACCTGCCTTTGAAGTCGATATTCGCCCTCCCCGCCTGGAGGGGCTGATCGCGGCACGGCAGAGGATCCTGGCTGAAAATTGAAAACACCTGGTGTTTTCCTCTTTCTCGGTTCGCTCCTGATTTCGGCCCTTATGCTCCCCGGAAAGCCTTTGACTGTGGACAGCCGGGCCAACCTGGAGACAACAAGGGCGCTGGCCCATGGAAGGCTTTCTGTTCCACGGTCTCTGGTCACCCGGGCAGGGCATGGAGGAAACCACTACAGCCTGTATGGCCCCTTGCTTCCTGTGGTGGCCCTGCCGGGATTTCTTGCAGCAGGTATTTTCGAGGAAATGTCGCAGCCGGGGGATGAAGGCTGCCGGCTGGGGGATTGCCTGGCGCTGGCCACAAACACCTGGCTGTCTGCCCTGCTGATCTGGCTCCTGTTCCGCATCGGGGTCATGGCCTCCTTACCGGCCTGGGAGTCGGCGCTGCTGGCGGGGGTGTGTGGCCTCTCGACCCTGATCTTCCCCTACAGCCGGGACTTCTTCAATCAGCCTCTCACCGCAGTGTGCCTCCTCGCAGCCTTTTATTTTCTCATTCTGCAAAAGAATCGCCAGGCGGACTCTGCCGGAGTGGAAAGAAGTAACTTACTGCTAGTCTGGGCTTCCTTTGCAATGGGTGCATCGATCCTTTCCCGGATGGATATGATGGTGCTGGTGCCGGGATTTCTGCTCTCGGCCTCAGTTCTGGCATGGAGAACATATCCCCGCGGAGGCATTGATTTCTGTAAATCGATTGCAGCAGTGGTGATTCCAATATCATTCTGCGCAGGAAGTCTGCTGCTGTTCGATTGGTATCGATGGGGCGGGCTGCTGGCCACTCCCTATGCCCGCCTTTCATTCCGAACTCCATGGATCGATACACTCCCCAGGTTTTTCTTCAGCCCGGATTTGAGTGTGCTCCTCTATAACCCACTCCTGCTGGTGTCCTGGGGGATGATCTTTCTGACCTGGAGAACCTGCCGATGGCTCTATTCGGGAGTGCTCGTATTATCCATAACCTACCTGATCCTGATCAGCAGCTATGTCGATTACCATGGCGGCATCTGTCCCGGCCCTCGTTACCTCATGGTCCTGGTTCCGCTTCACCTGCTGCCGCTGTTTCTTGGGTGGAAATATTTGCAGAGGAAATGGATGGCATTCGCTGCTATCAGCCTGGTGGCACTGCCGGGCCTCCTGATGAATGGCTATTCAGCCTGGGTGGATTACACAAAGATGCCGACCGCCTGGGATTTCTGGTCAAGCCTTCTGTCAGGTTGAGGCGGCGCTGTTGATCCTTCCAACCTTGAGCCGCCTTTGTTAGCCTTTCCATGTCATGTCGATCGATTCCCACCATCCACCCGAGCCAGGGCCACCCGGCGCGGAAACCATCCCGGCGATCTCATCTGAAGAGAAAGCTCTGGTGCCAGTCGATGGCGATATGGCTCCGGTGGACAGCCCGGTTGAGACGGGCTTGACCTCCAGCTGGCAGCCCCGTCTGCTGGTTCTCCTGCTGGTTCTCGGGTTTGCCCTGCGCCTGGCGTATGTCACTCAGATCACCACACCCCCATTTTCGGACATGGCTGACTACGAAACCATGGCCCTGAACCTGCTCGAGGGAAAAGGCCTGATCATGTCGGATCTGTACAAAGCCTACCGTCCACCCGCATACCCGCTGATGATTGCAGGTGTATATCGCTGGTGCGGGCTTGATCCACGCAACATCTATTATCTCCAGTGCGTCCTCAGTGTCCTCACTGTCCTGCTGGTTTATTTCATGACTTTCCACCTCTTCAACCTTCGGAAAGATTCCGATCTCGATCCCGTGGCGGATCGGCGGACCTGTCCGCATCCGGCGACGATTGCCTTTTTTTCTGCGGCTCTGTTCTGTTTCGAAGAAACTTCAATCTTTTTCTGCGGGCAGCTGCTGACCGAAACCCTGTTCACCCTGCTCTTTGTCGCATGGGGATATCTGCTTGTCAGGAGTGTCACACGGCCCTCCCTGCCCATGGCCACCTGGACAGGAATCATCGCCGGCCTTGGCGATACTGACCCGCCCCAACATGGCGCCTCTTGTACTGATGGGGGCCTATTGGTTTTTCCGTGCTTCACGCACATATTTCCGCCCTCCAGCAGCCGACTGGCATCGATTCAGCCTTCTGGATTCCCCTTTCGCCCCCCCTTTTGTCATGGTGCTGTATGCCTTTCTGGCAGTCTCATTCTGGACCATCCGCAACCAGGCAGTGCTGGACCATGTCGTTCCGGTCAGCACCAACAGCGGCGTCAATTTTTACCTTGGCCACCATGAAGATTTCGGCTACAACTCCTTTGGCGACAAGGAAGGAATCCGTCAGAGGCTGCGTGCGCAGGGATCCAATGATGAGGTGGTGGAGAGCAAAGTCTTTACCCTGATCGCCCTGCGCTATATCCGAAGCCATTTCTGGGAGGATATGCAGAACAACCTGGCCAAAGTCTATCATCTCTTCCTTGCTCCAGTGTCATGGTCTTCATCTTTTGAACCCTGGAAATGGTGGAGCTACCTCGATTCACCTTATCGTCCCTGGCCCTGGGAAACACAGCAGCGTGAACTGCGTTTCTGGCCGGTCAGGGATGAAACAGGCCAGATGATCATGCCGTCTTATCGGGATTATTTCTGGAAAGAGGGGAGGCTTCCCCTGGTTTTCTGGGGCTGGCCTGTGATTTATCTGACTTTGTCCGGGCTTGTCATCGCCATTCGACGATACCCGCTCAGCCATTTCTTTCTGCTTACCCTGATTGTCTATACTCTGGTCCTGATGGTCTATTTCGCCAATGCACGATTCCGTGCTCCACTGCTGCCGTTCCTGTATCCTTTCGCTGCGTACTCCATTTGCCTCCTCGGGTCGAAGGTGAATAAGATAATCGGGCGATGAGCACTGGCGAATCCTCACCGGCTGGCAATAAACCTTCTCGCATTTCATCCATCGATCAGCTCCGCGGCTACACCATACTGGGAATGATCCTGGTCAATTATTTGAGCCACTTCAAAGGACTTCCCTGGGCATTATCCCACCATCGGGAAGGATTCTCCTATGCGGATACCATTGCGCCATCATTCCTGTTCATTGTCGGAATCGGTTTCAATCTCTCATTCAATCGAAAGGTGCTGAACCGGGGATTGGGCGCCGCACGCAGGGAAGCCTCAAACGGTATCTCCTCATCACATTGATCGGGATCGTGGTTTATGGCCCGCATAACTGGCATGGCTGGTGGAATGCACTGGTGGATATCGGACTGGCGGGCTTGCTGGCGATTCCATTCATGCACAGGTCCGGCAGGGTGCGAGTCCTGGCAGCTTGCGGGTATCTGGTTCTGTTTCAGGTGATGTTCAGCTGGACTCGGTATGGCCCCTATCTTTCGAAACACAGCTTCGATGGAGGCCCGCTCGGACCGCTCAGCTGGGTCTTCTGCCTCCTGCTTGGCTCACTGGTCTGGGATTGGCTGGCGAAGGGTAAAAAAGAGGCAGTTTTCTGGAATTCAATCCTGTGGGGAACAGGCCTCACTGCAGCGGGGATGATTCTGGAAATGGAATGGCCTGGGATCAAAGCTCAATGGCCATTCTCACACCGTTGCATGACCATGCCCTTTACACTTCTCTCAACCGGGCTGGCTTTCTTTGTATTCCTTCTGTTTCAATGCCTGGATCGGTTCAGCATCCGATTGACAGTCCTGAACATGTTCGGGATGAACCCGCTGGCCCTGTATGTGTTCCATCTCCTGCTGGTTGAAATATTCCATTTTTTTCTGCCGCGGGAGATGCCGCTTGTGTGGATTCTGGCCTCTCTGAGCCTGTTCTTTCTGATCTGCTATGCGCTTGCCTGGCGCCTTTGGAGAGACAGGATTGTGATCAAGATCTGATGAAACCGGACAGGCTGTAGTTCCGGTTGAGCCACCAGCCCCCCAGAGCCGCTGCCAGCAGCCCGGAAAAAATCACATTGGCGCTGGAGTTCTCTCTGGATGGTTTCTGGAGTGCCTGGGAGGGGGTGCCGGAGCTTTCCGATTCCAGCAGGGGGGCGCTTGAACTGTCGTTCCGATTGGAGCGTACCTTGCGATAAACCGCAGCGATATCCCCTTGTTCGACCTCCTCACGGGGAACTCGAGCCTCAGCGATGGTCTCACCGCGAGGATTTTCCTCGCTGGACCTGCCGCGAATCTTCACTGTGACCGACCCATCAACCGGGGGGGATGACACCTCATGAAAGCGCCTGGCGGCACGCTCTTCAGACTCCCTCCGAGTCTTAAGAACCTCCTCAAAATCCGATTTGATCCCCGCTTCACTGTTATTATTGTTATCCGAACGCAGGCAGTATGCGGGTGGTTGCCCCCAGAGGGTGAAAAGGCCGATGATGAGTCCCAACCGAATGACAGTCTCTCCTGAAAACATCCGCTTCTTTCCTCCGATTTTGAATATCATTTCAGAATCCAGCTATCACTCAATCCTGAAGGCTGTGATCGAGTGGATCCAGCTTCGAAACCCACTGCTCATAAGGGCCTTCCAGCCAGATCGTGGGTTCTGCATTGGCCGCCTTGGGGAGGTCGATGTCGATGTAGTGTTCCCCTTCCTGTTTGGCGCGATAGTCATAGTTCATGGTCACCGAGCCATTGAACACAATGCCCTCATCCCGGCTCATGATGGCCCCATTCCAGACTGCATCTTTCGCACGGCCCGCATAGAGGTGATTGGTATAGCCGAGGGCATCGATTCTTCGAGGCAATGAATCACTGCGGCTGTAGAGGCTCTTGGCCAGGTTCACCATCGACTGGAATTGGGCATTGGTCCATGTTCCTTCATACCTTTTGCGCACAGTTCCATCACTTTTGGCCCCATCGCTGGCTGTGTAATCTCCGTTATGCCGTGTTCCATCCTCATCGGTATAAGATTTTGTGAATGGCGGCTTGATATACGGAGCCACATTTCCGGTCCAGTCAGTTGAGGTGTAGTCCCCGAGAATGATATTGCCTTTGGCTGCCAGCCCCAGGAAATCGGCTGCTTGATTGTAGGCTGCATTGGCATTGGGATCGGCCCCCGCTGACTTGTCATAGATGGGAGGAGTCTTGTAGATGACATCATTCACAACATGGATGTTTCTGTCGCTGTAAATAGTTCCCTGGCCGGTGACATAACCTGCGATTGCCACATCCCCCCGCACCACGACCGGGCCATCGATGACGATCGGATTTGTGGGTGTTCCATACAGAAACAATGGACCCTGGATTACATTATCGATGTGGGTCGGCATGGCCGGGCCTGAGCTCGCTGTTGTGGTGAGTTCGCCATTCTTCTGCTGGGCGAGAGCCTCGAAGCGTGTAATATCTCCCAGGTAAGGCATTTCGAGAATCTGCTGAAATTCGAAGTCGGTGCTCTCCCCGCTGTAACCATACTCGAATTCAGGGCGTGTCGGCCGCCAGGTGGGTTTTCCGACCGCTTTCGTACGGTAAGTCGAAAGATTCCACGAATTGTAAGACCCCAGAATCTGGCCTGGTGCGCCAGCGCCGACATCCGGGTTGATGCTGGCATACACATCCCCATTGACAGTCGGCGAACTCCGAAACTCAAAGTTCCCATTCCCTCGCACCTCTCCATTGGCTGTGATGCTTGATCCATAAAACCAGCCGAAGTTGTTGAGGAAGTAGGTGTAATCAAAAATCGAGCCTTGATCATGCCCATACCGGACCACTCGTGTAATGGTGCGTTCGGCAGGCTCAATCCCACCGACAGCATTGCCGATTGCTTCGAAGACAATCAGGCGTTCCTCGTCATCCCCTGTTGTCATCATGCGCCTGGCTTTGACTGTGTAGGTGTCGCCATCCGGTCCAATGGAGACATCTTCCTGATCGAAATCGGTGTAATGATCTTCAAGCCAGGCGATGCGCGCATCCGGGAGAGGATTGGCATTCAGATATCCGGTCCAGACCGCTTCTGCAGCACGATTCAATCCTGACTCCGCCAGATATAAAGCCCGTGTGTAGTTGTACTTGTCCTGGACCAGGCGGGAATGAACCGAAAGAGCATGGAGCACTGCCGCGCTGAAAAAAGCCGATATGACAGTGAATATCAGGACTCCCGCCAGGGCGATTCCTCTCTCTGGATGGGGTCTTCCGGTGGCCGGGCCGACGATTGATCGATGCTTGTGCATAAGCTCGTTGACCTCCTTTTAATGGCTGCCGCCATGCTTCATCTTGGGATTGTTCCGGATGACAAAACTCGATAGAACTGTGCGTTCAGATCCGGTAAAATGCGGGTCATATTTCATCGTGATTTCGACAAATAAAGCCTTCCCGCTGGTTGTGAATTTGATCGTCTCGATATTCGTCGAAACCACTTCATACGTTTCCAGAATAGAAACATCGGGGCGGTAACGGATTTCGAGACTGCCGGGATCCTGGTAAAGAACCCCCTGGATATCATCCGCAGTCGATTCCGGGGTCCAGACTTCCTGGTCGTCATGCCAGAGATAGACAAACTGCGGTTCTCCCAGGTTCGGATCCCCTTGAAGTTCCACCTTGGTGGACTGCATGATCTGGCGTCCGATTTTTTCGATGGCACTCTGGGTCTGCAGGCGTGTCTGCAGCTGGGAGAAGGTGGTCTGCCCCTGATAGCGGAATCCCATCACCGCAACAGCCGACAGAGCCATGGCAAGGCTCGCAATGCTGCTGGCGATCAAGACCTCTGTCAGGGTGAATCCCTGCTGGCCTTTGGCGGATGTCTTCAAACGGTGCATGATGGTTCCTTCCCTCAATTCCATGGGAGCTGGCTGGAAGCCCTCTCGCTGAAATCAACCGTGTTCTCATGTTCCACCCGGTAAGTGGTCAACACCATTTTTTCTTTCTTGTCGTTGCTTGTATCTTCTGGAGCCCATTCGGCGGTGATGGTGACCCGCTTGTAATGGGAGGTCGGTGTGGGATCTGAAAAACGGGTCCACAAGGCATGGATGCCGGAATCCACTACTGTTTCAACCTTGCTGGTAATGGTCAGCAGCCCATCCAGTTCATCCTCGAAAATCTCAATCGTGGTTCCGACAGTCAGATCGGTGTAATCGACCGCCAGCACCTGCTCAAATGTTTTCTGGATCAGAAAGAGCACCTGGGAACGTTCATCAACCTTTTTCTGAACAGCCAGGGAGGTGGTATAGGTCGCAAATATTCCAACAAAGGCGACTGTGGTAAGGACCACTGAAATCAGGACCTCCACCATGGTAAACCCTTGATCTTTCTGCCGTGAGGATCGAGGCAGTGAGATGGGTGGGATTATGTGGTGGCCATCATTTTTATCTAACCGTTTTTCAGGCATTGTTTCCTCCAGGAGGAGTGGTTCCAATTTCTATGTGCTTTTCGTTCGATCGTATTATCCAATATCTGCTTCTACTGTCAAGCGATATATAATAAAAAATTGATATTTAATGCATTAACCAATTTTGCCATATCCCCGGTTGGCAATGAATATCCCAGGACTTTTCTTTCCTCCTCCAAGCAGCTTTCCTTCAGCCGCCTGAAAATGTGTGTCGAAATCCATAAATCACCAATCAACCGTTGCAATTACCACAAAACATTGCAGTTTATATGCCATTCATTGCGTTTGAATCGGCCAGGCATGCGCAAAAGAGTCTGGGAGTGAGATCGGCGGGCAGCTTCCAGGACCGAAATTTAGGGGATATTGTCAATATTTTTGAAGAATCTTCCTGTTTTTGTGCCCCCAAAATTTTCCATCCAGAAGGGCTGTCTGTTTTGTAAGAAAGGTAAAAATCATTACAATGGCGGATAGGAATGTTCCATGGCCTGATGATGCCAATATTGTATCATATACATATTATCTTCAATGGTGAATATTTATGCTTTTCTGATGAACTGCCAATTTTCATCTTTTGGCAACCTGCCAGTGGTGCCCATTTTTTAACAGGCTGCGATTGAATATCTCAGAACCTGAATCCGAAGGAGTTGAACCCGGTTGACTCCCCTGTTCGGGGTTTCAGAAAGGAATGTGACGTTACAGTATCAAATGGTCTGTACTTCCACTGCTGGTCAGGCTATCCTTACAGAAAACAGCCAAAGGTTTTGAAACATGAAGCTGACATTAGATAAATTGCCGGTCGGAACAATTGGACGAGTCATGAATGTCAATGGGGGTGGCGATTCAATCACCCGTCTCATGGAGATGGGACTGGTTGCCGGTTCCCTTGTCAAGGTGGAAAGGGTTTCTCCCCTGGGGTGCCCGATGGCGATCCGTTTGAAAGGCACCTCGATTGCCATTCGCCGTCTGGATGCTCAAGAGGTTTTACTGGAACCTTCCCCGGCATAAAGTTGGTTGGACCCCTGCTGAAATCTTCCAGATTTTTTCCTGATTCATTGAGTCCCTTGTGTATTGCGGTGGCTGGCAATCCCAATGCAGGCAAGACCACTCTGTTCAATGCACTGGCGGGAACCCGCCAGAAAGTTGCCAATTATCCTGGAGTCACAGTTGAGCAGAAAGAAGCCCCGCTGACCCTCCCCTCGGGAAAAACGGTTCAATTGATCGACCTTCCGGGATGCTACAGCCTGACAGCGCGCAGCCCGGAAGAGCAGGTGGCTCATGACGTTCTTTTTGGCCGCATTCCCGGTCAACAGGCCCCAACCCTGGTGCTGTGTGTCATCGATGCCTCCAACCTGGAGCGGAACCTTTATCTGGCCACCCAAATCCTTGACCAGGGAATTCCACTAATAATCGTTTTGAACATGATGGATGTGGCCCGGGAGAAGGGGATTCATGTCGATCCCTTCAGGCTCGAGACCCTCCTGGGATGCACTGTGGTTCCTACAGTTGCACGGCGCGGGACTGGTCTGGATGAAGTCCTCAAAAAAATCGATTCGTTACTCAAGGATGGCTCCTGCCTGTCGCCTGAAATCCCTCCTTTTATCGAGCGGCTTCCGGAGAGGCTGGAACTCCCTGTTCAGCAACTGGCAAAGTGTCTTTCGAATGGGAAACCTGTCGATCAAAGGGATCGGGCACAGTCTCTCTGGTTCCTTCTGGCGAATATCGATGGGGATGAAGCAGTCAACTTGCCTGAAAGGGAATTGCAGCAGGTTCGCCAGGTCCTCTCTGATATTCATTCAACCACCTCTGGCCTGCGCAAGGAAGAATCCCATTCCCGTTATGATTACATCGCTGAAATCCTCCGCCGGGCGGAGGTCCGGCAGGAAGACCACCCGCACACCCCGACTGAGAAGCTGGATGCGGTTTTTCTCCATGCAGTGTTTGGTCCGATTCTTTTTATTCTGATATTCGCCTTTGTTTTTCAGTCGATTTTCACCTGGGCGGCTCCCGCCATGGAGGTCATCGAGCAGGTGTTCGGCCGCCTGGCTGGTTTTGTCGAGACCGTCCTCCCGGAGTCAATGTTCAGTGATCTCCTGGTCAATGGAATCATCGCCGGTGTCGGGAATACAGTCGTGTTCCTTCCGCAGATCCTGATCCTGTTTCTCTTTCTCGGGATTCTTGAGGACACAGGATATCTGGCACGGGCTGCCTTTATCATGGATCGCCTGATGTCATCGGTCGGGCTGGATGGGAAGGCTTTCATACCGCTGCTGTCGAGTTTCGCCTGTGCGGTGCCGGGCATCATGGCGACACGAACCATTCCCAGCCGCAAAGACCGGCTGGTCACCATACTCATTGCCCCCCTCATGGCGTGCAGTGCACGCCTTCCGGTATACACACTGGTAATTGGAACTGTTTTTACTCCGGATCAGAAAGTGTTCGGATTTCTCAATCTGGGCGGGCTGGTCATGGGCTTCCTTTATCTGATGGGTATTGCCTCAGCCATCCTGATTGCTTCAATTTTCAAAAAGACACTCTTCCGCAGCCCCAAACCGGTCCTCCTGCTGGAGCTGCCGACCTACAAAGCTCCATCCCTGAAAAATTTGCTGCTCCTGCTCTGGGACCGTGGATTGCAGTTTGTCACTCGAGCCGGAACTGTCATCCTGGCGGTGACTGTGCTGCTGTGGGGATTGCTGTCATTTCCACGGGATCCGGGAACCCTGGCCAAATATGAAAAAGAGCGGATGATTATCACCTCCCAGCTGGAAGTGAGCCAGGAAGCCAAAGCCTCAGAAATCAGCCGAATCAATGGCCAGGAGCGTGAAGAGCTGCTCGAGAAGAGCTATGGCGGCCGTCTGGGCCATTTCATCGAACCGGTGATTGAACCGCTGGGCTTCAACTGGAAAGTGGGAGTGGGACTCGTCGCCTCTCTTGCGGCGCGTGAGGTCTTCGTCAGCACACTCGGGGTCATTTATGGAATCAGTGAAGATGCGGATGAGAACAACCTGACCCTCCGCCAGGCCCTGCATGCCGAATTGAACCCGGCCACAGGCAAGCCCTTCCTGACCGCACGGGTCGGTCTGTCGCTTTTGATCTTTTATGTTTATGCCTGCCAGTGCATGTCGACTATCGCAATTGCGCGAAGAGAAACGAACTCATGGCGCTGGCCGGCCTTCATGTTTGCCTATATGACTCTCACCGCCTGGGTGGCTTCTTTCCTGGTCTACTCGGTGGGGGGCTGGATGGGGTTTGATTGATGCCTGATTTCCTGGATGCGGTTCTGGTTGGTGTTTCGCTGATTTCAGCTGCATGTTATCTTGTCTGGAAACAGGTCAGAAAAAAAGGCAGGGGGTGTTGTGATGCCTCCTCCTCTTCGCAGAAGATCAAAATTCGCATCCCTCCGCGATCTGAATAAACCTGTTCGGAAAAACCCAAGGAGATTGAAATCTGATGGCCACCGCGAAGGTGATTGGTGTTGCGGGCTACTCTGGAAGCGAACTGGCGCGTCTGCTGCTTTCCCATCCCGGCCTTGAGTCGATCACTCTGATCGACCGTCGCGCCGAAGAGCCGACCCCCATCTGGAAATACCGTCCCAATCTGAGGGGTACCACCCGGCAGATGGTTGTGGGCAAAGATGATGGCTCGAAAGCGGATATCGTTTTCTTTGCAACCCCGGATGGAGTTGCCATGGAGATGGCGCGAGGTTACCTGGACCGGGGAATCCGGGTGATCGATTTTTCAGGTGATACACGGCTGCGAAAAGAAGAGATTCATAAAAAATGGTATGGAATCGACCACAAGGATCCCGCATTGCTCCAGGAAGCGGTCTATGGCATGCCCGAGCTGCACCGGGAGGAGATCCGCAATGCCCGTGTGGTCGCCAACCCCGGTTGCTACGCCACCTGTGTCACCCTCGGAATAGCCCCGGCCATCCGTAACAGGCTCATTACTCCGGGATCGGTCATCGCAGACTGCAAATCCGGGGTCAGTGGCGCCGGCAAGCATCTTTCCCAGCGAATGCATTTTGCCGAATGCGATGCGAATTTCAGTGCTTACAAGGTCACAGGACACAAGCATATCCCCGAAATTGAGCAGGAGCTATCTCTGCTGTCCGGTTCCGAAATCCGGCTCTCGTTCGTGCCTCATCTTCTGCCGGTGACACGAGGGATACTGACTACCATCTATGGAGAGCTGGCCAGCGATATTTCGGTGGAGGAAGCTCAGGAGGTATATGAGCAGGCTTATTCAGAAGAGCCTTTTGTGCGCGTTCTGCCGGTCGGGGAAGAGTGCTCTCTGAAGGCCATACAGGGATCCAATTTCCTGGATATATCCGTCCATGTCGATCGGCGGACACGGCGGCTGATTGTCGCCAGTGTGGAAGATAACCTGCTCAAGGGCGCAGCGGGGCAAGCTGTTCAGAATATGAATCTGATGCTTGGCTTCGAAGAAACCGCAGGCCTGCTGCAGCCGGGAATCTGGCTCTAAAAAAAAAACAGAGGGCAGATGACTCCGCCCCCTGTTCAATCACTCTCAGATTATCGCCGGGTCAGTTCGCGAAGGTGTGTATGGTGTCGCGGGTATAATCCCCATTGGCGTCCTGGTTGTATGACCGCCGGTGGATATGAAGCCCCTGAGCCATATTGGTGACCCCCCCGCCGCCATCCTCAGCCTCAAGATCACAAATCGGTACAATGACCAGCCCATCTGCGTCATTAATGTCCCCGATTGTATAACTTCCGCCCCCCGGGCAGAGATCATCCACATTGGTTCCCCTCAGGTAACTGTTCACCTCATCCGCATTGAAGGGGATGATCGGCCCATTGGCATGAGCATTCTTCTTCCATGCGATCTGCTCCTTCGAAGCGTAGATGGAATCCAGCTGGCCGTTGCAGGCGCTTCCTTGAGCATCTCGACGGTTTTTCAAAAAGGCGGGAACTGCAATGGAAACGATCAGTCCAATGATCGCGAGCACAATCATGATCTCAACCAGTGTGAATCCTCTTGTTCTTATTGTCGCCATGATGTTTGCCTCTCCTCTTCGGTCGATTTATTAATACCCGGATGCGGATCCGGTGTTATGTCCTGAATTTCCCTGAACTGGTGTGAAGCGCCTGATGATGGGCTGATTAGTTGTGGACCAGGGTTTCAATAATAAAATTCGCAGCATTCATGCCAGAAATAAGGATTATTTTCCGAAGTGGATCCTCCAGATTCGACTGCCTTTTGAAACCCAAGGAGAGGTGAAACTGAGTCTCGGACTGGAGCCAGGTCACGGGAAGGCTTCGTATTCTCAGGGCATGGGAGGAAGCCTTGCACTGAATGGCGGAGATCCGCGGGTGATTCCCCTGGGTCGAATTTCATCAGAAAAAACTCATCCGGCAAAAATGCGAGAGGGTGGCATCTCGCGATGCCACCCTCCACAGTGAGGTTATGTGTGAGTCTGGATCAGCTGGCGAAGGTATAGTTGGTGTTCTGAGCGTAGTCGCCATTGCCATCCTGTGTGTAGGAGCGGCGATGGATGTGGAGGCCCTGCTGTTCGAAGGTCACACCACCACCCCCATCTTCGCCGGACTGGTCGCAAATCGGGATAATCACCTGGCCGTTGGCATCATTGATGTCACCGATTGTGTAAGCACCACCACCCGGGCAGGGATCATCCACACTGGTGCCACGCAGATAGCTGTTGATTTCATCGGCATTGAAAGGAATGACCGGGCCATTGATGCGCACATTCTTTTTGAAGGCAACCTGCTCCTTGGCGGAGAAGATCGAATCCAGCTGGCCATTGCAGGCGCTTCCCTGTGCATCCCGTCTGTTCTTCAAGAAGGCCGGAACAGCAATCGACACGATCAGACCGATAATTGCCAGAACGATCATGATCTCCACCAGTGTAAAACCACGCTTCCTGTTCATCAAGTTTGACATCTTCCTATCCTCCTGTTTTCAATTCCTGGTCTTCCACCGGTCATACCGGTCGGCTGAACCTTTTTGTTTTTTTATCCCTGATTCTGTTTCCCTGCGGCTGCAGGTTTTTTTCAGAGACATCCCGAGATAAAGCAGAAGGCGTGCCAAACTTAGAAATTTTGTCATCCTCTAACGAAAATGTTGTTATTTGCTTGAATTCAGGTATTTGGCGTAACGAAAATTTGTCTGATAGGTTATTTCGAAGCGGAAGTGGAAAAGGGTATGGTGGTAACGCTTGCTTCATTTCGTTAGGGTGGGACAAATATGACTCAGAATATGAGACAATTGAGTCCCACTCTCTGGAATATGAGCCTGAACTTGGAGGAGTTTACTGGCAGGCTGCCCAACCGCAACTCGGGTTAGGGCATTCCCTGCATCCACCACGATGGGCCAGAATCGATCCACACTCGGGGCAACGGTCCGGGGAGGCTGAATAGCGTTTCTCGAAATAAGTTTCCATGGCGCTTCGGCCCTCAGCCTCATCCAGATTGACCACAAAATAGGTGTGGCTCAGGCTTTCAACCGCGCCCTCCAGCTCTTTCAGTGCCGCTGGTGACAACAGCTTTTCTGCATACTCGCGCTTTATGACCAGATACCGGTCTTTTTTCGAAACGGAGATCATCCATAGATTTCAGGATATCCAGTCCTTTCAGGGCAGGGAAGAAGGGGTGACATCCACTGCCTCTCCATGAACAGCCTGTGATTTCTTTGGCCCTGGCAGGATATCAAATCCTTTCGAAATAACGGTTCCGCTCCCAATCTGTGACCGCCTCATGATAACAGGACAGCTCGATCTCGGCCTGGTGGATCAGGAAGCGTTTGACACGCTCTCCAAATGCCCATTCTGCAATCGCAGAATTGCGGAATGCCTCCATGGCCTCATCGAGTGTGCCGGGAACCCTCTCCAGACCCGAGTGAGAATAGGCATCCCCGCCGAATGGGTCGCCACAATCGATCTGATGCTCGATGCCATACAATCCAGCCGCAATGGTAGCTGCCATGGAAAGGTAAGGGTTGACATCGGCTCCCGGCAGGCGGTTCTCCACACGGAAAGACCCTCCATGCCCCACGCAACGCAGGCAGGTCGTGCGATTATCAACCGACCAGCTGATCGCAGTTGGCGCGAAGGACCCTTTTCTGAATCGTTTGTAGGAATTAACTGTCGGTGCAAACAGCAGGCACAGCTCCCTTTCTCCCTGAAGAAGACCACCGATAAACCAGCGCAACAGCTGGCTGGGAGCTGATTTTCCCTCATCCCATAACAAGTTTGCCTGGTCTTCGACCCCCCACATGCTGGTGTGCAGATGGCAGCTGCTCCCGGCAGCTTCCGAGGCATATTTCGCCATGAAGGTGATGGCTTTTCCATGCTTCGTGGCAATTTCCTTGGCCCCGTTCTTGTAAATGGCATGGCGGTCCGCCATCTCGAGAGGGTGTGTGTATCGCAGGTTGATTTCATACTGTCCACGGCCCCACTCTCCTTTGCTGAACTCGATTGGAACCGCCGAGTTGTTCATCTGATTGCGGATGTCCCGGATGACGGGTTCATCCTGGGTGGTGCCCAGGATGTGATAATCGACCAGATAGTCGGTGGAAGGCCTCAAATCGCGAAAAGAACTGCCATACATGGATCGATAGGTCTGATCGAACAGGTAAAACTCCAGCTCGGACCCCATTGCGAAGGAATACCCTCTCGATTCGGCAAGTTGAATCTGCTGCCGTAAAATCGTCCGTGGGGATTCCTGGACCGGCTGGTCATCCTCCTCACCTTCCAGATCGCAAAGGACCAGAGCCGTTTTTTCAAGCCATGAAATTTTGCGCAGTGTGCTGAAATCCGGGATCATCCTGAAATCGCCATACCCTCTGTCCCAGCTGGTCAACTCAAACCCCTGGAAAGGGGTCATTTCCATATCCACAGTCAGCAGATAAGCACAGGCATGAAGAGGGCGGGTCATGACATGATCCAGAAAATAGTCGCCCACCGTTCTTTTGCCGATCAACCGGCCAAGATGATCAGGAAAAGCGGTTATGACTGTATCGATCTCACCACTGCGGATGGCATTTTCGATCTCTTCCGGAGAAAAGAGTCCATTCATGGCATGTTCCTTCATTGATGAAGCAGTTGATATGAAAACGGCGGCTAGTTTACACGTCTTTTTGATTTGTGGCAGCAGGTCGGGTTCTGTTAAAAGGACTTCGATGTGGACACCAGCCAGTTCAAAAAAGAACTTTCATGAAGCCAGAAGGATCGTACCGGTGTATCATGAACCATGGCCAGCCTGGATATCGAAGAATTTCTTTGGGGGGACTCATGACCGAAGTAGAAATTCCGGACTCCCCAGCAGTCCATCCCCTCGAGAAGCGGATGCGGCAGGTGGGCAGGCTGGTGAGAAATTCCCTTCAGTCTCCGAATGAGGAAACCATCCATGATCTCCGTGTGGCTCTGCGCCGCTGCCGTTCCTTTGCCGCAGGAATCGAGCGTCTCGACCCCCATAAATCCTGGAAAAAGATGCTCCGTCAATCCGGGAAACTGGCTCGGGCGGTGGGCTGCCTGAGGGATACTCATGTCCTCCAGATCTGGATTGACCGGCTCAGGCGTGATCCGGATCCCCTGGCGGATCAGCTGACCGGAATTCTTTCAGCCGATGAAGAAAATCACAGGCGCAAATCTCTCCAGGCGCTTTCCCGTTTCGATCTCGACAATTGGGAATTCTGGAAATGCATTCTTCCACGGCGGGCTGCGTCGCTCGATCCTTCTGCAACCCCATTTATCCTGCTGGCTGGAGAGACACTCGATGAGTTTCTGAGCCATCATTCCGGTGCGGTGCGGACAAACGATCGGTTCGAATGGCACACGCTGCGGATTATATTGAAAAGATTTCGCTATATCACCGAAGACTTCCTGACAGAACTGGCATCACCCTGGAAAGAATCCCTTTCCCGTATTCAGGACCTGTTGGGTGAAATCCATGATCTGGACATGCTGGAGGACCGGATCCGTGCCCTCGGTGGATTGTTCGAACGGGCGGAAAGAGATGCCTGGATCATCATGATAGATGCCGATCGTGAATCACGCAGGCGCATGTACCTGAATAGTATGACTGGCCCGAAGGCACTCTGGAAAACCTGGAAAAAGGCTTTGCGCCCCCATGGATCTATGGGGAAACCATCTTCTTGACCGGATCTGCGGCCTTCGAGAGCTGCAGCACCTTCTCATTCAGACCCGGGATGACCTTCAAAACCTCACGGATTTCCTCTTCTGTGTTGTAACGGCTCAGGCTGAAGCGAACAGCTCCCTGGGCAACCGATTCGGGGACCCCCATCGCGAGCAGAACATGGGAAGGCTCGAGTTTGTCTGCCAGGCAGGCGCTCCCGGATGAGGCCGCCATGCCCATCTGGTCCATCAACAACAGCAGAGCTTCCCCTTCGACCCCTTTGAAGCAGACATTCAGTGTATTCGGCAGCCTCGGGCTTCCTGCTCCATTGACCTGAAGGTTGGCGATGGACCCGGCCAGCCCTGTCTCCAGCATGTCACGAAGCTGGCGGACACGGTTTTGTTCCTCATCAATCCAGCCATGAGCGAGCTCAGCGGCTTTGCCCAGTCCGACAATCAGGGGAACCGGCTCTGTGCCAGGGCGCTTTCCACGCTCCTGGTGGCCTCCCCAGGTAATCGGGCGAATTCGCAGGCCGGTTCGAACATACAGCGCTCCGACTCCCTTGGGAGCATGGATTTTATGCCCGGACAGCGACAGCAGATCGATGTGGGTGGAACCCAGGTTGATCGGAATTTTTCCCACCGCCTGGACCGCATCGACATGCAGGGGAACTTTATGGGCCTTGCATATCTGGGAAATGGATTCGATCGGAAACAGGACTCCCGTTTCATTGTTGGCCCACATGATCGATACCAGGGCTGTATCCTGTTGTATCTTATTTTCGAGATCCTCCAGATCGATCTGCCCATCCGAATCCACCGTCAGGAAATCGACATGGTACCCTTGGCGTGACAGCTCCTGGCACTGAACCAGAACAGCACTGTGTTCGACCTGTGAAGTGATGATGTGCCTCTTTTCAGGCCGCGCGGCGAGAACCCCCCGGATGGCGAGGTTATCCGATTCCGTTCCTCCACTGGTAAAGGTGATCTCTTTCGGCCTGCACCCCAGCAGCTCTGCCAGCTGGGTTCGTGCAATGGTCAGGTATTTTTCCACCTGGCCTCCAAAATGGTGGGGGGAGCTCGGGTTGCCATACAACTCATCCAGAAATGGCAGGAGAGCTTCACGGACTTCCGGGGCCACTCGTGTGGTTGCATTATTATCAAGGTAAATGATCGCCATGGCGGTCTTTTTATCCTATCGCTTTCCATTGATATTTGCAGGAGCCTTGGTGATCGAACCTGTTTTCTGCTTGTGCGGCCTGTACAGGTTTCATAAGATTGAATCAGCAGGAACCCGGGGGGAGGGAAGTTGTGCCGATCGATGATATTGTCCAAAGGCTCCGCCAGCTGAATAAGAAACTCCCGGTTGGAGTGATGCGTGCCTCGGATCTGATTCTGCAGGAAGCCCCCCGGAAAGACCCGCCCGACCTCTCCCGTTTCATTCCAGGCGAAGTTCACTCGGTCGGTGAGGATACCTGTTTTGTCAGTGAGGAATTTTTTCCTTACGATCAGTTTTTCGGGAATTACCCCCTTCAATCATTGTGCAATCTCGATGCGGTGCGCCTGGCCGAGGTGTTCGGCCTGGAGCTTGGCCAGCCGGATGGAAAAATTCTCTTCATCGATACCGAGACAACCGGTCTTGCCGGGGGAACCGGAACCTACGCCTTCATGATCGGTGTCGGTTCTTTGGAGAAAGAAGGCTTTCTGGTCACTCAATACTTCATGCGTGACTTTGATGAGGAACCTGCCCAGATGGCGCTTCTGGGGGAGGAAATCAAAAAGGCGGCCCTGCTGGTCACTTACAATGGGGCTACCTTTGATCTGCCACTCCTCAGGACACGATTCGTCTTTAACCGGGTTCGGATTCCCCTGTCCGAAATACCACACCTCGACCTCCTGCCTGTAGCCCGCCGCCTTTGGAAACCAGCTTATGGCGCGGCAAATCTCTCCTTTCTCGAATCGAAAGTTCTTGGCAGTGAGCGTGAAGGGGATGTCCCTGGCAGCCTGATTCCGCATCTTTATTTCCAGTTCCTGCGAGGCGCTTCCCCACAGACCATGGCTCCGATTTTCTATCACAACCGGATGGACATCGTGGCTCTGGCCGCTCTGACCGAACAGGCCTGCCGCCTCCATATCGACCCCCTTTCTGCATCCAATCTGTGGGAGTCGCTGGGTGTGGCGCGATATTATGATTCCCGCGGGAATCTCCAGAAAGCCATCGAAATCCTGGAATCGGTCCCCAGTCCATCGCGGTGGACAGTGGAATGGCATCTGTGCTCCCGATATCTGGCCCTCCTGCACAAGCGTGCGAAAAACCTCGAGCGGGCTGCTTCCATCTGGCAGTCTGCTTATCAGTCCGGTTTCTTCGATCCGCTCATTTCCATCGAACTTGCCAAATACTTCGAACACACCGAAAAAAATTACGGCAAAGCCCGTGAACTGGTCATCGAAGTTTTCTCCCGTTATAACCAGAAGCCGAAACCGCTGGACCAATTTCAGCCGGATGAAGAGGAGACTGAGGATGACCTCCGTTATGAATACATCCAGGTTCGATCGGTCCGCAGGCGGTCTGTGACTTATTCCACAATGAGCGATGATCGAGACGAGGATGATCTGCCAATCATCCATTCTGACCGGTTCGACTCGAATGAAATCGGGGATATTGCCAGCTGTGATCTGCCCCACTGGACTGAACGGCTGGAGCGGGACCTGAACCATCGCCTGCAGCGCCTGATCAGGAAAATTGAGCATTCCCGGAGTTGAAGTCTCTCTGGGGGCGTGTTCTAATTCCACCAGGTGCACACACAGGACTTGGCTGCATGAGTTTCACGCTCGAGTGAACGGCTGTGAATCTGTCCCACACTCGAGATAATAAAATTCTTCAGGGAGGCAAGGATCATGGAAGTTGGAGTCTTTTCTGTAATTCTCGGGGCCAATGGGGTCCCTCTGGGTGATTCGCTCGATTATATCAAATCACGTGGCGTGGATTGGGTT
This sequence comes from Candidatus Hinthialibacteria bacterium OLB16, assembly GCA_001567115.1. Taxonomy (GTDB): domain Bacteria; phylum Hinthialibacterota; class Hinthialibacteria; order OLB16; family OLB16; genus OLB16. Next base: position 55,604 of record LMZT01000178.1, on the reverse strand, counting down.
GAAATCGGAACAGGAAACTATCCAGGGCAGAGCCATTGCCCGCTGGAAGACCTGCTCTCAAGCAAGAAGGCACTGGCTGACTGGCAGGATGAATTCAAAAGGCGCAAGATAAAAAATTTCCGGCCTCTCCTGCCATGGCAATCCGCTTCACCCGAACAAGGATATCGCCAAAGCCCATACCGCAGTTCAGCGCAAAACCATCGAGTTGGCTGAAAAAATCGGAGTTAAGGTGGTGATTCTGTTTTCAGGATGCCCGGGCGGCGGTCCAAAAGACACCCAGCCGAACTGGGTCACATGCCCCTGGCCGCCTGATTTCCTCGAGGTCCTCGATTACCAGTGGAATGGGGTGGCCATCCCATTCTGGACCCAGGAAGCCAAGTTTGCGCGGGATCATGGTGTCAAACTGGCATTCGAAGCCCACCCAGGATTCATTGTTTACAACCCGGAAACAATTCTCAAACTTCGCAAGGCTTGTGGCAACACAATCGGAGCGAACCTCGATCCCAGCCACTTCTTCTGGCAGGGGATCGATCCGATTGCAGCTGCGCGGGCGCTCCAGGGAGCGATTCATTATGTCCATGCCAAAGATACACGGGTGGATGTCATCAACACCAAGGTCAATGGAACGCTGGATACCAAGAACTATGGCGATGTCCTCAGCCGTTCCTGGGTTTTCCGCACCTGTGGATATGGCCATGACGAGATCTGGTGGAATAACTTCGTTTCAACCCTGAAACTCTGCGGCTATGACCATGTTCTCTCCATCGAGCATGAAGACAGCCTGATGACCCCCAAAGAGGGGCTTGAGAAAGCGATCACTTTCCTTCAGCGGGTTGTCATCCGGGAGAAATCAGGCAAGGCAACCTGGTTCTGAAAAAAATTGGCTTTCATGAGAAAGGGGCGGTCATTTCTGGCCGCCCCTTTCCCTGCCTGCATCAGGTGGGTCTGATTTTTTACTTGCCCTTCGGTCTTTCCAGTTTCACGATCACAAACTCTTCGGCGTTTTCACTCGAGTTGGGAACAAAGTTGACCATGACCAGAATATCCCGGCGGCCGCTCTTCGCATCGATGATTTTCTCGAGCAGCTCCTTGACCTGATCGACAGAGGTGACTTTGGTCTTTTCAATCGCGGTGATCAGAGCGCCTTTGGGGATCTTTCGTGCCAGAGGCCCCTCCGGATCAACTTCACTGACAATCACTCCCTCGAAATTGCCGGCATCCTTGTAATACCGGGCCTCTTCTTCATCCGGCCCCTTCAGCGTGGCGCCCAGTTCAGGGATCATTCCTTCACCGCCCGAGACTCGAGCCACCGGCTGTTCCGGCTGTTCTTCGACCGGCACATCCAGCTGAACTTTCTGGCCACTCCGCAGCACCTCAACTTTGGCGGTCTGGTTCACCGGGGCGCGTGCGACCATTTCCTGGAAGTGAGTGGTTCCATGAACCGGTGTTCCATTGAAGGAAAGGATAATGTCTTTTTTCTTGAGGCCGCCTTTTTCCGCTGGTGTTTCCTGATACACCTCGACAACCTCGGCTCCACTCTTGGGTGGGAGGTTGAAATACTGCGCTGAACTGATGCTTGGCTGGCCGATCAGCACACCGAGATAACCCCGAACCACTTTTCCCTTGTCCATCAGTGATCCGACAACTTCCTTGACACGGTTGGATGGGATTGCGAATCCGATTCCGACAAACCCATTCGAAAAGCCGCCTGCGGTCTGGATGGCGACATCGATCCCAACCACCTCACCATCCACATTGAGCAGTGGCCCGCCGCTGTTTCCAACATTGATAAAGGCGGTTGTCTGGAGAAATCCCTCATATCGAATCTCTTTGTCAGACTGGTCCGGGAAGACACCACTTCGGTCTTTTGCACTCAGGATGCCCTGGCTGAAAGTCTGTTCACGATTCAATGGCGAACCCAGTGTGAAGACGATTTCACCAACTTTCAGCGCATCTGAATCACCGAGCGGAACAGCGACAAGCTGCCTGTCTCCCAGAACATCCTTGCTCAGCCGGATGACAGCCAGGTCGGATTTCTTGTCAAGAAAAGCATTCCGCTTGGGATCGCCGGGATCAGAGATCAGATCGAACTCCGTGATCGGGTTGACATCCTTGAATTCAATATCCAGGCGTTCCGCATCCCCGATGACATGGTTGTTGGTGACGATCCATGCGGCATCGCTGTCAACTTTGTACACGATACCGGAGCCGATTCCATTGACATGGAATGGGGACTTTCCTTCACTTTGACCCTCATCCTCATTCTCATTCTCTGAATCGTCCTGGCCTTTCCGGTTATCAAACCGGTGGATTTTCTTCTCACCATCCGGTCCCTGGAAATAGAATTCGAAGGGTGTCCCTTCCCAGTTCTTGGGATCGAGGAATGGGGCCATCGGATTATCTTTCATCGCATCAATGTCGGGGTGGGCGCGGCTGGTGATGAGCCGGACTACTGAAGGGCCGACCCGCTCATAGATTCCCGCCTGGGCATCCGAGATTTGATGGAGGATGGTTTTCTGATCCTGTGCCGGTGCCTGAGGGATCAAAAGGAATGCCAGAAACAAACAGACTGCTATAGCTGACAATTTCTTCATTGTTTTTTTCTCCTTGATCGATGCTTCGATCTTCCTGTTGAACTGTCTGCGACAGTTTTTTTCATTACATCAAGCAAAACGGAAAAAGGCTGATGGATGTAACGTTCCAGCCCGATACCTCTTCAGCCAATAAGGGTGAACCAGCCTGAAAAGTTAACGCCTGCGATGGTTTGCGGCCCAATGTTCCATGCGCTGGTCTTCGAAGCGCATCCGCCAGCGGAGCATCTGCTGGCAGTAATCGGCCACGATTGCAGAATTGCCGGGATTATCCGCCTGGTTGTCAAATTCACCGGGATCTTTCTGCAGGTCGAAAAGAAGTGGCGGCATGGCTGGCGAAGCAAACTGGACATACTTGTATTGGTGATCCCGGATGACCCAGAACAGGCATTCATCCGGGTGGAGCCCTGGAGGAACTGTTGAACGGGTTCTGAAGTCCGCTTCGAAGTGGATCGACTCTTTGCCTTGCCACGGCACCGCCTGACGGACAGCCGGCAGCAGGCTGCTCCCCTGAAAACGGTCGGGTTTCGGCCTGCCGAGAAAATCAAGCAGGGTAGGTGCGATATCGATCGACTCCACCAGCCCTTCCAGTTGAGTTCCCCGGGTTCCATCCGCTTCCGGGGAGGGATCCCGGACAATCAGAGGAACATGCATGGTTTCATCGAAGAAATGCGCCTTGTCAAGCAGGTAATGATCCCCAAGATAATCCCCATGATCCGATGAAAAAACGATCAGGGTGTGATCCCATTCCCCCGAGGTCTTTAGAAACTCGAAAAGAGTGCCGAGGCAGGCATCCAGCTCTGAAATCATCCCATAATAATTGGCGCGTGTTTCCCTCAGGTGGCTGTCGTTTTCGAGCTGCTTTTCCGCTGCCATCAGCTGGTAATACGGGTGAGGTTTATCGAGCTCTCCAGGCCGGCGGTTGGCTTCTGGCATCCTCCGGGGGGCGTACATGTCATGGTATGGGGAAGGGCAAATGCGTGGGGAGTGAGGTTTGATGTAATTCAGGCTGAGGAACCAGCCGCATCCCTTCCGCCTGGAGATCCAGTCGGTCGCAATGCCGGTGACGAATCGCGCCTCGCTGTCTTCTGCCTTGTAATGGGCAGGGAAACACAGAGGCAGGTGTTCTCCCGGTCCCTCTGGTGGAACATCGGGCAGGCTGATGCGGATTCGGTCGAGGATGCCTTCTGGATAACCCTTTTCACGCAGCCACTGGAGGTATTGCGGGCTGGTGTATTCATCATGAAACAGGATCCAGTCAAAACCGGGCAGCACATTGTCATAGCAGGGAGTGGTCTTCTGGGGGTGCCCATGAGGAAGTGTCGCCGGATCACGAACATAATCGTTATATCCGATCAGCCCGGGGTTATATCCGGCATCCTGGAGGTGCATTCCAAGGTTTTCCTCCGCATCACGCAGGGGGGTCTCATTGGTCAGGGCGCGTGTCGAACACAGGTAGCGGCTGTTATAGATGCACATCCGGCTCGGGCCGCAGGGATTGGTCTGGACAAAACAGTTCTTGAACAGCACCCCTTCATGCGCCAGATGATCCAGGTTCGGAGTTTGAATGACTGGATTCCCTGCTGCACCGAGGCAGTCCCAGCGGAACTGGTCAGCCAGAATGAACAGGACATTTTATTCAACGGATCGCCTCGCGAAAGGCTTCAGCAGCGTGATCGAGATCCTCCAGGGACTTGGTTTCGGTCACACACAGAACCAGGTATCTGGGATCTCCTGTCCAGTGAGCATCATGAATCCCTGCCAGGATCCCCTGATTTCGCAGGCGTGCGGCCACCTCGGAAGCCTTGCCTGGGAGAACCAGGGTAAACTCATTGAAGAAGGGAGCCTCCGAGAGCATCTGGAAGCCGGGGATCCGGGTCAATTTTTCAGCGAGGTAATGGGCTTTATCGAAATTCTGCTGCGCCACCTCTTTGAGGCCGGAGGGGCCCAGGGTGGCCATGTAAATACTGGCGGCCAGGGCGCACAGGGATTGGTTGGTGCAGATATTGGATGTGGCTTTATCCCGGCGGATATGCTGCTCACGGGTCTGCAGGGTCAGGACATATCCAGGCTTCCCATCCGAATCGACCGTTTTTCCAACCAGCCTTCCCGGCATCTGGCGGATATCTTTATAACGCACCGCGAAATACCCCGCGTAAGGTCCGCCATAAGAAAGCGGCAGCCCGAGGGACTGCAGCTCACCGATGGCGATATCGGCTCCCCACTCCCCGGGAGTTTTCAGCAGGGCCAGGGATACTGGATCCGAAGCCTGAATCCACACCGCTCCGCTGGGTTTGATGATCTCGCCGATCTTCTCAAGATCCTCGAGGAAACCGAAAAAATTCGGTGACTGAATGGCGACAGAGGAGGTTTGTGAATCGACCGCGCCGGCAAGCCACTCGAGATCGAGAGTCCCAGATTTCATCGGGATTTCTTCGATCACGGCATCCATGCCGGTCAGGTAGGTTTTAAGCGCCTGTTTCCAGCGTGGATGGATCGAGCCAGCCACCAGGAGTTTCCCCCGATGGTTGATCCGAAGAGCCATCAGAGCGGCTTCAGCCAGTGCCGAAGCGCCATCATACATGGAGGCATTGGTGGCCTCCATTCCGGTCAGCCGCGTGATCAGTGACTGAAATTCAAAAATGAACTGAAGCGTTCCCTGGCTCACCTCAGCCTGGTATGGGGTGTAGGAGGTGCAGAATTCGCTTCTCGAAATCAGCCGATCGATAATGCTGGGGCGGATGCGCTCATAGGCTCCTCCCCCCAGAAAAGAGATAGACTCTCCAGCGGGATGGTTGAGGCCGGATAAATGATCGATGACCCGACGAATTTCTTCCTCTGTTTTCGGTGCTTGAACCTGAATTGATGGCTTGCGGATCGACTCAGGAATCTCCTCGAAAAGATCCTCAATTGAGGACAGCCCGATCAGCTGCAGCATTTCCTGGATATCCAGGTCCGTATGGGGAGTATATGGCATTCTTCAATTCCTCAGTAAGTTAATCTCAGCTTGGCAAAGGGGGTCCACTCAGGTGATGCCCCTTCACGGTGGCCATTCTCTATTTTGTGTAAGCCACTGCTCCCGCTGTGACTGTGTCGATTCTGATAGCGGCTGGAGGCTCAAATCCCCTGGCGCCTGCTTCAGCGACATTTTCATCCTCTTCAACCCCATCACCGCTGACACCGATGGCGCCCACCAGCACCCCTTCTTTGTAGACCGGAAGGCCTCCGGGAAATTCGATGATTCCGTCGCCCACATTGCTGCTGCCGATCTGCCAGAGTGGCCCTCCGGGTTGTGACAACAGACCGATGGAGCGTGTGGTGAGGGCGTTTTCATTGCTGCTGAAAGCGAGTGCGGTGAATGCCTTGGCACGGGCGATGTGGATGCTGCCCAGCCAGGCATCGCCCATGGACCTTTGGCCGACAATCCGGCCGGAGCGATCGACCACAACAATGTGCATTTTGGTGGTCTGTTTCTCACCTTTGGAGTTGGCGCGAAGCAGTGAGGGTTCTTTCAAAGCTCCCACCTCAGCCTGGTCTAGAATCTTCTTGATATCTGCATCGGACAGGGACATGATTTTTCTCCTTAAAAGTCATATCTCAATGAATGCCTTAGGTTGATTGAGAAGTAAAGAAGGATCAAGTGGGTTCCATCGGGCGGAGAGTCATCTCTCTCCCGGAGGCTGGTGCCGCTTCTCGTGCCAGTGGGCAGCCTCTCTTGTCAATCCATATTCCGGAACGCACTATGGTTTCTACTGGCTCGATCCGGCTGTAAAATCCGCCAGGGGGAGGACAAGACAAGGATGTTTGAATACCACCTCAGGGCTTTCTATCTGCCGATACTTTTCCTGGCTCTTCTGGCCTCATTCCCGGCCTCTTCGCCTGCAGAGGTCCTGCGCAGCATGCGCTACACGCCACGGTCTCCCGAGGAGGCACGGGCCTGGCAGAAAAACCTTCGCACCGAGTTTTATGAACTGCTCAAGCTCGAGGATCTGGTCCAATCCGGGCATCGGGTCGCATTTGCCAGTGCGGTGATCACGGCCACCACCCGGGAAGGTTATTTGTTTCAGGAAATTGGTTTTCAGACCACAGCCAACCGACGCATCCATGCCATCCTCACTCTCCCATCCGATTCAACTGCCAGGCATCCCGCAGTGGTCTGCATCCATGGGCATGGCGGGGACCGTTTCTCGACCTACCAGGAAGGGATCTACAACGCATTTGCTGCAGAACTGGCCAAACGCGGCGTTGTTACTGTTGCGGTTGATGTCGGCCAGCATGAGGTCTATGAGGAAGGCCGGACATTGATGGGGGAGAGGTTGTGGGATCTGATTCGTTCGGTAGACCTGCTGGTTGCCATGCCCGAAGTGGATCCTTCAAGGATCGGTTGCGCAGGCTTGTCACTCGGGGGAGAGATGGCGATGTGGCTGGGAGCCATGGATGAGCGCATCAGTGCGGTGGCCAGTTCCGGGTTCCTGACCCGAATGGATCAGATGGAGGAAGGGCACTGCCCCTGCTGGAAATTCGAGGGACTGCGGGGGTTAGCCGATTGGGCGGATATCTACAGTCTGATCGCCCCTCGGGCTTTGATGTGCCAGAACGGTCTCCAGGAACCCGCCACCGATTTTACTGTACCCCTGGCCCGGGAGGCGATGGAAGAGATTAAACTGATCTATAAGGATCTCGGGGCGGAGGACAGGGTGAGTCTGGCAGTCCATGAGGGTGCGTCATGTTATCGACCTGCCGACTCTCATCGCCTTCTTTGAAAAATACCTCAAAATCTGAGCACCCTGGCCCGGCAGGCTGCAGCCGGAATTGCCTTCAGAAAATTTCTGTTTATCATCAGAAACAGGAGGAGTGAACTTGTGTCGACTGAAACCCACACGAATGCTTCAGAGGAGCCGGTTCAGGCCAGTGTCAGCCTCGGGGTTGCCGACCTTCTTAAAGAAGGGGATGGACTGGCCAGGGAAAAGAAGTGGAGTGAAGCCTTGGAGCGTTATCGTGCGGCAGTTGCTTTTGAACCTGCCAATGCACACATCCACTTCCTGATCGGCAGCTGCCACTTTAAACTGAATGAAGGACCCCAGGCGCGTGAAGCCTTGTTTCGGGCTGTCTCGCTCGATCCGGCGAATGAGAAGATTCGAACCTGGATTTATCGGATAACTGGCATGTATCCGGGAGGCCAGGTTCCTGAAGCCTGAGCCGCTCATTCACAGGATCAAACACTCACGACAGGAGAAATCAATCAGCGGTATGAATCATATCCGGTTCACTTTTGTTGCACTGGCCCTTGTTCTGCTGAATATCCCAATCCCCGGAGCTCAGTCCCAGGCAGATCTGACAGATGGCATCGAAAGGCTGCTGTCTGTCGGCCGGTCCAGGGAAGCCTTGCAGTCATTAACCACACTGCGCCAGATCGGGGATCCCTCCATGCTCACCCCGCGTTTCCTCTTCCTGGAAGCGCGAGCGATGCTGGAAACCGGTTTGGTTGAGGAGGCCCGGGTGCAGATCGATTCGATCCGGAACATGGAGGGCTGGGAACAGGAAATCGACCCAACCGAAATGCTGACCCTCGAGCTGTCGGTGTTGAAATCTCTCGGCCAGAGTGCCGATGCCGCCCAGCTGCTGGAAAGCCAGCTGACACCCCTGGATGAACTGGATCCACCCTATTCATCGACTGTGACCCAGCTTCACCTGGTCTATGCCGATCTTCTGCTGGCCTGCCTTCGAAATACAGAAGCGGTCCAGATCCTCCTCGATCTTTATCGGAATGGTGATCCCAGGCTCAAAGTGACAGTGGCCCAGAGCCTGGTTTCGGCGGCTGAACAGCAGGCTCTTTCCGATAATCAGTGGAAGATCCTGCCCTCGATGCTTGAGGATGGCGGCACGACCCTGTGGACTCAGTTTTCAAGGGCTGCATTCAAGGCGGGCAAGAAGGAGATTGCACGCTTCCTGCTTCAAACCGGGTTCAAAGACAATCCTTCCGTGATGCGCGCCCAGTGGTCCGGGTTTCTGGAAGATGCCTCTGATCCAAATTTTCTGAACCTGATTTCCGGGATGATTTTATCTGGAACCATGGAAGTCCCAGCCGAAGGGAAAAGCGACTGGCTGGCCATCAAAGCGCTCACTCTGGAAAGAAATGGCCGCATCGATGAAGCCATCCAGATCATTCGTGAAAATCTGTGGGGAAATATCGATCAACGGCTCCAGGCGGCCCGTATGCTGGCTTCACAGGGAAAGATCGAGGATGCCTCGAAAATCTATTCCGAACTCGAAACTGAATCACCTGGCCGTTACCTGGATGCCTGGGGAAGCCTGCTGGCTGACCGTGGCATGAACAGGGAGGCCCTGGCTGTCTGGGCCAGAATACCCGGGCAGGATCCTCGTAAAGACCTGGGTTACCTTCAATGGGGCAGGCTTTTGAAAGGGAAGGGGTTTCTCAAAGAAGCGATCGAAGCCTATAAACAAGGGCTGGCGAAATCCAGTCAGGCGGCGATTTTTTCGCAGGAACTGCTCGAAGTCTCCATTTCGCTGGGAGATGTTTCCGGGGCATTGACTGCCTATCAGGCGCTGCGCTCGCAGGCGCCGAGAATTGGAGGGACCTGGTCGCCCGAACGCCTGGTGGATCAACTCCGGCGCACCCAGCAGATGGAGACATTCTCTGCAAAACTCGATGAGGTTTTGGCTGCCAGTGACACAGTCAAAGCCCCATGGCGAGACTTCGCTGTGGAAATGGCGACCGAACTCGCTCTTCAATTGAACAGGGTTCCGGTTCTCGAAGCCTGGCTGGTCGCCCCACCCGAGGCATTAAAGGCCTACTGGGCTAAAGACCCCGGGCGTAAAGGCAATCATCTGATGGGGATCGGGCTGGATCTTTCCCTGCAGGGAGAGCATCGTCTCGCAAGCTGTTATTTCGCATCGGTGGATCTGGAGCAGCTCAAGGGCCGTCCGAATATGCTCGAGGCTGCGGCCCGGTCGAATGCCGTCATTGGTGATCTCACCGCCTCCATCAACCTCTGGCAAACCCTGAAGAATCTTCCCAAGACCACCGGTGAACAAAAAATCCGTGCCGGTTTGTCCATGGCTCGCCTTTTTCTCGAACTTTATCAACCCGGAAAAACACTGATTGTCCTCAAGGAAACGCCGAATATCGATCGTGTCCCGACTTACAAGGGAGAAAACGCATTTCTGATGGCCATGGCCCATACCCAGCTCCATGAAAAGAGCAAAGCAATTCCCCTCCTGGAGGACATCCTCAAAGAAGGAGGTTCCCATGCGGCTGAAGCCATGTTCTGGCTGGCTGAATGGAATCTCTGGCAAAGGGACTGGGGGGCTGCCCGGGAAGGTTTTCAGAAGGTTCTTTCGACCGACCCGGGCCAGAGTCTGGCGAATGAAGCCCTCTGGCGCTTGAGGTACATGACCGGGGTTGAGGAAGACAAACTGGCGGCCTTCAGCCTGGCCTGCTTCTTCGAAGGAAGTGGTGAGTGGAAGGAATCTGAAACAAACTACCGGAACCTGGCGGCTGCATTAGGCCCTTCAGACCTGACCGACTGGATTTATTACCGGATTGGGAAAATCCAGATTGAATCCGGCCACAAGGCGGAAGGCCTTCAGCAGTGGAGTCTGGTGGAGGAAAGATCGGGGAACCAGACCCTGGTCAAACGGATCCGGTTCGAAAAAGCGGCCCTGGAAACCCCCTCAAATCCTGCTGTTTATGAGGATATTGTGCTGAGCAGTCCGAACACTTTATTAGGCGATCTGGCACGGGAACGGATGGCTCAACCCCAGCCGACCGCCATCCCCTCTCATCCGGCTGAAATGGTCCCCTGATTGCCGCTTGAGCCTGATTTTCGCGACCCAAAGAATATTTTGCAAAAAACTTGAAGTTCATATAACATTATGTTATCTTGGAGTGACAGGATGAAAGAATGTTCCAAGGTGGTCCATTGACCACAGACAGCCCAGGGAGATCGAGCTTATCATGACTAGCGCCCGACCTTTATCAATCAAGAGCCAGCTTGGCTTTACCCTGATCGAGCTGCTCATAGTCATCGCAATTATCCTGATTCTGATTTCGATCGCGCTTCCCAATTTCCTCGAAGCCCAGCTGCGTGCAAAGGTCACCAAAGTGCGTGCGGAGCTGAAAACACTGGAAACAGTCCATGCCTCTTACTTTGCCGATTTCAACTCGTACCCGTTCAACCACCGCAGCGCTGAAGGTGCGGCAGGCCAGGATGGGGACACAGGGCTGCCCACCACCGACTGCAAGGGAAGAAGCGGTGTCTTCAATCAGGAGCCTTACTGGAGTTATGAAGCGGTTGGATATGTTGTCACCACTCCGATCAAGTATATCACCAATGCCGAACTCCATGATCCATTTCAGCTTCATGGGAATCCAGCGGCAGGGAACCGCCCATTCCTGTATCATTACTCCAGCACAAAAATTGCCCACTGCCGTGGATTCGGCGGGGGGATCGCATATCGTTATTCAATGAGCTACAACACCCCGAATGTTCGCCCAACCCGGTTGAAATATCCCAGCCAGGGGTACATGTTATGGAGCATTGGACCTGATTCGGAAGATGGGTTTGGACAGAAATACCCGGTTTATTCTCCTACGAATGGAACCAGCAGCCGCGGCGATATTGTGGTCTATGTCCCCTGAGGGGTCATGACCTGGCAAACTGGGGCAAAAACTGACAATTCTCCTCCAGGATTTCATCAAACAGACGCGAAACCTCACTGACCTGGCGGACCAATGGGTGAGTGGCCAGGGCAAGAATGGCCGACTTTCGATCCCCAAGTGCTCCCGCCCGGACAGTTAATTCCTCATAGGCTTTCACAACCTGAAGCATCCCTCGATGTTCCGGTGGAAGGGGAGATTGAGGCAGAGGAACCGGCCCCGAGCCGGTGATTCGGCATGGGATCTCGACTGCACATTCGGGAGGAAGCTCGCTTAGAATTGAATTATTGCGGACATTGACCACCTGAATATCGCCACGGTTTGTGGCCAGGGATTCGATCAGGTTGACCGCCGCAGTCGAATAGAAGGCCCCTCCACGCTTCTCCAGTTCGGCCGGTTTCTCTGAAAGAGCTGGATCGGCATATTTTTGAAACAGGGTGGTTTCAACCTCCACCACCTCTTCTCCACGTGTCCGTGTACGGGCTTTGAGTTCCTCGAGGACCAATGCTGTGCAGAAGTAATAGGCAAAGTAGTAATTGGGAACGACACCGAGGAATCGGGTCCACATCGCCATGGCCCTGCTGGAGGGTTTCTCCTCCTCTTCAAATTCCCCGGCGATGATTTCAAGAAACTCCGGGAATCGATCGATCCCATCCACACGGCAGCCACGCACCCAGGAGAGGTGGTTTAATCCGGCATAATCGAGTTCGATGCTGGATGGTGGAACTGAAAAGGCCTTGGCCGCTGCCATGATATAACCAATCGGAATGTTGCAGAGGCCGACCACCCGGACACTGGAATGTTTGAGGACAGATTCGGTGATGATTCCGGCGGGATTTGTAAAATTGATCAACCAGGCCTGCGGAGCTCTTTTTTCGATAATCGCGGCGATATTGAGTATGGCTGGAATGGTTCGCAGTGCCTTGGCAAACCCACCGATACCGGTGGTCTCCTGGCCGATGATATGATTGCGCAGCCCGAGCTTTTCATCCCGTATGCGGGCGGCCATTCCCCCCACCCGGAACTGAGTGATCACATAATCGGCCCCATCGATTGCCTGATCGGGCTGGGTTGTGGATTCGATCCGGATATCGGCTCCCATTTTTGCCGCCATCCGCTCTCCCAGTGACGACAGTATCTGGAGGCGTTGAGAATCAATGTCCATCAGGCAAATCCGGTCAAGGTTCAGGCTGGACCTTCTCTCGAGGAGGCCTTCGAGGAGTTCGGGAGTGTAGGAGCTCCCACCACCGATGACAGCAACTTTTACCATGGATTATTGGCTCCCATTGTTATTACTTTTTATATATCGGGCAGATGACTGCGCCAGCACAGTTTCAGGATCTGAACTCAGCAGGAAGGCTCCGATCCAGGTTGCCATAGACAGAATCGGTTGCCTGAATCCCCACTGCCTCGAGCGCCAGCAGACCCGCACCGACTGCCGGAGCATAGAGAGGGAATCGAAAGTTGGCCGAAGGGGCATGAGGCAGAACCAGTGAGCGGATGGTTTCGAGAAACCAGGGATCCTCTCCTCGAAACACACTCCCTGCGGTGATCAGGTCAAATGCTTCTTTTTCCATCCTGAGCCGCCGGATCAGGGTGTTGGCTGTGACAGCCATCTCTTCGGCTACCGATTTCAAGATGCTGCGCGCCACCGAATCTCCGGCAGCCGAGGAGCGAAAAACCAGCCTGGGGATTCCCAGGCTGCGGACATATTCTCCATCACGATAGGCCTTTTCGAGAAAATCCGGAATGGTGGCATGGCCAGAAGCCTGAAGGATCAAATCGAGCAGCGCTGTCGGGGCTCCACGGCCATCATCTGCCCGTACCACTGCAGCCAGTGCCGATTGTGTCATTACATTCCCGCCGCCGAAATCACCGAAATCCCAGCCGTACCCGCCAACTCGAATTTCAACCCCTTCACGATTCCGGCCAACCGCGACCTGCCCTGAACCGCAATTGATCATGATGCCGAATGGGTCCCGGGTTCCTCCTCGAAGGCAGCCGAAAGCATCGTTTTTGAGGAGAAATGCAACCCCGCCCAGGATTGGCTCGAGCATTTCCTTCGGGACATGAACCATGTCGTGTTGGATATCCACCCCTGCCAGACAGAATGAAGCGAACCGGGCATCTCGAAGAGGTTTCCCTGCCTGCTCCAGCGCCTGTCTGATGGCTGCATCCAGAGCATCCCTGGCCCGGACAAAGCCGATCGCCTCATGGCTGCCGCATCCGGCATGACCGATTCCAAGCACCTTCCCGGAATCTTCCAGGGCGATTGCATGGGTTTTTGTGGCTCCTGCATCAACTCCGATTACAAACAAGTCTCATGGCCTCCAATCAAAAAACCCTGGCGAACTCCGGGAACAATCCCCTTCAGTCCACCAGGGTTTCTGGTTTGCACTGATCTCAATAACGGTAGTAATCCGGTTTATAGGGTCCATCCACCGGCAGCATCAGGTATTCGGCCTGCTCTGGTGACAGCTGGGTCAAGCGTGCCCCGATGCGCTCGAGGTGAAGCCTTGCCACCTTCTCATCCAGGTGTTTCGGAAGGACATAGACCTTCTTCTGGTAATTTTCCGCGTTCTGCCAGAGTTCGATCTGAGCCAGAACCTGATTGGTGAATGAGTTCGACATCACGAAGCTGGGGTGGCCGGTCGCACATCCCAGGTTCACAAGCCGCCCTTCAGCCAGGATTGTGACACGCTTGCCATCCGGCCAGATGACCTGGTCGACCTGGGGTTTGATTTCGACCCGCTTGAGGTTAGGGTCCTTAAACACCGAGTCGACATCGATTTCGATATCGAAGTGGCCGATATTGCACACAATCGCCTGGTCACGCATCGCATCGAGGTGCTCCCGACGGATGACATGGCAGCAGCCGGTGGAGGTCACGAAAATATCCGCCTCCGAGACAACATCCTCCAGACGAAGAACCTGGTAACCCTCCATCGCCGCCTGCAGGGCACAGATGGGATCCACTTCAGTCACCACCACCCGTGCTCCAAATTTCTGCAGTGACTGGGCACAGCCTTTGCCGACATCCCCATAACCACACACCACTGCCAGCTTTCCGGCGATCATCACATCCGTGGCGCGCTTGATCCCATCGATGAGCGATTCACGGCAGCCATACAGGTTATCGAATTTGCTCTTGGTGACTGAGTCGTTGACATTGATCGAGGGGCAGCCGAGGGTGCCATTCCGCTCCATTTCATACAGGCGATGAACACCTGTTGTGGTTTCTTCGGAAATACCCCGGATTCCGGCAAGCAGTTCAGGCATTTTCTGGTGTATTACCAGGGTCAGATCGCCGCCATCATCGAGTATCATGTTGAGTGGCTTCCCATCCGGCCAGTAGATGGTCTGTTCGATGCACCACCAGAATTCCTCCTGGGTTTCACCTTTCCAGGCGAACACCGGTGTGCCTTTGGCTGCCAGGGCGGCGGCGGCGTGATCCTGGGTCGAAAATATATTGCAGGAAGACCAACGGACAGTCGCTCCGAGATGTTCGAGGGTTTCGATCAGGACTGCGGTCTGGATGGTCATGTGGAGACACCCGCCGATCCGCGCCCCTTTCAGAGGTTTCGAATCGCCATACTCCTTGCGGAGAGCCATCAGCCCCGGCATTTCGGTTTCGGCGATTTCGATTTCCTTTCGGCCCCATTCGGCAAGCGAAAGGTCCGCCACCTTGTAATCGGCAGCCGGAGTTTTCGTCAGTGTAGCCATAAATTTTCCCTTTCATTAAATCCCGGGGCGGATTCATTCAACAACCGAATCAAATCGTCGTTCATCGATGAGTTTCCAGCACCGGGGATCTTTGTTAATGTCCCTTGGAGAGGATCTGCAATCGATGACTTTATCGGAACGTTACTTTTATGGCAATGACTAGAGCATTCTTATTCCCTGTCAGCCTGGCCGCATTCCTGTTGGCTGGTTCTGGAGATCGAGCCTGGCCAGCCAACCTGTATGGATTCTGGGAGGGGGGATTGACCCCGCCGGTTCTTCTGGGGCGCTACCCCGCTGATGCCGCCCAGGTGGTCTGGAATAAAGCGGATTTGAATGTGATGTGTGTGGTCCAGATCATGGATGGGCTTGGGCGCAGGCAGGCCGAAGAAATACAGCGCTTTTCGGCTCTTCAGCCACAGGTTCCGGTTCTGCTGTGCGCACCCGACAGGGATGAGGGCAAATGGCCGGCTGCATATATCAAGGAAACCTGGGATCGGATGCGGATGACCTTGCCCATATATGATCTTCCACCGGAAAACCGCAAGGATGTTTACCGAGGTTTCGATCCCCAGAGGATTCGTGTTTATCCTCAACTTTTTATATTTGACCAGCAGTTCAAAATTCGAAGAATTATCGAGGGGTTCACACCTGCCGAACGAATCATCGAGATCTTGGAGGAGATCCGGAAAGAACCGCTTTCCATGCCTCCTTCGCCAGCGAGTTTGGATTCTGTATCACTCCTCAAAAATTCTTCATTTCAGGATTGGCCGGAACAATCCAGGACTCCATCCGCCTGGCAGGTCAGGGATGCCAGCAACTACAATTATGTTCGTGTTCCGCTTGGCGGATCGGGTGAAAACCTGGTGGCGGAACTCCACTACAGCCCCCGTGGAAGGCAGGTTCTTTTCCAGAGGCTGGCAGACCAGCCTCCTTTAAACGGAAAAAAAGTGCGCCTGTCCGCGCTCGTCAAAAGCAATTGCATCGGGCAGGCAGTTGTTGCCCTGGGAATTCCCACACCGGATAAAGGAGCCTACCGGTTTGCCCCGGACAGCCCTTACATTGGCCGGGATGGAAATCAGATTCCATTGCGGATTTTGGGAGCCATTGATTTCGAGACCGGAAGTGATGTGTGGCAGGCACGGTCCGTGGAGTTCCTTGTCCCTGAAAGAGGAAAAGTATTCACAATTGCGCTCTACCTGAACAATACCGGGGACCATGGGGCAGCGGCGATGTTTGACACCATCGGCCTCGAAATTCTTGAGTGAGTCATGAATCCATGACCGGCAGCATCGATGGCTCATTGTCCATCTCTGCTGCCGGTCAATCATAAAAACACCTGTATCAGCCTGGAACTTCCTTCATGGAGATCCCAAGCGCTTTTGCGACCCCCTGGCCATAAGCCGGATCCGCCTTGAAACAGTTGCCGATGTGGCGGACTTTTATTTCTTTCGGAGCATCACCCATCGCACGAGCTGTGTTCTCGAACAATGCCTGCTGCTGCCCAGGTTTCATCAACCGGAAGAGCATGCCGGGCTGGGTGTAGTAATCATCATCCTCTCGATGATCCCAATGATCTGCCGCTCCATCCAGGCCGAGGGGAGGTTCAGCATAAGCGGGCTGCTGCTGCCATTCCCCATAACTGTTTGGCTCATACCCCAGAGTACTGCCCTGGTTGTTATCGACACGCATGAGTCCATCACGGTGATAACTGTGGGCAGGGCATCGTGGCGCATTAACCGGGATCATGTTGTGATTGACACCAAGGCGGTAACGCTGCGCATCTCCATAGGAAAACAGCCGGCCCTGCAGCATTTTGTCGGGTGAGAATCCAATTCCAGGAACCACATTGGCCGGATTGAAAGCCGACTGTTCCACTTCGGCAAAATAGTTTTCCGGATTTCTGTTCAGTTCGAGGATGCCCACCTCAATCAATGGATAATCTTTGTGGAACCAGACCTTTGTCAGATCGAAAGGGTTGTATGGACACTGGCCTGCTTCTTTTTCTGGCATCACCTGAATAAACATTGTCCATCGCGGAAAGTCTTTTTTCTCGATCGCATCATAGAGGTCCTGCTGATGGCTTTCACGGTTCTGGCCGATCATTTCTGCGGCTTCTGCATCGGACAGGTTTTTAATGCCTTGTTGTGTTCGAAGATGGAATTTGACCCAATAACGCTCCCTGGCCGCATTGATGAAGCTGAATGTATGGCTGCCAAAGCCATGCATGTGCCTGTATGAGGCTGGAATGCCTCGATCACTCATGGTGATGGTAATCTGGTGGAGTGCCTCAGGCAGGGATGTCCAGAAGTCCCAGTTGTTTCTCGCACTGCGAAGATTGGTCCGCGGATCCCGCTTGACCGCATGGTTCAAATCGGGAAATTTCAATGGGTCACGAAGGAAAAAAACGGGTGTATTGTTGCCGACCAGATCCCAGTTGCCTTCTTCGGTGTAAAACTTGACCGCAAATCCCCGGATATCGCGCTCGGCATCCGCCGCACCACGCTCACCGGCCACAGTTGAAAAACGAACAAACAGG
Source organism: Candidatus Hinthialibacteria bacterium OLB16 (assembly GCA_001567115.1). GTDB lineage: Bacteria > Hinthialibacterota > Hinthialibacteria > OLB16 > OLB16 > OLB16. The sequence continues at coordinate 38,074 of LMZT01000178.1, read as the reverse complement.
TCTGTTTTTTTCCCAACCTCCGAAAAGACCCTGGCCCTGGTGTATTTCGTAATATCATGGGTGACTGTGAATGTCCCAAACGCACCGGAACCTTTGGCATGCATCCTTCTTTCGGGAATGACTTCACGGTCGAAATGGGCCAGTTTCTCCAGAAACCATACATCCTGCAGCAACATCGGGCCATGGCGGCCAGCTGTCATAACATTCTGGTTGTCGACGATCGGTGTGCCAGCTGCGCTGGTCAGTTTGTTTTTCTCTGTCATGGTCCTGCTCCTTTCTTTTCCAGGCTTTTTTCAATCGAGACTGATTTTTCAGTCTGTTTTTTCTGTTTGCCTTTTCAGGCAGAGATTGCAGATTCCTCGTACTTCGACATGAGTTGAAACAATGCTTCCATTTTCCATGGCCGATACCGGGAGCGTGATCTCGTCGAGTTCCATGCTTTTGAAATCCATAACCTTTCCACATTCCAGGCAGACATAGTGGTGATGACGGGACAGGTTTGCGTCAAATCGCATTCGTTCCCGGCATGGACTGAGCGATGAAACGACACCAAGATCACTCAGAAAGTTCAGTGTTCTGTAGACTGTATCGAGGGAAATGGTCGGGATCTGTTTTCTCACTGCGCGGAAAACTGTTTCCGCGTCAGGGTGTTCGAGGCTTGAGGCCACTTCCTGGAAGATAATGAGCCGTTGATGTGTCAGCTTCGCCCCCGCTTTTTGGATGGCGCTCTTAAATTCCTCCACCCGGCGCGAAACCTCAAACTCATCGACTTTCATGAATCGATCCTATTTAAGAATAATTATTATAGAAAAGTCTTACCCGATTATATTTAAAAGTCAAGTCAATCCGTCCCATCAGGATCAGAAAGGCAGCCCTGTAATTTACAAAGAGGCCTTCTTCGGGTACAATTAATCTGGTTCGATAATTATCGGAATTAGGGTCGAAGCGCCCGCTTTCAAAAGAAACTTGAAATATGTCAAAAATATCTGAAACCGCTGCAGATAAACCCCATAAAGAAATTATCCTTGAATATTATGGCGCAATCCGGGAGTCCCGTGGGCTTTCACGGGAAAGCGTGATGACATGCGCTGAGGATATCGATGAGCTTTTCAAGGAACTGGCCTCTCAGAACCTGATTCCTTATCCGAGGAACATTCTTTCTGTGGCGATCAATGATGAATTCGGCTCATTTTCTTCGGTCATAAAAAATGGTGACAAAGTGGTCTTCATGACCCCTGTGGCAGGTGGATGACCATGTTTTCCATAACCCGCGAACCGATCGATACAGCCCAGCTGAAAGCTCAATTTCAGGATGAAGAGTCAGGCGCATTCACCACATTCGAAGGCTGGGTGCGCTGTATCAATGACAATAAAAGAGTCGACCGGCTTGAATATGAAGCCTATGAACCCCTGGCGACAAAGGAAGGTTCCAGCATCATCGAAGAAGTCATGCAGAGATTTGAGATTCACAAGGCGGTGTGCTGCCACAGAGTGGGAACTCTTGAGCTGGGCGAAATCGCAGTCTGGATTGGTGTTTCCGCGGGCCACCGTGAGGCTGCCTTCGATGCCTGCCGTTATGTAATCGATGAAGTCAAAAAAAGAGTTCCAATCTGGAAAAAAGAACATTACCGCGAGGCGGATTCCACCTGGATACATGCCATGAGCGATCAAGGATGCAGTTCATGCGGGCACCCTTAATCGACCGCTTCGGCCGAAGGCACACATATCTCAGGATCTCGGTCACGGACCGTTGCAACCTGCGCTGCACCTACTGCATGCCGGAGGAAGGGATTGCTCTCGCCAGCCATTTCGACCTGCTCACCTTTGAAGAAATCTCACGGGTGCTTCAGATCTTTGCCGAGATGGGCATCAACAAGGTCAGATTGACCGGTGGGGAGCCGTTACTCAGAAAAGGCCTGCCCAATCTGATTTCATCGATCTCACAAACTTCTGGAATTGATAAGGTTGGATTGACGACAAATGGCATTCTGCTGACCGACTACGCAGAACCTCTAAGGAATGCTGGATTGAAGTCAGTCAACATCAGCCTCGACACTCTGAACCAGGACAGGTTCCTTCAGATCACCCGGGTGGGGCGAATCGAAAAAGTCCTCGAGGGGATTGAAGCGGCCATCGCCGGGGCATTCAGCCCGATCAAAATCAATATGGTTGTCATGAAAGATTTCAACGATGATGAAATTTCCGACTTCATCGAATACTTCTTTGAAAAGCCGGTGCATCTGAGGTTCATCGAGTTCATGCCATTCCGATCCAATGGCTGGAACCGTCAGAAACTGATACCGGCTGCGGCCATACGGCAGATAATCGGTGAAAGATTTTCATTTATGCCGGCAGGAAGCGAGGAACCGGATCAGGTCGCACGCCCCTACCAGATCGAAGGAATGAAGGGATCCATCGGAATTATTTCATCGATGACTGAGGAGTTTTGTGAGAGTTGCAGCAGGCTTCGTCTGTCTGCAACAGGTGGAGTGAAAACCTGCCTTTTCGGACCCGAGGATGGGAATGTGCGGAATCTGCTCCGTGATGGAGCGACCGATGTTGAGATTGAAACCTTCATCCGGCAGTGCCTTGACAGAAAACCCTCCGGCCATCAATCCTTCAATGAGGGTGAGTTTCTGGTTGAAAGCCCCATGGTTGCAATTGGAGGATAGGGATGTTCGATATCTCCTCAAAGACAAATTCCGCACGATGTGCGACTGCGGTTTCGATACTGTCGGTTTCACCGGCGACAATCGATCTGATAAAAGATGGAAAGATTCCCAAGGGTGACCCGCTTCCGGTTGCCCGTGTCGCTGCCATCCAGGCTGCCAAAGACACCAGCCGGATTATTCCCTTCTGTCATCCGATTCCTGTCGAGTGGGTTGAGGTTGCATTCGAGCTTTCGGATTCCTCGATCAAATCCACTGTCACAGTCAAAAACACCTATAAAACCGGGGTTGAGGTCGAAGCCATGACTGCAGCATCAGTTGCAGCATTGACCCTCTATGACATGCTCAAAATGGTTGATGAACATCTCCTCATCAGCGAAATCCGGCTTGAGTCCAAAAAGGGTGGCAAATCCGCCTGGAAAGAGAAGTTCACTGTCCCACCGCGTGGAGCGGTGGTTGTCATGTCGGATACAATCGCTGCCGGAAAGAAATCAGACACAGCCGGATTGGCCATTGTTGACCGATTGAAAAAAGATGGTGTGGAGGTCATCGACTACAGGATCATCCCGGATGAACCCGAGCAGATCAAACAGCTGCTCATAAAATATTCAGATGCCGACCAGCTGGATCTGGTCATTACTACCGGTGGGACTGGCCTGAGTCCGAGAGATTTCACACCGGAAGCGACTGCGGAAATACTCGACCGCGAAGCCCCGGGGATAATCCAGGCGGCCATCGCCTATGGAAATGAAAGAACACCACGCGCCATGCTGGGACGTGGAAAGGCGGGAGCACGTGGCAAGACCCTGATTATCAATCTTCCAGGTTCACGCAAGGGAACTGAAGAATCGCTGGATGCCCTGTTTCCCTCTGTCCTGCATGCACTGAAAATGATTGCCGGTGGGGGCCATTGAATGTGATTTCTTTTGACCAGGCGCAATCCCTCATTCTCGAACATTCAGAACCGCTTCCAATAATCACTCTTCCATTCACGGAATCCACTGGTTATTTTCTCTCGAAGCCGCTTGTAGCAACCTGCGATTCTCCGCTTTTCGATCAATCGGCAGTTGATGGATATGCAGTCCGTTCCGAGGATATTCAGACGGCATCGGCGGACAGCCCGGCTACGCTCAGGCTGGTTGGAGAAGTGGCGGCAGGCTCCCAGAAAGTTCCAACGATCCAGGAAGGAACTACAATTCGGGTCCTTACAGGCGGGCAGATCCCCAGAGGTGCCGATGCGGTGGTCATGAAGGAGTACTGTGTCGTCGAGCAGGATTTCATCAATATCACTGTTCCGGCCAGGCCCGAGGATAATATACGCTTCCGTGGAGAAGAGTTCCGTAAAGGTGCCGGAGTCCTGGAAACAGGGACATGGATCACCCCCCCTGTCGTGGGCATGATGGCTGGTTTCGGAATGAAATCTGTCTCAGTCCGGAGACCACCCCGCATCGCTCTTGTAGTTACAGGAAACGAGGTTCTTCCTCCGGACCAGAAACTTAAAAAGGGGCAGATCCACGATTCAAATTCGTATTCTATAAAAGCAGCCCTTCAACGGATCGGCATTACCGAAGTCCATGTGTCTTACAGCCCTGATGATGAAGCCCGCATGAAGGATGTATTAAAGGATGCTGAGCGGAATGCTGATGTCGTCATGACGATCGGCGGTGTCTCTGTTGGTGAATATGATCTGGTTAAAGAATTATTAAATCAATCCGGTGTGGAAACTGTTTTCTGGAGAGTGGCAGTCAAGCCTGGCATGCCTCTGTTTTTTGGAATAAAGAAGTCCCGGAAAGGTCCCAGGAAACTGTATTTTGGCCTTCCTGGCAACCCTGTTTCGGCCCTGCTTCTCTATCAACTGCTTGTTGTGCCAGCCCTGAAAAAGATGATGGGAAACCAGAAATGCCGGACATTGACCCTCGATGCAACCCTGAGGGGGAAATTGAAGAAGAAACCAGGCCGGTTGGAGTGGGTCCGAGCCAATCTGCTCATCGAGGAATCGACCCGTTATGCCATTCCACTTTCAGGACAAGGTTCTCACATGCTGGGAGGGTTTGCCCAATCCAACTGTCTGATTCGGTTTCCAGAAAAAGAATCCCTTCTCTCCGAAGGTTCCACAGTCGATGTGGTGCTGCTGAACTGGTAATTCCCGATCAACTCGAGCTGCTTTTCTTATGAAGGCGTTGCAATGCCGCCTGGTATTCTTCTTGTGTATTGATGTTGACGAGCTCGATGGGATTGCTGACCTCAACCGGATCGAATCCTGCTGAGATGATAAATGAAGTGAGGGAATAATTCCCCGACTTGTAGCAATTTTGCATTTCAACACCACAGCTGGCTTCGTAAATCGTGGGAAAAGGCTCCGGGAAGCCGGGTTTCAGGGTGTATGCGGTCACCATTCGGGAGATGCTCCTTGCCCGGATCAGGGCCTTGAGAGTCTCGCTGGTTACAAATGGCATGTCGCAGCTGATTGCCAGCCACGCGGCATCATTTCGATGCCTGAAGGCGGACAGAATTCCTCCCATCGGCCCGGAATCATCCCAGCAGTCTTCAATACAGGGAATCTTCCATTCTGCCACTTCCTCTTTCTGATCGCTCCGGATCGAAAGAAACACGGACTGGCAGTGTTCAGAAAGCAGATTCGCACAATAAAGTCCTTGAGGAACTTCATGGTAGCAGATATGCATCTTGCTCTTTCCCATGCGGCGGCTCTTTCCTCCGCCGAGGACCAGGCCAAAAAGAGGGGACAAACACTCCGGTTTCATTTCATGGTTTGTTTCACAGCATTGATTGCAGAATCAGTAAAAGATCATCAGCATCTTGATCCCTGCGATGGTCAGGACAACAGCCAGCAGTCTGGATTGAGTCTTCTGGCACAGGATACCCGACCCGAGTCGGCTTCCAATCAGCGCTCCTGAGCAGACAGCCAGCACCCACCAGAGGATCGCAGGCGGGAGTGTGAAGCCGGCCACCCCCAGCCCCAGGATGCCTGATATTGAATTCACAAGAATAAAGCCACAGGAAATTCCGGCTGCAAGCCGCAGGCTGGTCCATCCAGTCAGCAACAGAAGCGGTGTGAGAAAGATCCCCCCTCCCACCCCGGTCAGTCCGGATAACAGCCCGATGGCAGCCCCCGCCGGGAGTGCTGCATAAATCGGAATGTTGGCTTCGACTTTGCCCGACGGCTGTTTTGCCCCCTGGGTAACCGTTTTCCAGGCCGCATAAAGAAGGACAAGGCCAACCAGGGTTCGATACCCCCATTCGGGGAGTTCAATCATCGCACCCAGAAAAGCGCATGGAGCTGAAGGAACGACAAAGAGCAGGACAGTCTTCCATGGAATGCAGCCTGCTCTCGCATAAAAAAAGGTCCCGATGATTGTGACGACAATATTCAGAGAGAGCGCGGTTGGACGCATCAGGGCAGGCGAAAGTCCGGCTAATGCCATTGCCGCCAGATACCCGGAAGCGCCGCCATGCCCGACAGAAGAATACAGAATTGCAAGCCCGAAAAAGGCCAGGCCAAGCATAATTATCGATATCAATGAGGGATCAGCCATTGACAGGTTCTCAGAATATTCAGGACAGCGGGTTTCTGGCAGGCATGGTCAGGGCTGCCCGAATGGAATCGGCTCACCTGTGTAATGAATATGAATCACAGTTGGAACTTTCACTTGGGTGATCGGATATCCGAGAATAAAAACGAGAGGCTCACCCTGGCGAATGTATCCTTTCTGGTTCAGGTCATTTTCAACAAAACGAATGAAACCGCCGATGCCGGTGGGTTGTTCACAGTGGATCGGCTGGAGGCCATACGACAGCACCAGGCGCTGGAGTATCGAATCCTGATCACTGTATGCCAGGACCGGACGTGACAGGTGGTAGCTGGAAAGGTCATACGCACTTTTTTCATGATTGCACCACAGGATGACAAAACGCGCATCGAGATCGGCTGCGACAGTGCAGACTCCATGGGCCAGGGCCGCGGAGCCAAAACGCGCTTCAATCTGTTTTTGCGGCAGATTGAGCGAAAGGGGGAGGCTCCTCTGGTATTCATTGGCACGGCGTGCGATGCGGCTCATGACCTGAACCGCCTCGACCGGCCACTGACCGACTGCCGTTTCCCCGGAGAGCATCACTGCATCGGCTCCATCGAAAATGGCATTGGCAACATCGCTCACTTCAGCACGTGTGGGAACAGGGCTTTGAATCATGCTCTCCAGCATCTGGGTTGCGACAATGGCTGTTTTGCCGAATTCCTTGCACAATTTCAGGATATGCTTCTGAATGACTGGAACTCGCGCCAGATCGATTTCAACACCCAGATCCCCGCGCGCCACCATGATTCCATCTGAGACCTGGATGATGCTTTCCAGCTTATCGAGCGCCTGGGGGCGCTCGATTTTGCTGATGATCGGTATGACTGGATCCGGATCTTCGCGGCGGATGAACCTTCGCAAGGCCTGGGTATCTTCAGGATCTTTGACAAAGCTCAAGGCCAGAAAATCGAAATCGTGCTGCAGAGCAAAACGGACACATTGATAATCATGATCGGTCAGAGCCGGCAGGGAGAGCTGAGTCTCGGGGAGGTTGATCCCCTTTCCTTGAGTCAGTTTCCCGCCATGCTCGACTTCGAATCTCACCAGGCCATCGGAACCCGATGCAGTTACCCCCAGGCACCTCAACCGGATCTTTCCATCATCCAGCAAGGCATGTTCCCCTTCGGTAATTTCATTGATCCATTCCGAAAAGTTTGAAGTCAGGCAGATATCGCTGCCGCAGCAGGCCAGCCCCTCCTTCGGGGTGCCGGTGGTGAAAGAAAGAATCTGTCCCTCCTTCAGCTGGATTCCTTCCGGAGGCAGGTTGTTTACACGAATCTTGGGGCCGCACAAATCCCCCAGGATTCCGAGCGGCATCCCCAGTTCCTCGGCACATTCACGGATCAGCCGGTAAGTCTTTTCATGTTGCTCGAGAGTGCCATGGGAGAAATTGATCCGGAATGCATGTGCTCCCGCCTGTGCAAGGCGAAGGATGGTGGATTTGTCCGAACTGGCAGGCCCCAGAGTTGCGAGAATCTTCGAGAGCAGAAACTTGTCCTGTTGGTTTGCAGGCATGATTTAGAGTAAAGTACAGTTTAAAATATCACACTGGAATCCTGATTGTGAATAAGGATTTGTTTTTTCTTGTGATACAATGGCTCGGTGCTCAAACCAATCAATCCCCGAGGAAATGGGATGTATACTGTTCGACCCTGTTTTGCAAAGGATCACCGGATGAACCAGTCAAAGAGGAGCTCCTCAGTTGTTGAGGTCATGGTGTTTGCCGGCCTCATGTTTTTATCTTTCTTCTCATTTGCCGAAGACTGGCCCCAGTATCGCGGCCCCTTCCTCGATGGAACCACAACCGAGAAAATCGGATTGACCACCTGGCCGGCGGAGGGACCAAAAGTCTTGTGGAGGATTCCTGCCCCCCTGGGATTCAGCTCCTTCACCATTTCCCAGGGCCAGGCGTTTACCCTGGTTGCCCGTCCGGATCAGGAGGGAATTACACGCGAAGTGGCTGTTGCTGTCGATGCCTCCTCAGGCAAAGAATTGTGGTCTTTTTCAATGTGCATCATGAAATATGATGGCGGCGGCGATTCCGGATCCGAGACCAACAGTGGCGGAGATGGGCCGCGTTCCACCCCCTCGATCGATGGAGACAGGGTTTATCTCTATGACTCACAGTTGAACCTCTACTGCCTTGGCCTGAAAGACGGGAAGACTCTCTGGCAGCACAGTGTTCAGGATGAATTTGAAGGGCGTAATATCCGTTGGCAGAGCTCCGCCTCGGTGCTCATCGAAGGGGATCTGGCAATTGTTCCGGGAGGAGGCGCCGGGCAATCCTTTCTGGCATTCAACAAGAAGACCGGTGATCTGGCATGGAAGTCGTCCGATCAGCTGATGACTCACGCCACACCCGTTCCCGCAACAATCCATGCGTTCGCCAGATCATCTTTTTCACCCAGTCCGGCCTGGTTTCAGTGGATGCTTCCAATGGCAAGGAGCTCTGGAATTACCCATTTCCTTACAAGATATCGACCGCTGCATCCCCTGTGGTGAATGGCGATAAGGTATATTGCTCGGCGGGTTATGGTGTGGGTGCGGGTTACTGCCAAATCCGGAAAACCGATCAGGGATTCACTGCCGAAGAAATTTGGCGCCGCCCCAATGGCCTGGTCAACCACTGGAGCACACCGGTCCTTCATCAGGGCTTCCTTTTTGGCATGTTCAGTTTCAAGGAGCATGGCAGAGGGCCACTCAAATGTGTCGATCTCGAAGCCGGGAAGGAAATCTGGGAGAAAGATGGCTATGGACCCGGCAATGTCATTCTGACAGGGAATTGCCTCGTGGCGCTGGCCGATGACGGCCACCTGGTCCTGATTGAGCCATCATCCAGTGAATATAAAGAACTGGCCCGTGCCAAAGTGGTTTCCGGGAAGTGCTGGTCCACTCCGACACTCAGCAATGGGCGGTTGTTTGTCCGCAGCACTGTCGAAGGCGTCTGCCTGGATGTCAGCAGATAGAAACAATCAATGGATCAATATGGAGCTTGAGGTGGAGTCGCTCAATCGGATTTGAACCACTCCACCACCTGTATGGCTGTCTCACGGCCATTCACGACACAATCATTCACCGACACACCCTTGAGGTAATTCCCTGCCAGAAACAGCCCATCGTAATCCTCGAGATCCTCCCTCAGGTGCTGAATGCGGCCGACATGCCCGGGTGTCATCTGGGGAACTGCATCCGGCCATTTGGAAACTGAGACGGCGATGGGTGGTTTCGAGAATGGAAGGTATTTTTTCAATTCAGACAGCGCCTTCTGAACAAGCTCCTCTTCTGGAAGCGCCACCCATTCCGCTGAACGGACTCCTCCCACAAAAATCCGCAGGGAGTGGCATCCCTCCGGAGCCTGGTAAGGAAAAACCGAAGAAGCGAACAGGATTCCGAGTATTTTTGTTTCGGTATCGACTTTTGGGACCAGAAATCCGAATCCCTCGGGTGGCTCAGGAAAAGAGCCTGGATCGAAGCCCACATTAACCACAGCGAGCGAGACACTTTGGATGGGTGATAGCTGGCCGGCCAGGTTGTCCGCCCAGCCACAAAGCAGCCTTTGGGCTGCCGGCAAATCAGCCGCGATAACCAGCGCTTTGGATTGAAAGACCTCTTCTCTTTCCGGGCTGTGGGTTTGAACCTGATATCCATTCTGGATTTGTTTGATGGAAACCACCTCGTGGCGGTATCGCATACTCTCTTTGAAACTTCCCGCCAGGGCAGAGCAGAAGGATCCAAGCCCTCCCCGGAAACTCACCATCCCTTTCCATTTGCGGCGTGGTTTCCCGCGTGATTGAAATCCGTGACGAATCATCCCCAGCATCAGGCTTGAGGATTTCTGGTCGATTTCCCACAGCAGAGGAAAGCAGGCCTGCGCGGAGAGGGCATCGCTGTCTCCCCCATAGACCCCGGCTACAATCGCACTCACCACCCGGTCGGCGACTCCTGCGCCCAGGCGCCGCCTGACGATATCTCCTAAAGTGGGATCCGGATTGCGCGGCCGCTGGCCGAGCAGTGGTTCTGCAAGGACCCGGAGCTTCTGTGGCCAGGAAAGGATCGGGGTCTGGATGGCCTCCATGAGGGAGGAAGGGACTTTCTCCCGTTTGCCTCCCAGCAGCAGCTCCCTCTTTTTTGCTGTGGGGCAGGGAGGCACAATTTCCAGTGTGCCTTTCAAATCTTCGAGAAGATCCTCGAACAGTGGGTTTCGAACCAGCAGGTTGAAAGGGCCTTTTTCAAAAAGGAATCCATCCTGGGTGTGGGACTGGGCGCAGCCTCCTGGTTCATCCTGTTTTTCCAGGACGACGAAGGTCAAACCAGCCCGGCGCAGATCACAGGCCAGTGACAGACCACTCACCCCTGCGCCGATCACGATGACATCCAGGGATGGATTCATCAGTTGATCCGGCTTCTGTCAATAATAACCACGGCGCCGTGCTGCTGGCTGGCGGTAGCCACGGCCAGCCTGGGATGGGCTGATTCCCTGTGTTCCTGGAACCGGGCTTGCGGCCAGCTTCTTTTCACCCACAGCCAGATCACGCGGCTGCTGATTCCCTCGCATCGGGCTGAATGATCCAAGACCTGAACCCTGAAAGGCATAAAACCTCAGTGTATCCTCAGGCAGGCTGGGGATGGCGGATGCACGCACCGCCGAGAGATGGGAAACCAGACTGTGAGGCGTTTCGAGGGAGGCCAGGGTGATATAGCCCCTGGTCTGGTATTCCCGGGAGAGAGTTCCCAGCCCGGTCACAGGGCTGAGCCGCATCGAGCTGAGATGGCGCACGCTGGCATCCATGCCGGTCAGAAAATAAAACCGGAAATTAAACAAGCCAACTCCATTCTGAAAACGGAGAGGAAACACAGCTTCCGGCGTCTCGAAATAGAAATGAGCCGGGCCGAAGGTGCCACTCATCTGCGGGTTCTTGATGACTCCCAGGGCGAAAGTCCACCCCTTGAGGGCGTATTCGCGAGCCATGTTGATATCGAGACCCGCCAGGTTCTCCTCTTCAATCCAGGCCAGAAGAGAACCGATTGCAGCTTCACCGGTTCCCGGAATGATGCTCCAGCTGGCCTGGTTTTCAGCCGAGCCTGTGCCTGCTGAAAAGACGCTTTCGCTGAAACGGTTGATCCCGTGGGGCCTTCCGGTTCTCAGACCGTAACGCGCTTTGATGGAGGGATGAATCCAGTCATAGAGATCCTCGAACAGGGACTCCGAAGGGGCTGGCAGTAGGCCGGCCTTCGGGAGCACCGGGACAACCCACACGCAATGTGCCGGCGGGCCTGCGGTGGGTGGCGGAGTGGCTGGGGTGCCACGGCGATTCCAGGCCTGGCGATAGGCTGAAGGCGATGAGAATTCATAGCGAGCTTCCAGGGAGAGTGATTCTTTTCCATCCTGGAAGATCAGTATGGCTTCCTGGATCGACACTTTTCCTTTCCCGGAATAATCTTTTGGAACCAGGATTTGTGCATCTGCTCGAAATGCGGATAAAATCAGGACAGGGAACAAAAGGATCAGAGCCAGCCCGGCTTTTCGACAACACTTCATGAAGACCACATCCATTTTCACAGAACTTCTCCTTCGATCTGGAGGCTGCAGGAGGCCAGCTCTCCTGGTGATTCTCATTGCTCCTATCTTCGCAGTCTCCGGCTTTGCCGAGAAGCCCTCTCTCCCCGCATCCTGGCTGAATCGTATCCAGGCTCAGAGAAAGTCCCTCGACCGTGTGGAGGCCGAGCTGGAAATCTGGCAGTTTGAGCTTCGGGATGCCACATCGGCGGTATCTTATGAGCAGGGTGAATCCCTGCTGCTCAAAATTCCGGATCTCCTTCTCGAGCCTGAACTGGACCTCGACCGGACCGATTCGATTATCAGCCGGCTTGCCAGTGAGATTCGGACCCTGCTGGGGATCGATGTCAAGGTAGCCGATGCACGGGCTGAAATCCATCAGCGGGACTCCAATGCCGGCTTTTATAGAGTCTGGGATCGAATGACCGGATCGCTCTCCATTTTCGACCAGCGGGGAATCTGGAACCAGGATGAGCAGGAACTTTCAATGGGGCCTCCTCCATCGAAAGCCGAAATCGAGATCTATCTGGCCCGGCTCGGCCTTCTCATTCCATCGGAAGCCACAACTGAGGAAATTCTCTCATCCACTCCCACAGATGCCGCTGCAGAGCTGGTATTCCGCCTGGACCTGGAAGGGTCCCGCTTTCGTATCGGCTGCCGCCCCTGGTCAGGGTCTGGCCTGGTGACTTCGTTGATTGAATCCTCATTGTGGGATGAAAAGGAGCAGGGATATCTGGAAAAGCGCGCCTGGTACAGCTGGCCTGTTGTAGGCCCGCGTGAATCGAAGGAGGTATTTCCAGCGGCTCCTCTGATTGGTGTTGAGTTGCAGTACCACTCGAACACAAGCATTCAGGACATCTCGGTTCTGATACTCCGCAGCGTGAAGCTCGATCTGGGTACCTGGTCATCGTTTCCAGGTGAACGCCCCCCGTTCGGCTGGACAATACTCGATTACCGCTTTACACCGGAAACCGAATCACGTTTTGGTGTGGATTCACCCTGACCGAAGACTTGCACTGATGTTTCATGGCCCCTTCTGGGGCGTGCTCTGACCCGCCTGGCTTCCGGCAAATACGGGAGCTGCAAGGACAAAAGCGAGCAAATTTCCCACGACCAGCCAGACCGATAACTCGGATGGGAGAATTTTACTGAATGGGTACATGATGACTATCCAGTAATAAAAATTCGGGAGAATGGCTGTTATAAGGAGAATCAGTCGATTCCGCGACCGCCTGGCAGTCATCGAATGCCCCGCGTCCATGGTGGCATCGACCAGCAGCCGGTGGCAGGCCACAACCACAGGGATGAGCGCCAGAGCATAGTGATGAGCGACTTCGCCTGCAAATAGAGGCGGGAGGAAACAGGCCAGAATGAGTAATTGATCCAGGCGAATCTGGTCATGTTTCCTGGCCAGATAAATGAGGACAGCAAGGAACAGCACGCCACTGCCCGCCACACCGATCCCTTCGGCGATTCTGGGCCAGTTTTCCTGCCAGGCGGAGGGAACCGCAATGGAATCCACAAGCCTTACCAGAACAATATGAATCGATGGGCAGATGCGCATTCCTGCGAAATCGGTCATGTTGGGAAGCACCTGGGTAAAATACTGCCAGCTGATGATGGGACCCGGTAAAATCAGTGCTCCCAGGACGCCGAACACAAACCCCAGAGCGCATTTCCATTGGCGTGCCACAACCAGCGCTGGGAATATCAGGACGGGTGTGATTTTGACCATGGATGCGATTCCGAGCAGGCATCCCGCCAGAATTTCCTGTCCCTGGCGGCTCAGATAACGATGATTCGGTTGCTCGAGGATCCGGATCGACAGGAGAATCAGAAAGAGGGGGATGAAGTCCGACTGGCCCTGCCGAAAGGTCTGAATCACCGGCCCCCATCCCAGGATCAGTGCATATATCAACCAGGAACCATAACGGTCCACCATCCGATCCCAGGCCCGAGGCCGAAACAGCCAGAGATAGATCACCAGACAGACCAGCAGATAAGCTCTTTTTGCCCAGGTTGGAGGAAAACAGGAAAAGGGAGTCAGCAGCCTCGCGAAGAGTGGCGGGTAAATATAGTTCCCCCAGGCTTCTCCTGTAGCCTCTCCCGGTTCAGATTCCAGAACCACTGGCGGATAGGGTGATTTCCCCTCGGAAAGGTCTCTGGTGGCCTGGAGAAATATTTCAAAGTCGCCCCCCACATAATGCCTGGTTTCCCACCCGGCATACTTGATGAACGGAGGAACGATCGACAGAAAAACAAGCACACTCAGTAAACGAATTGTTTTCCTGGAAACAGCAGGATGAGTCACAGTGCACTGCCCTCGGTGGATTCTTCCGGCAATGGGTTTTTTCGCCACCAGGCCAACCTGGGAAGCTCGGGTGCTTTGACCAGAAGAGGGAAGATCAAGAGAAACACGAGAAGGTTCGATACCGAGACCAGCAGCTCGTCGGAGATGCCGAAAGTGGAATCCAGGAAATTATGGATCGCCCGTGCCGGGAACCAGAAATAAAAATTGGGCCAGAGAATCAGAAACAAAACAACCAGGAACTCCAGCCTCGGCAAAGGCCCACGGAGCTTCATTCGAAGAATGATCAGAATCGGAAGAAGCGCAAAGGTGTAGTGGTGAAGCCAGCTTCCTCCCAGAAGGGGCGCCAGGTAGCAGCTGATCAGTATAACCTTCAGCAGCGAGATTTTTTCTCTATGAACGAAAACATAAATCATGGTGTATGCGAAAACGATCAAGTTGGCCAGCAGCCCGATCCTGACCATCCAGGCAGGGGACGGATCCAGTATATGCCCCGGATGCTGGATGTGCTGAAGGATTTCGATGATCCCACGGTTGAGGCTCATGAAGTGAGGCCTTTCGCCAAAATCGGTCATTGTAGGAAGCACAATAAAGAAATAGTCGCAGTTGTCCCGGATGCCAGTCAGCAGAATTGTTGACAGAACACCAAGGCCCATCCCGGCTATGACCCACCAGAAGCCGGCCAGCAGCAGCATGGGGAGGATGATGAAGGGTGTCAGCTTGACCATTCCTGCAACCCCGATCAATCCGCCTGCCAATAAATCGATTTTTTTTCGGATTCCCGCCGGGGCTTTGCCTTTCACACAGGCAGCAGGCGAAAAACAGAAGGAAAAATGGAACCCAGTTGGATTGTCCGAACCGGAAGGTTTCAATGGCAGGCCCCCAGATGCATAACAAGGCGATAACGAATAACCTCTCCACCCGGTCCCATGAAGATCTCCCGCGCCAGGGAGTCAAAAGCAGAAAGTACAGAATCATCGATGAATACACGTATGTTTTCTTGGACCACAGGATGGGGAGGACTGTGGTCGGAGCCAGCACCCAGGCGAACAGGGGAGGGTAGAGGTAATTCCCCCAGGCACGTCCTGCGTCAGGGGTCTGATGCAGGACCCCCTCCGGGTAGGGTGAATGCCCCTCGATGACTGCTCTGGCAGCATTGTAAAACATGGGATAATCCATGCTGATATATTCCCAGGGTTCCACCAGGCTGCGTTGCACGAAGGATCCTATAAAAACGAAGAAATAGGCATACCCGATCGCGAACAGGACCAGCAGGCGGAACCAGCGCGGCTTTTTCTTGAATTCTAATAATCTTGACTGGAGATGCTCGAACATGATCGGCAAAGGCCGCATACTAACAGCCCATAATAAAACATGGATCCCCGTTGAGGTGACAGAATAACCTGCATTTCGAGCCATAATGAGTGGCTTTTTCCAGAAATCTGGATCGAAACAGTTTCTCCGCCAGCCGATTTGAATCCACCATGCCAAGGTGGAATTCCGGCCCGGTCGAGGGAGGTCTTGCGAGGAACGAGGATGGTGTTATATTCCTTTGTTTGTAAAAAATCATCTTCAGAAGAGGCCCCATCCAGTGTGATGGGGTTTATTTTGAGGAGACATCCGACAGGGACCCCCGGGAGTCCCGAAGGAGCCCCGCGAGACAGGAACCAGAGGTCACCTGGCCTCACCTTCGGAGGTTGATTGCATGGCAACGACCCCCTGGATGGCTGCGGGAGAAAAAGCACGGCATTCATGCGAGGAGACCCATTATGGCCGACCAGCCAAATCGGCAGGCACAGCAGCACGAAGAAGTATTCGAAGATGAAGGCATCAGTATGAAGCAGCTGCTCGAGGCCGGTGTCCATTTCGGACATCAGACTCGACGCTGGAATCCGAAGATGGCCAAGTACATCTTCAATGAACGGAATGGCATCTACATTCTCGATCTCAAAAAAACTGTCCGGATGATTCATGAAGCCTGTGAGTTTGTAAAAAACCTCTCGGCATCGGGTGGCAAAATTCTTTTCGTTGGAACCAAGCGCCAGGCCCAGGAAAGTGTCGCGGAAATCTCTTCCAATATCTCCTGTTACCATGTCACCCACCGCTGGCTGGGTGGGATGCTTACCAACTACAAAACCATACGCAGCCGTGTCAACCGCCTGATCGAACTGGATCGGATGCGTGAGGATGGCAGCCTCTCCTTCCTGCCCAAGAAGGAACAGATCGTTCTCATGAAAGTCCGTGAAAGGCTGAACAAGTACCTGGCGGGCATTCGTGAAATGGACCGTCTTCCGGATGCGTTGTTCGTAACTGATGTGCGCAAAGAGAGGATCGCTGTCGAAGAAGCCAACAAGCTGGGGATCCCGGTGATCGCGATTGTCGATACCAACTGCGACCCGGATCCGATCGATTATGTCATCCCCGCCAATGATGATGCGATTCGTGCGGTTCGGCTCATTTCCGAGCTGATCGCCAATGCCTATATTCAGGGGCAGAAACTGGCGCAGGAGAGGGCCGAAGGAGCTGAAGGCGAAATGCAGATCCAGGCTTCCTCTGGTGGTGCACACTCCTTCGATCTGCCAAGTGGCCAGGAATATGAAGATTTTCAGGAAGATGAGGAGGATAATGTCTGATGGCCGAAATCAGTGCGGCTGACGTGATGAAACTTCGGGAAAAACCGGGGTTGGGATGATGGAGTGTAAAAAAGCCCTGGTGGATACCGGTGGCGATCTGGAAGCTGCGGTCAAGCTCCTGCGCGAAAAAGGTGCTGCCAAAGCTGAAAAAAGAATGGGACGATCGACCTCGGAGGGGATTGTTCATGCCTATATCCATGGGGGTGGCCGAATTGGTGTGTTGATCGAAGTAAATTGCGAAACCGACTTTGTCGCTCGAACTGACCAGTTCAAAGCCCTGGTGAATGATCTGGCCATGCAGGTGGCCGCCAATCCCCAGATACGCAGTGTCAGCCACGAAGACCTTCCTGAATCGTTGATCGAAGCAGAAA
Source organism: Candidatus Hinthialibacteria bacterium OLB16 (assembly GCA_001567115.1). Classification (GTDB taxonomy): domain Bacteria; phylum Hinthialibacterota; class Hinthialibacteria; order OLB16; family OLB16; genus OLB16. The sequence continues at coordinate 20,943 of LMZT01000178.1, read as the reverse complement.
AGGATATCTACCGCAAACAGGCCGAAGCTTCCGGAAAGCCGGCCGCGGTGATCGAGAAGATGGTCGATGGGCGGATCGCCAAATACTATGAGGAAGTCTGCCTGCTCGACCAGCCTTTCATCAAAGATGATAAAAAGAAAATTTCGGATCTGGTCAAAGAGGCAATTGTCGCAACAGGCGAAAATATTTCTGTCAGGCGGTTTGCACGGTTCCAGCTTGGTGAAGAAGCCTGAACCGCCAGCTGGCTCCTCTGACAGGCCCTCGCCTGCTCGAAGGCTCAAGCACATCCATGCAGGGACCCTGTTTGCAGTGTGGGCCCCTGCATGGAATTCTTCAGAGATCATGAAGTGGTTCTCTCATTTTCATGGAGAAAAACACCTGTGAGCTATCGCCGAATCCTTCTTAAACTCAGTGGTGAGTCACTGGGTGACAAATCCGGGCGCGGGATCGACACCCAGCGGGTTTCATCACTCGCTGAGCAGGTGGCCCGAATCTCCCGCAAAGGGGTGCAGGTCGGCATTGTCATCGGTGGCGGCAATCTGTGGCGGGGAGCCAGGCAGATGGACATTGACCGCACCACCTCTGACATGATCGGCATGCTTGCAACTGTCATGAACGGGCTTGCCCTTCAGGCAGTGATCGAACAGGCCGGAGCAGTGACACGGCTTCAGTCTGCTTTGAGCATGGACCGGGTGGCTGAACCCTATATCCGCCGCCGTTCCATCCGCCACCTTGAAAAAGGCCGTGTGGTCATTTTCGCCGCAGGAACCGGAAACCCCTATTTTACCACCGATACAGCTGCGGCTCTGCGGGCCAATGAAATCAGTGCGGAAGTCCTTCTCAAGGCCACCACAGTTGATGGAGTTTATGATAAGGACCCCAAGCTTCATCCGGATGCACGGCTCTTCAGTTGTCTGACTTACCAGCAGGTCTTCGAGCGTGATCTGCGTGTCATGGATATGACAGCAATCACCCTCTGCCAGGAAAACAATATGCCGCTCATCATCTTCAACATGGACAAGCCTCATGCAGTCGAGGCGGTCGTTGAAGGAAACCCGGTGGGTACATTTGTCGGTTCCAATCCACCCCGGAACTGGCAGGAAAACGAATCAATCAGTCAGGAGGTTGCTTCTTATGTCCACAAAGGAAATCCTTAAGGACACAGAAAGCCACATGAAGAGCACCATCCAGGCGACTCTTCATGAATCACAGAAGATCCGCACCGGCCGTGCCAATGCCGCCATCCTGGATGGAATCGATGTCGAGTGCTATGGAGCCAGAAGCCCGATCGCCCATGTGGCGAACATCTCCATTCCGGAATCCCGGCAGATTCTCATCCAGCCCTATGACCGCTCCCTGCTCAAAGTGATCGACACCGCCATCCAGAAATCGGATCTGGGCCTGACCCCCAATAATGACGGCCAGGTGATCCGCCTGAACCTTCCCTCTTTGACCGAGGAGCGTCGGCGCGATCTGGTCAAGGTGGTTCGAAAGATCGGTGAAGAGGGCAAAATTGCGCTCCGTAATCTTCGCCACAAAGGAATCGACCGCCTGAAAAAGGGTGAAAAGGATGGAGTCATCCCGGAGGATGAAAGCAAGCGCTGCCAGGATGAAATCCAGAAACTGACCGACCGTTACACCGCCGAGATCGATAAGATTCTCAAAGATAAAGAGGACGAGATCCTCCACTTCTGACAGGCCATTCGATGCCCTATAACCCCGATCCTGAAGCGCAGATATGGATTGACCGCCTGCTTGCAACAAGGGAGCACACTCCTGCTGAAACAAATAAAACACTCCCGCGCCATATCGCAATTATCATGGATGGGAATGGGCGTTGGGCCGGGCTTCGCGATCTTCCACGAATCGAAGGCCATCGCGCTGGAATTCAGTCGGTCCGCTCTGTAGCCCAGGCCTGCCGCAAGCTCGAAATCCCCTACCTCACCCTGTATGCCTTTTCGACCGAAAACTGGAAGCGTCCACGGACTGAAATTGCGGCGCTGATGAAGCTCCTCAGAGATTTTCTGCGCGAAGAGATCCCCGAGATGCAGGAAAATCAGATTCGCCTGGAAGGAATCGGGAACCTCAAGCAGCTGCCGTACTATGTCCAGTACCAGCTGGAAAAAACCCGCAAAGCCACTGCCGGCGGGGAGGTCATGCAGCTCTCGCTGGCTCTGTCCTATGGCAGCCGGGATGAAATCAGCCATGCGGTCCGGCAAATCTCTGAAAAAGTTGCCAGCAGGGAACTGCGTGCTGCCGACATCACTCCGGATGTTATCTCTGCCCACCTGTACACCGCCAACATGCCTGATCCGGATCTGATGATCCGGACCAGTGGCGAAATGCGGGTCAGCAATTACCTCCTCTGGCAGATTGCTTATGCTGAAATCGTCGTCACAGAGGTCCTCTGGCCGGACTTCCGCGATATCGATTTTTACAAAGCAGTCTGGGAATACCTCCGGCGGGACCGGCGGTTTGGTGGGGTCAAGAAAAAGTAAGACCGGCTTTACTGGCGGAAAATCCTGGGATAAAAAGTGTATCCTTCCAAGATTTCCTCAGCCGGGATATCCTCAATAGCGGGGAACGGACCAGTCATTGTGTTTCCTCAAAGGCCAGTTGGCGCATGACTGGGATGCAGGAAGTTTGTCCGTTGAATCAAATGGGATGGGAAAAGAATCAGCACCACAAGGATTGAAAAATGAACAGTTTCAAAAAGTGGATCTTTTTCCTGTTGGTCCTTTCATTTCCGGGTGGGTTGGAAGCCCAGGACTTCAAACCGGTTGCAACCTCGGATCTGGCGCTTTCAAACCAGGGTTATCCACGTTTGCTGTTCGATCCTTCCGGGACCCGTTTGACCGCCGCTTTGCGCAAGGTCGGCCCTAAAGGCAGGGTTGTTTTCCTCAATGTTCCTGATCTGGAAGTGATTCGGGAAGTTCATACCGGGGCTGAGACCGGACCCGAACCTCAATCCATCTCTTTCAGCCGCGGGGGTGATTTATTCGGAATATCGGTTGCCGCCGAAGGTGAGAATCCCATGTCGTTTGTGGTGCTCTCCACCACCGACTGGAAGCAGGTCTATGCCGACCGTGAGATCAAATCCCCACCGACTTCAATCTGTTTCGATCCCGTGGGTGACTTCCTGTATGTGGGCAATGATCTGTCCTCCGGAGTCAATCGTTTTGTTGTCGGCCCCTGGAGCAAAGAAAAGATTCCACCTCTGGATGGGATTGATTCCCCCTGCCAGGCGCTCGCGGTATCACCCGATGGGGGTTTCTCGGCCATCGGCACTACCGGCGGAAAATTGATTGTCTGGCCGAATGATGATTCCGCAGCAGCGATGACACTCGGATCGCAGCAGTTCCAGGGAACTGTTGGTTCGGTTGCTTTCAGCGCAGACTCCCAGCTTCTTGCGGGAGGCGATAAAGCTGGGAATGTCATGGTCTTTTACCGCACCCAAGATGGCCAGTGGGCCTGGCGCTCGGTATTCCCAATCAAAGGGGCTGGTGTGAATGCGGTTGCATTCCTCAAGGATGGCAGCCTTGCGACCGCCAGCACCGATGGCTTGATTGCACGCTGGAATCTGGATGACACATCTCAACCGGTCGAGAAAATTCAGGTGGAACCTCAGGATGCGGTTGCGCTTGCAATCGATCCCAATGGCCGCTGGCTGGCTACGGGTGGAGAACGAATCCTGATTTATCCATTAGGGTCTTCCGAACCGATTCCAGCCACAGAAATTCCCTCAGCACCCTTTACCATTGTCCAGAAATCTGCCCCGGACCAGGCCCCTCCTGTTCCGTCCGTGGCGACAATCCAGTCCGCCACAGCTCCAGTCCTTCCTGCTCCATCGAGTGAAGACCATGGCAATTTCCTCCTCTGGATGGCGCTTGGGTCTCCAGATGAGGATGGCCAGGACTGGATCCAGGGTTGGGCGGGCCTGCTGGATGATGGGCGCTTCGACCCCCTGCAGCTGATTCTCCAGTATAACTCCCTCAACAAGGCGGTTATGCAATCCAATCTGAAAAACATCGGGAAGGTTCTCAAAAAACAGGACTTCAATGTGCTGTATGCCTCTGCTGTGCTGGCGGGGACCCCTGAAAGCAAGTCGATCCCCCTGGCTTTCGGTTCAGATATCAAGCAGGCCATTCCACTGGGTGAGTTTGTCGATGCAATACAGGCCTCAGCACGGATTGCTCCGACAGTCTGGTTCCTCGACCTCCGTCCTTCTCCCGGCATGACTGACGAAGCTGCATCCGAGATATTCAGGTCGGTCCTGCTGAAGGTCGAAATGAATGATGACCGTTCCAAACGTGAGCCGATTGGTGTCGGTCTGATGATTCTCTCTAAAGACGGAGCCTATCCTGAACTGGCTGGCAGTGTTCGCGATGCGCTGTCCGGCCAGGCGGATGTGGATGGCGACGGCAGGATCCTGGATTACGAAGCAGTCCAGTTTCTTTCCGAGAGGTGCCATACTGCCGCACGCCTGCAGCTCATCGGGGTTGCACAGCACACACTTCCTGTACTGCCCCAGTTCAAATTAACCCGTTAATCCGATCAGAGCACACTGATCGGATCGACATCGATAATCAGGCGGGTTTTTGAGGGTGGTTTGAGCAGTTTTTCACGGAGTTCCGGTGAGTTGAGGATTTGCTGCCGGATCTTTCCATCACGGCTGGCCAAAAGGATTTGCCAGCGCCAGCGCCCGAGCAGTTTTTCCAATGGGCAGGGGGTCGGTCCGATCACACGGCAGATGGATGGCGCAATTCCTTTCAGGGGTTGTTGAATGAGCTGCATCATTTCTTTGGCGAGTTCTTCCGCCTTTTCTGCTATTTCGGATTCCACTCGAAGATTCATCAACCGGGTATGAGGTGGCAGCCCCAGCTGCTTCCTGAACCGGCTTTCGATGCGGCGAAACGCCAGGTAGTCGTGGCGCAGAGCAGTGAATATCGAATAATGGCTGGGTGCGTAGGACTGGACCAGCACCAGCCCGGGGTGCTCCCCTCGGCCTGCACGTCCCGCTACCTGGGTCAAAAGAGAAAAGGATCTTTCCGAAGCACGAAAGTCTGCGACATTCAAAGCTGTTTCCGCCTGCACCACCACTACCAGGCGGACTCCCGGCATATCGAGGCCCTTGGAAACCATCTGAGTCCCCACCAGAAGATCGATCTCTCCCTTGCGGAATCGGGACAGGATGCGGTCATGGGAGCCTTGTTCCTGAGTCACATCCAGATCAATCCGCTCCGATCGAGCCGAGGGAAAGAATGAGGCGATTGTTTCCAGCACCTGTTCGGTTCCAAACCCGCGGGCGCGAATCCAGGCTGAGCGGCAATAGGGGCATGCCTCAGGCTCACCCTGGACATAGCCGCAGTGGTGGCAGCGCAGGCTTCGGTCACGCGAATGCCACACCAGAGTGACGCTGCAGTGCTGGCACTCCAGGGCTTTTCCACAATCACGGCATTGCAGCTGAGTCGAGTGGCCTCGACGGTTCAGAAACAGGATCGATTGCAAACCCATTGAAAGGGTTTCTTCGATCGCATCACGTGCGCGTGAAGACAGAATCCGCTCGGTGGGCGGGCGATGCCGCATATCGACCAGTTCAATCTGAGGGAGCGCATGTGCGGTTGCGCGTTGTGGCAGGTGAAGGAGGGTGGATTTCTTTCGGAGCACATTCTCGTAAGACTCCAGTGAGGGAGTGGCACTCCCCAGGACGACTACAGCCTTTTCGATCATCCCACGGTAACAGGCGACATCCCGGGCATGATACCGGGGAGCCGGATCCGATTGTTTATATGAAGGGTCATGTTCCTCATCCACAATGATCAACCCAAGGTTCTCAAGAGGTGCAAACACGGCCGAACGGGTTCCCACAACAATCGGAACTTCCCCGGCCCGAACTCGCATCCAGGCTTCGAACCGCCTCGATTGTGACAACCCGCTGTGAAGAACCTCCACCCGGCCGGGGAACCTCCCACGATAACGTGCCGCTGTCTGCGGTGTCAGTGCGATTTCCGGAACAAGGACAAGAGTCGACTTTCCAAGCGCCAGGGCTTCATCGATCGAACGGAGAAAGACTTCGGTTTTTCCGGATCCGGTGACACCATGCAGGAGGAACTGGTGATAACCTCCCATGCCGAGTGAATCGCTGATAGTCCGAACTGCCTGGACCTGATCCGCATTCAGATCGACTGGGGGGGTCTGGTACTGTTTTTCAGCTTCTGAAATGCGCGGTTGGTTGGGCCGGGCACGCAGGGACAGGGCATTCTCATGAAGGAGGGCTTTGATAACGGCCACTCCAACTCCCGCTTTCTCCTTTATTTCGGCTGCGCTCATGGCTGTTCCTGGTTCTGCAAAGAGCTCGAGAGCCTGACGCCTCTTCGGGCTGAGCTTTGGCTGCTTATAAACTGTCTCGTAGGATGGTCCACAGATATAGACCTGCTCCTGCCTGACTGATGTTCGAGATCCGAATGGAAAAGCGGCAAACAGGGTTTCCCCCATCGAACAGAAATAGTAATCGGTGATCCAGCGAGCCAGCTCCATCAGATTCCCGGTTATGACAGGGCTTTCATCGAGAAGATCATCCGGTTCTTTAATCCTGGCAGGATCGTAATCAGTAGTGTTTGACAGGCTGGTGATAAAACCGATCTGCCGGGGGCGGTTCGAAAATGGTGCAAGGATGCGTGAACCGGCTAATGGAAGATCATCCCACGCATTGGGTTTCTTATAGGTGAATTCATCTCGAAGGGGGTGGTTGAATACCACCTGGATATATCCAGACATGATTCCGGATTATGCGGTTGTGGCCTCCGGCTGAGAACTGGTTCCGGCTTGATCCAGAACCGACTGGCAGTTCCGTCTAAACCCTTCATAACCGGTTCTCCTGAGCGCGGTGCCGGTCACCGCCTGCTCCCATTCTTCGGGTGTCCACTGGAGCCACTCTAAAAGGACGTGGCGGCCGGGTCCAGGGGATTGGTTGAAAATCAGGCTGGCCTGTAGGGTTTGTGAAGCGGTTCCACGGGCACACAGTCTGGCAGTCATCGCATCCGAAGATCCAGCCATGTGTGCCTGGAAAAGTGTTCTGTTCAAATTCACCGCGATGCTCGATGGTCCAGTAACTGATGCATTTCCTGCTGTCCAGAACATGTGGTTCGACAAAAGCACCCGTAGGGCAGGCGGAGAGGCAGCGTGTGCAGCTCCCGCAATAATCTCCATAGGGAGGATCCGGTTCGATTTCGAGAGTTGTCAGCAGGCATCCGATGAATGTCCAGGATCCGAGGCTGCGGTTAATCAGGAGTGTGTTTTTTCCAATCCATCCCAGTCCTGCCTGTTGCGCCCAGTATCGTTCGAGAAGAGGAGCGGTATCCACTCCGATCCATGTGTCAGCTTCAGGAAATTCGGCTCGGATCCGGTCTGCGATCTTCTTAAGCCCTTTCTTCAGGGTCTTATGGTAATCGCGTTGCCCGGCATACATTGCCACTTTGCCAGGCTGGTTTGACGGAGGTCTGCCGGGGGTGCAGTAATTGGACAATCCGACCAGAACTGATTTCGCTCCGGGAAGAAGCAGGCATGGGTCGAGGCGTTTATCGACATTCCGGGTCATGTAACCCATCGAAGCCTGATATCCCCGATCCAGCCAGGACAGGTAAGCCGCTTTTGTGGAGGCATTGACTGAAGACACCCGGGCACACCCCGCCCGATCGAAACCGTGCTCTTTGAACCAGGAGAGGATCAGATCCCGGGCATTGGATGGCATTGTGCAAAATTAATGCGCCCCGCCGGGAAGGTCTTTCCTGACGGGGCTTTGAATTCGGTGGCTGTGCAGCTGAAAGAAATTCTTAGAGCTTGCGGACATTGCAGGCCTGGAAGCCTTTCTTCCCTTCGGTGACTTCAAACTCGACCTTATCGCCTTCAGTCAGTGACTTATAGCCATCTCCGAGGATCATGGTGTGGTGGACGAAAACATCCTCACCCCCCTGGCGAGCGATGAAGCCATAACCTTTGCTGTCGTTAAACCATTTGACGGTTCCTGATTCCATTGGATTGTCACCTTCTTTCCTGGTCAGTTTTGAAAACGAAGGATGCAGTTGAAAAGGAATACTCGCATGTGCATGAACCCATCGGATTATTCAATATGAATTACAACCTGCTTCAGGGTATTCAACTCTTTGGGGAAGGATTCAAGGAGAACTTCACTTTCAACAATGAACCTGATTTTCGACCAACGTTGAATAACGCTATCATCCCTGTTTGCAGAGGTCAAGCTTTTGATCTCAGAAAATCATGCTTTTTCACTCAGGATAACCTTGCGGCGCTGTGCCCGGCCCAGTCATTTCGGGTGGTCAGTGGTTATTGTTTTTGAGCAGCCAGACCTCCGATAAATGAGACCGTTGACGCCAGTTCAGCATCTCCTCATCCATGGGATCCCAGGTCAGAATCAGAACCCCATCTTTCAGATCCTTTTGCGGAACCGGGAACTCTTTAAATTCACCGATGTTTGTTGAGTAACGGCTTGGGAGGGCGGGCTTCCCATCGATTCGCAGGAAGCAGTCTTTCTGGCCGGTGATCCGTATGGTGTAATGAGCCTGCGGATCCAGCCCTTCATAACGCATGGCATTCGGCCAGTCCAGGAATGATGGCCACGAAAGCCGGCGGCGGCTCATGCCGCTGTCCCACCAGAGATATGTCGGCGGCGGATTTCGCTCCATGGTCGGGTCGGTGTTGACACTCTCACCCATGACAACATGCTCGGACTTCCCGAGCTCACCGACATCATCATAAAAGCTGCCCTCACCCGGATTCTCCCATTCAGCGATAATTTTGAGGCGCGCCAGGCGGTCGGCTTCATTGGGCATGGCACGAATGGCTTTAAACTCATCTTCGAGCCACCAACGGTTGTTGATGGGGCGGTCGATGAAATCCATGGACGCACCACGCTCAGCGCCGCTGGCCTTGTACTTCGGGACACTGGTTTGAAGCTGGATTGTCTGAAACAGCTTTTCCGCCAGTTCATCGATATGTTTGCGGATATCCGGATTGGGTGTTTCAGTATCCTGCCTTTTCAGAACTCTTTCACTCTGGTTCATGGCTGATTCCGAACCCAGCTGGGGAGCCTGTGCGAGCAGATGGTTGACCTGATTCTCGAGATCGGTTTCAAAGATCAGGCGGTGGCGGATGTAATAATCATAGTGCGCACGGAACACCAGCATCAGCCAACGCCAGTTATCACCCAGTTGTGGGTTCTGGTCCTCAAGCGATTTCCAGTAAGCCTGGGTGGCATCCACCGATCCATTTTTCAGCAGGACTCCATCCCAGTTTCTTTCAAGCGCGAAGATTCCATCCGCTGCCTTTTCTGCCACATCAGTTCCAAAAAAGAAATTGGCGTAGTCTTTCAGGATTTCTCTCTCAGTCAGGTTGGGATCCCAGCCCAGCAAACTCCAGAGGGCTTTATTTACATCATCATGGACCCCATCCGAATAGGAGATGAACCCATTGAGAAACGGGGTCAGATATCGAACCACTCGTGTGTAAAAAACAGGCCTCGGGTTGATGCACTCCCGTCCCAGTGTGAGTGCATAAGCATTGTCCCACCAGGGGACAGGGTATTGGCAGCGGACTGTGTGAGTGATGTCCGGGTAATCGCGTATGAGATATTTCTCCGGGAGGCGCCGGCGAATTTCTGGGATGGAAGGGCTGGATGGACCCGCAACAATCCCTCGAATCCAATCCGGCTTTTCAAGGCGCAGGTATTCCAGAACCTGGTCCACTTCTTTCGGGTCATATCCCTGCATCGACATCCATACCCCTCCTTCGGGGTGATACCGGTGGAGTCTTTCATAGAGATCTTTCAGAAGCGCAAGCACCAGGTTGGGCGGATTGTCTCCGGGATCACCCCCGGGAACAAACACACCATCCAATCGTGGGATGGATTGATAAAAAGCCTCATGCTCCTCGAGCAGTTCATCTCTTTTGGCTTGATCGTCAAGTGGAAATTCCGCTGGTGTCCAGACCCAGTATTCGATTCCATATTTTGCACAGATCCGGCTCATTTCCTTGTTCATGTCCTCACGGGAAACGCGCATCAAGGGCGAGGGGTCGGTATCCTGGAAAGGGATGTTTTCGATGGCATTGGCTCCGAAAATGACCATTTCACGGATATATGTTTCCATCTGCTCTGTCGTCCAGGCATCCCAGCTGTTGGCCCTGGGGCGGAAACCAATCTGATGCCCGCGGGGTGACAGGACTGGTTTGGATGAAAACTCAAACGGCACTGGAAATAAGGCCTGGCCATTTTTCCAGGCCATCTTTCGCAGCAGATAGCCTGCACCTGCCAGCACCCCTCTGCCATCATCGCCGACAATCCACACCTCGGGTGTCGATTGATGAGAAACGATCTGAAATTTTTTCAGCCTGAGATGTTCCGGTCCCTGACAGGATTTCAGCAGGTGCATCGGGGTGGTTCTTTTCGATCTGATCCCGCAAGGTGAGGATGATCCGCGGCACAGAGGCAGCTGCATCGTTGCCGGTCTTGATGGCGAGAGGTTTTCCACAGCGCTTCCCGGTTTCTATCGACAGCATTTCTGCCGCGGCACTCATCGAAGAGGGAACCTCGCCATGCGGGAGAACTACCACAGCTTTGGAAAGATCCTGCTGAATGGGTTGATCCAAGGTATTGGCCAGTGCGTAAACAGCAAGCAGGCAGCAGCTGCAGGATAATAATAAAAATGATTTCATAAGATGCACCTCCTCGAGTGATGGCACAGAGCATGAACACTAAAACCAAGAATACCGGGAGCAATCTCCCGGAAGTTCAAGCCAGTTTTCGGATTGCTTCGGTGACATCCGAAAAAATCGGCAATATCTCATGGAGGGCGGTAACTTCGATGGAGTGGCGGACAACTGGCGATAAGCCACAGATGCCAAACATCACCCGCATTTCGCGTGATTTCTTGAGAACCGCGACCAGCATGGCCAGTCCGCTGGAAGCCATGTATCCCACACCATCGAGGTTCAGAATCACTCGTTTCGGGAATTTCTTCAAAGTATTGTTTATGAATTCGGTCAATTCAGCTGAGCCGGCAACATCCAATTCACCGGTCACTTCGACCACCATGGAGCCATCTATGTTTCGCATCTGGTAGAGCATGAGTTTTTCGGGCCTTTGACAGATTCAGATTGCCCGGTATTGTCCTTTATTGGTTCCAACGTTTCAATTCTTCCTGCCGGGCAGCAAGAATCTTTTCGACCGCCTCATCCAACGGGACTTCGATTCGGTTTCCTGTCTCACGGCAGGTTAATTCGCACACACCACGCGCCAGAGATTTCTGGCCAATCGAAACCTGAACAGGAATGCCGATCAGATCGGCATCTTTGAATTTGACTCCTGGGCGTTCCTCTCTGTCATCATACAGAACATCCAGTCCAGCCTGAACCAGCTGCTCTGCCAGCTTGTCACAGGCACGCACAACTTCGGCCAGATGTGCTCCCAGAGACAATACATGGACATCATAAGGTGAGACGGTTGCCGGCCAGCAGATCCCTTTATCGTCATGATGCTGCTCGATGATTGCGGCGACAGTCCTTGTGACCCCAATCCCGTAACAACCCATGATCATGGGCTTCTGTCCGCCATCTTCATCCTGGAATGTGGCATTCAGCGAGGTGCTGTACTTGGTTCCCAGCTTGAATACCTGTCCGACTTCGATTCCCCGGACAATCTCGATGGAGCGGGCTGGATCGGCTTCGCACGCATCGCCCGCCACCGCCCACCGCAGATCCAGGACACGGCTGGGTTTGAAATCCCTTCCTGCAACCACATGAACAAAGTGCCTGTCTGTCTGGTTGGCGCCAGTCACCATTTCGGGCATAGCCATAACTTCATAATCAGCCCAGATTTCCACACCCGGATCGAGGCCAACCGGGCCGGCATAACCCACAGCAGCTCGTGTCAGTCTTGTCACCGTATCTGCAGGTGCAAGGTCCACCAGGCATCCCATTTCTCTCCCGACTTTGACAGGATTGGCTTCGCGGTCCCCGCGTACCAGAACTGCCACCACTTTGTCCTGGCCCTGGAACAGGATGGTCTTCGCCAGCTCGGTGGATTTTTTTGACAGGAACTTTGTGACTTCCTCGATGGTGGCTTTTCCCGGTGTATCGACCGGTTCGCAGGCTGGGCTGGCTGGATCGGGTTTACCTTCTGTGGGGGGAACAGTCGGGCATATTTCGAGGTTGACCGCAAAGGAGGTCCCGGGGCTGATGGCGATTTCAGCCTCTCCGGCTTCCGCCAGAGCCATAAACTCATGCGAGTATTTCCCGCCGATGAGTCCGGTATCGGCCGATACTGCCCGGGTTTCCAGACCGCAGCGTTTGAATATCCGGTCATAAGCATGATACATGACCCAGTAGTTGCGGTCGCATTCATCCTCATTGCGGTCGAAGGAATACGCATCCTTCATGATAAATTCGCGTGCCCGCATGACTCCGAAACGAGGCCGTGTTTCATCCCGGAATTTGGTCTGAATCTGGTATAGGTTTTTTGGAAGTTCCCGGTAAGAAGTGATCCCATCGGCCGCCAGGGCAGTAACAATCTCTTCATGGGTTGGACCGAGAACGAATTCGCGCTCATTTCGATCTGTCAGGCGCATCAGCTCAGGCCCCATGTCATCCCAGCGCCCGGTCTTCTTCCAGAGGGTATCGGGCTGGAGAGTCGGCATGAGGATTTCCTGCGCTCCCGAATGGTTCATTTCATCACGGACAATATCAGCCACCTTCTGAATCACCCGCAACCCAAGGGGCAGATAGGTGTAAAGCCCGGATGCCAGCATCCGCATCATCCCGGCACGCAGCATGAGAATGTGGCTTGCTACTTCAGCATCTTTTGGAATCTCTTTGAGTGTTGGAGAAAACGCTTCGGAAGAACGAGCAAGCAGGCTCAAGACATTAGCTCCTTAATCCATTTGAACAGACCAATGCGTGCAAAATCATTGATAAACACAAATATGAACAGTGGCAGCAGGATGACCAGCCCGATGTACTGAATCACCTCCCGGGTTCTCAATGAGAAGGTTCTGCGGCTGATTCCCTCGCACAGTGCGACGACCAGGTGGCCGCCATCCAGGACCGGAATTGGAAGCAGGTTGAGTAGGGCAAGGTTCACTTGAAGAAATGCGCAGAACCACAACAGGCGGCGCAGCCCTTCTTTCCCGACACGAGCCGAAATCTGAAGTATCGCGACCGGGCCACCAATCAGACGGTGGTTGACCTGGCCGGTGAACAGGCCCTTGAGGACAAACCAGGTCTCCGCACAGGCATTGATTGTCTCATCGACCGCCTCACCGATACTGTCCATAAAACCGAGCGCACGTGTCGGTTCCTCGAAAGATATCCCTACCCGGGCGAGAGGAAATTCACGTGCCAGCTGAAGCCCGATATCGCTCCGGAAGGGTGACATTTCCACCTGGGGGGTGATGGTCGCGGTATGGACTTCCTCTCCCTTGGGCTTGATCCAGCTGACCTCAACCGGGATCGGCTCCGGTTTTTCTTCAGTGCCAGGTTCAACCTTTTTATAGGAGAAGGATATGGCTCGCTCAACTTCCTCAGCGGTTTCCACCAGATTCCCATTCACCGCCACAATCTGGTCGCCGGGATGAAGGTCAATATCCGCTGCCGGATAACCGCGTGCGATCCTTCCGACAACAGGAGGGACTTTGGGAGAGATCCCGACAGCGGCCTGCCCGACACCCAGAAGAGCTGTGTGTTCACCGGTCTCATTCTTGACCAGAGCGGGAGTAATCGAGGCGGATTTGATTTCACCATTCGTATTCTGCCACGACAGGGAAACAGTTCTGGGGACTGGACCCTGTGGAGTTTCTTCAAGGAGGTTTGTGGTAATTTCCCGGAATTTTGACCATGTATCTGGAGACTGGTGGTCAATGGAAAGAATCCGGTCACCGGTCTCCAGGCCTGCGGCAAATCCAGGTCCGACCGGATCGACAAATGAAAGAACCAGGCATTTATCGATCTCTTTCATCGAGACCGGCAATGAAACTGAAAGGGTTTTGGTTCCACGCCGGACTTCAACCGAGGCCGCTTCTTTCCCCGATTTCCTCAAAGACTGGATTTCGCCGAGATATTCATCCCAAGTCCGGACTTCGATGCCATTCACCGAGAGCAGGACATCGTTCTTCTGAAGCCCGGCTTTGGCTTCCAGGCTGCCAGGGATGACCGAACCAACAATATTGTAATCATAGGGTGTGCCAAACAGGTAGGCCAGGCTGAACAGGATCAGGAACGCCCCGATGATATTTGCCCCAGGACCCGCAATGACAGTCGGAATTCTTCGCCAGGGTGAAATTGAATAGAATTCATCCTGTTTTCCGGTTATTTCCGCCGGGTTGTCTCCCGCCAGTTTGACATAACCCCCCATTGGAATCGGGGCGAGGATATACTCTGTTTCGCCACGGCGAATGCTGGCGAGTGGTTTTCCGAATCCGATCGAAAACTTCTCGACCCGGATTCCGGAAAGGCGCGCCACAATGAAATGCCCTGCTTCATGAATAACAACCGCTATTCCCAAAACAAGAATAAAATTCAAGCCATCAAGGAGGATTTCGAACACCTGGTCTGTTAACATGGAACCTCTGAATTAGAATTTAGATACATTTACGAAATTATACGGTGGGCTTCTTCACTGTCAACGGAAGGGATTCATTCCGCTTATCTCAGACATTAAGGTGTTTTGATTCATGGACTCCCCGCTTCGTCTCCTTGTCGATCAGAATATTCCGCTTGCTCAAGAGGTTCTCGGTTGTTTTGGGGAGATTCGCCTGGCTCCTGGAAGGGAGATTTCCTCAGCGTCAATTCAGGATGCGGATGCTCTCCTGGTTCGATCGATCACCCGTGTGGATCGATCCCTGCTTGAGGGATCACGCATCAGGTTTGTCGGAACCGCAACCATCGGGACAGACCATATCGACCTTGAGTGGCTCAGGCAGGCCGGGATTGCCTTTGCCGATGCGGCCGGGTGCAATGCCTGCTCGGTGGCCGAGTATGTGGTTGCCGCCCTGCTCGAAATTGAGTCAATGCGGCAAATCTCTGTCGAAGGGCAGACTCTGGGCGTGGTTGGCGTGGGAAATGTCGGCTCGCGGGTGGTCCAATATGCCCGAATACTTGGGATGAAAGTTCTGTGCTGTGACCCCCCGCGGGTGGAAAAAGAAGGGCTGAAAGATTTTGTCAGCCTGGAAACAATCCTGGATCAATCCGATGTGGTGACCTTCCATACACCCCTGACTCGTGAAGGACCTCATCCCACATACCATCTCCTGTCTTCAGACAATATCGCTTCACTCAAGGCGGGCGCAGTGGTCATCAACACCTCACGAGGGAGTGTCATCGAAGGGAAAGCGCTTCTTGGCAGAATCGGAAATCATTCCCTGGGTCCGGTGGTTCTCGATGTGTGGGAAGGCGAGCCGAAACCCAATCACCAGCTGCTCGAAAGGGTATTCATTGCGACTCCCCACATCGCAGGATATTCGTATGATGGCAAAGTCGCCGGAACACGCATGATGGCCGAAGCCCTCGCCAGATTTACTGGCCACCCATTCACATGGGATGAAAATTGGGTTGAAAAACCATCCCAACCGGTGATTCAGGTGGATTCCTGCGGAAGACAGGCCATCCGGGAAGCAGTTGTGGGAGCCTGTCCCATCCTGGAGGATGATGCCCGGATGCGCACCCTGCTGAGGCTTTCCGGAGACCCGCTCGGTTTAGCATTCGACCGGTTGCGAAAAGACTATCCCATACGGCGTGAATTTGGAAATTATTCAATCGCTGGTCCTGTCCTCAGAGAATCGGACATAACGGTTCTCCGCAGTCTTGGTTTTCATGCCGAATTATCCCGGGAGAAATGACGGGCGATATGGCCATGATGACTGGTGAATCCTTCCTGCTGAAGAATCTCGCTGCCCTTGAAAAGAGGGATGCCCGGCTGGCCGAACTGATCCAGAATCTTGCTGCGGATGCACAAGTCCGCATTATACCTGCATCGAATGGGGATCTCACAGCCGCTTTCGTCCATCCAGATGGGACGACCAAAAGGATCCACAGCAGCCGGGATCCCCGGCGCGATGCCATGCTGTGGGCGCAGGAACTCAAAATGAACCCATCCCAGTCGGTTGCCCTGTTCGGCCTGGGACTTGGATACCCGCTCAAGGCATTTCTGGACCTGTATCGTGAAAAAGTCGGAGCTTTGTGGTGTTTCGAATCCTCTCCCGCTTTGTTCAAAGCCATGCTGGAAAGAGCGGATTGGAGTGAGGTTCTGGCGGATCCCCGTATCGCTTTCATGGTAGGCATTGGTGAGCTCGAATTCCGGAGGATTACAGCGGGTGGATTCCAGAAGATCATCGTGGATGGGATTGAAGTCGTGGAATATGGACCAGCGGTTCAGGTCGCACCGGAGTGGTATCGGGAGCGCCAGGAAAATGTCCGGGACCTGATCCGCCAATGGACCGCCGAGATGCTGACCAGCATCCAGCGCGGCCCCCTCTTTCAGTCCAATATCCTGGCCAACTTGTCTTCCCTGGGGGAGGCATTCCTGTTTCGAGATATCGGATCCATGATCGCGAATCGTCCTGCCATCATGGTCAGTGCCGGGCCCAGCCTGAATCGCAATGTTCATAAACTTCATCGCGCCAAGGGGAGGATTCCGATTATTTCGGTGGATACCTCGCTTCGCATCCTGCAGAAGCATGGGATCACTCCGGACCTGGTTGTTTCGATCGATGGCCTGGGATTATCCGCTAAGCATTTCGAGGGTGTGATCAACCTCGAGAAAATTCCTTTGGCTTTTGACCTCGAAGTCACTCCTTCAGTGCTGAAACCCTACCCGGGGCCATGCTTTCTTGTGGGGAACAAAAAGCCAATGGTCTATTCCTGGCTGGAGGACGCCATTGGCCCGCTGGAAGGCCTCACCAAAGGATTGACTGTCGCCCAGGCGGCTTATCTGCTGCTGGCTTATTATGGCGCCGAGCCGATTATCCTTATCGGACAGGATCTTTCGTTCGAAAGACAAGGTGGGGCGACCCATGCCGATGGAGCCGCTTTTCAGGGTCGGTATGAGCCTGATCCACAAGGCGGGGGCCGTTGGGAAGATCCATTGAAACCGGATGGGTTGAAGCAGGTCCCGATCCTTCAGGTACCCGCGAATGATGGGGGCTTTGTCCCGACAACCCAGACATTGTATGCCTATCTCAAGCGCTTCGAAGAAGATATTGCCCGAAGTGGAAAAAAGACCCTCAATGCCACAGAAGGAGGGGCCTTGATCCAGGGCGCCCACATCTCAACGCTGGACCAGATCTATGATGACCTTGGAGTGGATCAGCTTCCTGCCTTCGAGGGATTCCTGAGTTCCCACAACCTCGAACCGATCGGTATCCAATTCCGGCAGGAGTATCAATCGTTTCTTTCAGAGATCTGCCATACCTTGAAAATGGCAGAAAACGCCTTTCTTGAGGGAGTCACTCAATCCCAACGGCTTGCCGCAGATCTGAGCTGGGAAAAATTGGCTGATTCAGATATCCAGAGCCGGTTCAACATGCTGTTCCGGCTGTTCGACCAGGTCAGACAATCAAAAAAGATTCAGATGCTGATCGACCGTGGGGTCATGAAGTCTCTCTATTTCCTCCATAAGGGTGATTTGCCGGAACCCGAAAAACGAACTCGTGAGCAACACAAGATGGTTGCCGAACGCTATCTGCTTTTTTTGAAGAAGCATTGGAGATGGCCCGGAGGGGAATTCAGCTCCTTTCCTGAGCGTGATCCGGATGGGAGCACCGGTTGCCCGGAAACCGATTCAAAGGAAGGACTCCATGAGCAGAGACCTTTACCGAAAATCCTGTGTCATTTTTCTTGGGATCTGTTTTTTCTTCGGAGGGAGAGGCCTCTGCGAGCCAGAGCCAGATTCAAAGGAATTTGAAAAGTGGTGGGTCCAGCGATTCCAGATGCAGGAACTTCCCTGGTCTTCCAGCCATATCTGTCAGGAGATAAACCCGCTTCCATCTTTTTCAGTCACTCCGACAGCCACTGGAACACAGGCAGTCCGGATTTCACTGCCTTTTTCTGCCGGGGCATTCCCTGAGGGGCTGCAACTCGAAGTCCATCACAAATCCACAATCCTGCTGCCCCAGGTTCGGATTCTCACTCTGCATCCCTGCCTGCCACGATGTGTCAGACAAGCCATCCTCACCTTCCCGTTTCATTTTCATTCACTGGAACCACACGCCTTCTCCTTAAAATTAGTTATTTCGAAAGCCAGAGACATCCAGCCAGTGTTCAGCATGACGGAATCTGCTTCTGGTACATGGGAAATCTCCTGGATGAACCGGCAGCTGACCCTCACAGAAAGGGCCTTATCTTTTCGTATCGTCGACAGCCAGGCCTGGAAAGCCACACTCATTGCACCCACCCGGGAATCTTCCGCTCCCCCCAGGATCGAAATTGTGGAAACCGGTCCTTTTTACCACTGGATCCGGTTTCTCTACCCGGATGCAAGGTGGCCACGCATCCTGGAATATAAGATGGATAACCTCGGCACAGTCTCCGCAAGAATCCATCTTCAAAGGGTTGCGGTGACTGATGGTTATTGCCCGGGTCTGGGGTGGGATGTCCAGCAGGGGGAGCTGGTCGATCCCATGGCGGAGGAAAATGGGTATTCAATTGGAGGTGCATTGGCGCTGATGCTGTTCGAGGGAGGTGAACCTTTCTCGATTCCATTCGGGAAAGGTACCCTCTCTTTTCCTGAAGCACATTTTTTACGCAAGGGAATGGTCCAGCTGGATAGCTGCCTGCCGGGGTGAGAGCCACTTACAACAGGGCCTCTGAGAATGATCGGATTCCCCATCAACCAATGGCCTGGCGAACCGCCGGCTTTGTGGTTTCTGCTACTGGCCAGGTGGAATGGAACCACCTCGATGAACCACTCCAGCACGTCACCATTTCCAATGCCGCGGACCATGGCGAGGGAGGGGCTTCCCACAGTGGCATCGAGGGAGAGAGACCCATTTTGAAAAAAATCATGGACTTCCACCGTGATGCCATCCTGGACTCGGCTTTGCGGGGGGATGATTTTGGCAATGTCACCCACTTCCAGCAGGATGCGCATCCCTCGATTTTCGGCATGAACCGCCTCAACCATTGCCTGGCGATCTTTCGTGAATACGAACAGACAGCAGACCCGCGTTTGCGAACCCTTGCACTGGACTGGTGCCGGAACTTTTACAACCTGTCGATCTGGTGGGGCAGGGATGAGACTTTCGGCGGCACACGTTATAACAATTCCAACGCTGCAGGAGATAAGGCTCATCAGGCAGATCAGTCGTTCATGTGGCGCAGCAATTTCGCTTCACATTTCTGCACCAAAGGGTTTGCCTCCTTTTACCTGGCGTATGAGGAAACAGGTGACCCACGCATGTCGTCGGCCTTCACAGCCCAGGCGGACTATGTGCGCAGCCAGGTCCATGCTGTCTGTCCACCTGGAGAACCGCGCAATATCGGGCTGGTGGAAGACCTGCTCCGGAGTGCCGAATGGACCGGTGAGGAACAATTTACACAGGATGCCCTCCGGTTGTTCCGTGAACTTCGGACCTGCATGAACGGCCAGGGACTGTTTTCGCAGTCCTGCCAGCCGATTGTGGCCGATCTGCCGTTCATCGATGAGGATCAGGTTGGATACAATCATCCCTTTGCCAAACCTTATATCCTTGGCTATGCCCTCACCGGGCTTCCGGGATTGCTGGATCTGTTTCCGGAGGAAGAACGGTTATCAGAACTGGTTCATTCGGTGGCCGTTTTTCAGGCGGATTCGATCGACCCGGTCGGCGGGTGGCGTTATCCTCACCCCCGTTCAACTTCCTGCCTTGTATCTCAGGGGATGGAACATGCCTGGCAGCTGTGCCGGGTGATGCAGTCTGCTCCTTCGGTATCCAATCCTCCGGGTAAGCTTCTGGATGCAGTCGAGAAAGTCCTCCAGAACCGGATTCTGGTTTTTTTGAGGACAGGGACCCTCATGAGCCGTCTGTCCGGCTGGGAAAAAAGTGCCGGGACAGTGACCGATGCGACCGGACTGTCGAACCTATACCGTCATCCGGAAGATCGTGATCCGGCACGGGATTATTCTGAAGGTGAAATCGATCTGGGCAGCAGTCCCCCGGAGGGCCTGGTCTACTTCAATGAATGCCTCCGTTTTATCTGCGTCACCGGCCGGGTGAGCGCCTGTTTCAGCCGAATGAAGCCCTGGCTCAAGTGCTGGAAAGGATGGAAGACCGCAGGCTCTCTCTGGTCCCGGAACCCGGAGGGACCCGCCTCAGGATATCACACCCGCGCGATCCCGATGTCTGTGCGGTCCTCTGGGGCCCCGAATGGACAACCTTCCCGCCTTTGAGTGGAACTCCGCAGGAACTGGGAGGCATGGAACTGAACTGGCGGAACAATCCCGAGATGGGCACCTGGTCCTGCCAGATCGACCGCCCTGAAGGGACTCTCGCTGCCGAATTTACTGCATCCTTCGAAAGATCGATGTGGTTTACACAATATGGCCGCATGAACAATCCACTCCTCCTTCCCGTGTGGATATTGGGCCATGCCTGCAACTCTATGAAGGAATTTTCGGCGGACCCGCTGAAGATTTCCTGCCACGAATCTTTTTCCACTCCCTCGATGGAATTCATCGAATGGCGGATATTGCCGGGAACCATTCCAGGAACATATTGTCCCTTGCCGGATCTCCTTCACAGGATCTGAGTCCAGAAATGATCCAGTCGGGATGGACATTATTCGAGCAGCCAGCCCTGTTTTCACCAGCAGTCGGGGCGGTCAGCCATGATGGAAAATGGATTATAGGAACCGTTCGTGAGGGAGCCAGCTCCATTTCCAGCAATGCCGATCCCTCCCACTGCT
>LMZT01000177.1 GCA_001567115.1 Candidatus Hinthialibacteria bacterium OLB16 | reverse complement strand
CTCTCGCTGGCCTATTGCGGGTGCCGGCTGGGGCTGGTATCGAGGACCGGAAAAGAGCTGAATGAGGTAGCACGGTCGATTCAGGGGAAGAAAGGCTCCGCGGTGGCGCTCCCAGCGGATATCACGGATTCTGCGGCAGTTCAGAAAATGGTGGCCCGCGCCGAAGGGGAGCTGGGAAACATCGATGTCTTAATCCACTGCGCCGGAGTGGGCAGATACAACCCCCTCGAGATGCTGACGGTTGGTGAAATCGATGAAATGATCGATACCAACCTCAAAGGGACGATTTATGTCACTCAGGCGGTTTACCAGCGGATGCGGATGAAAGCTGCCGGCACCATTATCCATGTCTTATCGACCGCCGCCCGTGAAGGCAAGCCGAGAGAAACCGCCTATTGTGCCTCAAAATGGGGAGTGATGGGATTCAGCCGTGCCCTGGCCATGGAGGCGCGCAGATATGGGATCCGGGTCATGGCAATCTGCCCGGGGGGAATGGAAACCTCATTCTGGGATGCAACTCCAGCCGACCAGCGCCCCCCGGCAAAGAGGCTCATGTCTCCGGAGATCGCAGCGCTGGCAATCCGCCAGGTTCTCGAACTTCCGGAAAACATCGAGGTTCCTGAATACGCCATAAGGCCTTGTGTCTAGAGAGTGGCCTGAGTGCGCCAATGACCAGAGGAGGGATTGACCGCCCCATGCAATGGAAGTCGAAGATTCGGTTGTGGCATCGAGCCTGCATGGTCCGCTCACTGGCTGCCCTGACAGTCCTGGGCGCCAGCCTCTGCATTGAGGGATGCATGGATTCCCCATTGCCCACCGATGAAGCCAGTCTTTCGGCAACCTTTCATCTGGATGGGAGCACCAACAACGAGGGGGTCGAAGTGGTCCTGCCAGGCACCGCTTACCGTGGCTATTCCGACAGTGATGGACACATAATTTTCGATAATCTTCCTGCACGAACCTATGAACTTCTGGCGCGCAAGGAGGGATATCAGGATTTTCGCGAACGGAAGATCACTCTCGAGCCAGGAGATCATATCGACCTTGGAATCGTCCATCTGGCCGCGATTCCCCGGGATGGAACTCTCGAAGGAGAGGTGGCGGTGGAGGATCTGGCTGCGGCATCCGTGACGATCAGTCTGTTCGGAACCTCGATCTCTTCGATTGTCTCCGCGACCGATGGTTTCTTCCGCCTGGCTGACATTCCAGCGGGTCTCCACCAGGTTCTGTTCGGTTATCCGGATGAACCACCAAGACTGCAAATACCAGTCACGATTGAAGCCGGGAAAACAGTCAGGCTGCCCCGGCTGTTACCTGGACTGAGGCAGGCCAGCACCCTCCCCCCACCCCCACCCACTCCCGACCGATGTCATCGACGATGTGACCGATGAGCCAGCACTTCCCACCCCTTCGCCCACCGCCCTGCCAGCTCCTCCAACAGTTCAACCGGAACCGACTGTCGATCCGAATGCCCCGGGAATTGTAAAAGGGTATGCCTTTTACCCGGACCGGCAGGATCACAGCGGCATTCTTGTCCGGATTGTAGATCCGCCGCTCCAGGCCACCACCGATGCAGCAGGACTCTATCTGATCTCTTCGGTTCCACCGGGCCTGAGGACTCTGCGTGCCGAAGCGGAAGGTTATGAGCCATTGGAGCTGGTGGATCTGACTGTTCCGGCCGGGCAGCTCACCCAGGCGCCCAGGATCCAGCTGCCGGTTCCCGGGGCCTCTCAGGCAAGTGGTGCAGTCTCACGTGTTTATGGCCAGGTCATTCTGGCGGATAAAGGCGAGCAGCCTGGCATCCCGGTATCCCTCGAAGGGACAAATTTTACTGCGATCAGCGGACGTGATGGGACCTTTGTATTCAATTCCGTGCCATCCGGTATATATGTGGCGATAGCATCGCTGGAGGGGTATGAACCCGCCACCTATGAAATCGAGGTTCCGGATGATGGAGAGGATGTACCTATCCCGGTAATCACACTCCAGCCAGTGGCCATCTACATGACTGTGCTGGAAACCAACCCGCGGCAGAATGCCCGCAAGGTTCCGGTAACAGACCGGGTGCATGTGGAAATCCGATTGAGTGAAAGATTCATCCCCAGCGCCCTGAAAGGCGCGGTCACTGTCTTCCCGCAGGTTGCAGCACGGATCGAAACCCCCGATTCTGACCTGATCACAGTCGATCTGCTTCGTACCGAACGGCCGGAGGTGCAGTTTGAGACCAGCTACACCATCACGGTCGGAACCTCGCTGGTTTCAACAGAGGGGCATCGCCTGGAAAGGCCTTATGTTCTGCTGTTCAAGACCGGAGGGCCACGGATTCTCGGCAGCCGTCCGGAAGCAGGTTCGAAAGGGGTCATTCTCGCACCGGATGAGCCGATCTGGCTGGATCTGAACCAGCCGATCAATTTGCGGTCCCTTCAAGAAAAAGATCCGCATCACTCCAAACTCCGGTGAGGTTCCGGTGCTTCGGCAGGAACGGACTGCTTTCGGGCAGAAGGTTGAAATCCAGATCCAGGTCTCACCCAAAAGGAAATTCCGGATCACGATCCCTTCTTCCATCCGGACCCTGGATGGACAGAAATATGAAAACACCCCTTACCGGATCGAATTCCAGACCGGGGATTATGATGAGCTCCCCGACCGGAATGATGAGTATCTGAACGAAATCAATGACATGCTCGACTACTGAGAGCCATCATCCTGTGACTCTCCGGGGAGGCGGGCCGGACCGATGATCTCTCAGGCCTCCGAGGGAGCGGTTAAAGTCAGTGGGGATTCCCTGGAGACACTCCACTGGCTCTATTCCATCGAGCAGCGTGCAGTCATCCCGATCAAGTGGATCGTGCTTCTGCTGGCGCTGGCGCTGGTCCTGATTGAAGACCGATCCCTTCTGGAGAAATGGGAAGCCCCAACCCTGCTGGGTGGATACGCCTCCATCAATCTGTTTTTCTCCTGGCTGTTCATCGGACGGAAGATTCCGGTCCGGGATTTCCGACGCTGGAGCCTGGCCTCTCTCCTGGCTGATGTCGTTTTTGTCGCCCTGATGGTTTTGATGACAGGCCATCTCGAGAGCCATTTCTTTGTCCTTTTTTTCTTTCCTGTGGTCCGCACTGCATCGCTGTTTCTGCATCCATTCAAGAAGCTCGGGTTTGATTTTCTGATGACCCTGCTGTACCTGGCCTGTGCGGTTCCGGTGGCGAAGGCAGCGGATCCCGAGGTGATTTCAGCAGTGGTATTACGGATCGCATTGATCTGGACAGTGATCCTGACCAGTTCGTTTCTGGTCCAGGTGCTTGCATCCCAGCAGGCGCGTGTGTTTGCAATCAACGAGCGGCTTCGTTATCAGAGCGAGCAGAACCGTGAGGTGCTTTCGAGCATGACCGATGCGGTCATGGTGTTTGACCCCTCCCAGCAGCTGAAAATCTGCAACCGTTCAGCTGAAGACCTGCTGAGAAAGCTGATGGGGGTCCGCCTGCCGGTGGAATCAGGCGGGTATGGCCAAAGCCCCTGGAACCGTTACTGGCAGGAGCCTCCGCATTTTTTCCGCCAGCCCAGCCAGTCCCCCCTGGAAGGCGGCGAGGGAGAGTATCGTTTCTGGGCCAATCTGACCCCCGATCTGATCGCCACCCCCATCGAACGGCTGCTGGAGGAAATACGTTTCAAATCAACCGGCCGGTGGATAGTGTGTCTCTGACACTCGAAGAGAAATCGGGACAGAAACGATCCATGGTTGCCAGTGCGGCTTCAATCGGCCGTGAAGGGGAAACACGTTTCGGCTGGCTGGTTCTATTGAGAGACATCTCCGAATACAAATCCCTGGAAGCACAGCTGCTGACCACGGAAAGGCTGGCGGCGGTCGGCAGGCTGGCGGCGGGGCTGGCGCATGAGCTGGGTAATCCACTCGGAATCATAAAAGCCTGCGCGAACTTCCTTCGCAAGAAGCTGGATGCCGGATCGGAGCTCTCCGAGGAAGCGGAGGTGCTGGCATCCGAGTCGGAACGCTGCGAAAGGATCCTCAAGCAGCTGCTCGCGTTTGCCTCCCAGGAGCAGCTTCGGATTGTGGATATCGACCTTTGCGAGGTTGTCCAGCGTGGTTTGAATCTGGTGGCATACCAGGCCCCCGATACCATCGAGACCCGCCTGGAAACCACCTTGTCACAGGCTCCTGTTTCAACCGATGAGAATCTGCTGACTCAAGCGCTGGTCAATCTGTTGTTGAATGCAGTCCAGAGCATTTCCGGGAAAGGATCTGTCACAGCCCGGCTTGAGCCGAAGGATGGAGAGGAATGGATCATCCGTATTCGGGATACTGGCTGTGGAATGGGGAAGGAAACCCTGGCGAGGATTTTCGAACCCTTTTATACGACACGACAGGGGGGCACCGGCCTGGGGCTGGCCATAACTCAGCGAATCATTCATCGTCTGGGAGGTGAGATCACGGTTCAGTCGGAATATGGACATGGGACTGAATTCACTCTGGTTCTGCCGCGCCGTGCCGAATCACGAGATGAAGGCATTTCGAATAAATGAGTCTGCTCATGCCGGGGAGGCCAGATGCCGATTCGTAACGACAAAATGGAGAGCCACACCAGTCAGAGGCCTGCAGACACAGGATATGTCCTGAGCCGGCGGAGATTCCTGCGGCACACCATCCTCTCCAGTGGTGCTGCCAGCCTGCCGTTGACATTACTGCCAGAGGGATGGAGCTGGGATATGAAACCGATGCGGAAATGCCGAATTCATGGTGGACTGTGGTGGGTTCACGCTGATATGAGAACAGCGAATGAAACATTCTGGCGTGAGCAAGGTGCGTTACCAGAAATCCGCCGGTTTCGATTACCTGTGGCTGTGTTCGACAACCCAGGTTATTCAGGCACTCAATCAGGGAGCGCCGCTGGATCCCTATCCGATCCTGCTGGATGAGGCAGAAAAAATGGGATGGAGGTCTTTCTTGAAACCCACACCTCCCCCAGCTGGTGGGTCAATGTGGATTGGGAAAAAGAAAAGAAGTCGAATACGGCGCTGATCCCTGAACTGGCTGCGAGATATGCCTCACATCCCGCTTTCAAAGGGTGGTATCTCGGCTATGAAACACACCATGCCGAGGGTGAATACGGAATCGCTTACAAAGACCTGCTGGTGCATGTCCGGAAGCAGTGCCGGTTGGCGGCCCCGGACAAGCCGG
>LMZT01000176.1 GCA_001567115.1 Candidatus Hinthialibacteria bacterium OLB16 | reverse complement strand
GCCGTTGGTAAATCACCTGACCTGATTTTACTTCAGGCACCTGATATCTAATGCGATAAATCCCCCAGCCGGGGATTTTCCTTACTGAATAAAATACACTTGATTCTGCCAGGGCGATCTTTCGGGGTCGCCCTGCTTTTGTTCAGGCTCATTCATCACTGTCATGTTTCCAGAATCACTCCCGGCTCTATCCCGGATCAACCCTGAGGATGTTGATCCTCAAGGCGGCTCTGCAACCAGCCCAGCTTTTCAAATGTGCGGAATAAAGATTCTGCAGCCACCTCATGGCCTCGTATGGTCCAGTGGCCATCATAAAGAGGAATAGCCGGATCCTTCTGATGCTGGTCACGCAGGATCGGCCCCATGTCCAGATAATCCAGTCCGATCTCGTCCGCTTTATCCCTCAGGAGCTTTGTGATGTGGTCCGAACGGCTTTCTTTTTCGGTGAGGATTTCTTCATTAGGGATGATCAGGAGCAATGGATGCGCCCCATCCTGAAGAACTTTCTCCTGGAAGCGCTCGAGCAGCTTTGCGGAAATTTTCCAGGCATAAGAGGATTCATCGATATGGCGCCGTCCGGATTGATCGATGGATTTCAATAAGGCTTCGCTGATACAGAACCCCTGCGGACGGATTGCACGCTCTCCTGAGTTGTAAAGGCGAAGAAGCTCTGTCGGGCTGATGATGCATGAACTGGAAAGGACCAGTTTCCCATCAGCCAGTTCAAACTCCGGCTTAGCGTAATAACGGAATGCTCCATCATTACGTGATATGTCGTGAACAAAGAAACCTAAAACTACGACATCCGCTTTGTATTTAGTTCCCTCAAGTTCATAAAAAAGAATCTGCTGGTCTGTGCCATACCCACTCACTCCCAAGTTGATTGTCTCCGCATCGGGAAGGTAACGAGTCTTCAGAACTTCTGAAAAACATTCATTGTCTTTGACTTGTGCGCCAAAGGTATAGGAGTCGCCAATGAAAAGAATACGCAAGTGATCCGGGGTTCGTTCATAGGGAACAACCCGGGTTCCACGCTGCCCCATGGAGTTGATAAATATCCCATCTGCCTTGTAGTTTGGGGTTGGTTTCCAGCCTAACTCAGGATCATATTGTGCCGCAGTGATCGAAAAACCGCCTGGTCCCAGATCGCGATGCATCTCGATCCATTGCCATTCTTCTCGAAGGTCACGGCTTCGTGCGGGAGGGTCCACCCACTCCAGATAACAGGCCGCTTGCCAGCTCCCTTCGACGACCACCAGAAGAAGGAAGACGGTGGTCAAGGAAAAGAGGAGCATTTTCCAGATGGAGAATCGAGCGATATCTTTAGTGTCTGATGGTTGATTCGGTGAGTCCATGTAATGTTTCCCGGAACTTTTCCTACCAGCTTTCCCGAACACCGTCAATTGGAAAATTTCTCCCATAAACAGGATCAATGATCACTTGTTTCGATGATTTGAGCAGCACTGGAAATTCACAAACATTCAAAGATTAACGAGAATAAATCCGGTCAGGCAGCGTGATTGGGGTGGGTTCAGGATCTGGAAACGACAGTCTGTGGCTCGGTATATTCAAACAATCCTTCCAAGCCGCCTTCACGGCCTGATCCCGACTGCTTCATTCCGCCAAATGGGGCATCAGGGACCGGGCCGGAACCGGTATTCACTCCAATATGGCCGCATCGGAGTTGAGCAGCCAGGCGTTCTGCCCGGCCGGCATTGCCTGTAAAAAGATAACCTGCCAGCCATACGGGGTCGAATCAGCGCGCCGGATTACCTCCTCTTCGGTTCTGAAGGCAAGGATGGACACCACCGGCCCAAAAATTTCTTCCTGGCAGATGGCCATGGAATCTGTGACATCCTCGAGCAGGATGGGAGGACAGAATGCCCCCCAGGGTTCACCGGGGACTTCAGGAAGAGCTCCGAATGTAATCCGTGCTCCCTGAGAAACGGCATCATCAACCAGCTCTTTGACTTTCCGCAATGCAAACGAATCGATAAGTGGACCGATCTGCACAGAGGGATCCATGCCATTACCGACTGTCAGCTTTGAAAGCCGATCGACAAGTTTTTCCCGGAAACTGGCAATCACTGTTTCATGAACAAAGACACGGTTCGCGCATACACAGGTTTGTCCAGCACAACGGAACTTGTTGATCATCAATGAATCGGCTGCCACATCGAGGTCCGCATCCTCGAGGACAATGAAGGCCGCATTCCCACCCAGTTCAAGCGCAGTCTTTTTGACATGATCCGCTGACAACCGCAACAGAGTTTTTCCGGTTTCAGTCGAACCTGTACAACTGATTATCCGGACCGATGGATGAGAGCACAGCATCGGCCCAAGACTGGAACCAGGCCCCATCACCAGATTAGCCTGACCTGGCGGGAGGCCAGCGCGTTCAGCCAGGGTGTGGACAGCGATTGCCGTGAGGGGGGTCTGTGAAGCCGGCTTTGTGACAGAACCACAGCCGGTGGCGATGGATGGAGCAAACTTTTTTCCAAACATCGCCAGAGGGAAATTCCAGGGTGTGATCAGGACAGCAACGCCTGCCGGGCGATAATAGACCCTCCACTGATTGGGTTGGCCAGGAACAGAGATATCTCTCGGTTTCAAATGCTCGATGTGTTCGGAAAAGTAGCGGAAAAACCCGGCACCATAATCCACCTCAGCCCGGGATTCGGCGAGAGGCTTTCCCTGTTCGAGCGTGATGATCCGTGCAAGTTCTTCACGGTATTCAGTCAGCCCTTCGTGAATGTTTTTCAGCCAATTTCTTCTCTCTTCGAGAGAATGCTCAACCCGGGAGGCTTTGTCGGCAGATTCGATAGCCCGCGCTGCATCGCCCGGACCGGCTTCGGATATTTCAGCCAGGAGTTCTCCGGTTGCCGGGTTTATCACCTGCAACAGGCGGCCGGAAGTGCCATCCACCCAGCGGCCATCAATATAGTTTTGATGATGCGGCAGCAGGGGAGATTCAATCATTAATCTGCGATCAGCACACCGATGATTGGAATTTGCAGTATTTCAGCTCCCCCACTTGACCAGGTCGCCGATGCTGGTGGTTCCGTTGGTTGGGGAGTAAAGGTACGGGGCGGTCCTTAAATAGGGGCGGTACATGCTCCATTCGCCATAATTGTGAACTTGGTCAGGGCCGGGAGAGAAGATCACCCATTTTCCGACAAAATCTCTTTCGGCTTCGGGTTTGCTGCATGTTTCTGAATTTTTCTTTGGATTGCCTCCAATTGCGAGGCATCGCCACCAGGCGCCATAGTACCGGTAAGTCTGGTTTTTCTCACTGCGTTGATTTCCCTGTGTATCTTTGTTGGCCACATGGAATTCATCGTAGGGGATGCGTCCGAAGTACTTGATGGGAGTGGTGAGCTGGACCCAGATGCGGGGATTCTCCTCCGGGTATGTCCCGGGAAAAGCGGGAAGTTCGAAACCATCACGCGGATAACGTTTCCAATCCTGCAGGTAAGAGGCGATGGCAGGTTCGATGCTTCTCATCTCGGCCATGGCATTGGTGACTTTGGCACGGATCTGGGCTTCGAGGAAATTCGGCAGCGCAATGGCTATCAGGATCAGGATGATCGCAATAACAATGAGTAATTCAATCAATGTGAAGCCGGATTTCTTCATTTTGCCGCCTTTCCTTCCGAAAACCGTCCCGCACCAACTCTATTAAAGTATATCATATCCAAAGACCATGCGATTTTCCAGATTGTTTTCTAAATGAAATCGATCCATGGGATCAACAGGTCAGTTCCGCAGGTGCCCGAGCAGGTTCCCCAGGGTTGAACGCAGATCATGGCGTGGGACAATCATATCGATCATTCCATGCTTGAGCAGAAACTCGGAGGTCTGGAAGTCATCCGGGAGTCGCTGGCCGATTGTCTGCTCGATGACCCGCGGTCCAGCAAAGCCGATCAATGCTCCCGGCTCAGCAATGATGATATCCCCCAAGGAGGCGAAAGATGCCGCCACTCCTCCCATTGTGGGATGTGTGATCACTGAGATGAAGGGGATTCCGTTGTCTCTCAGCCGTGCCACAGCGGCACTGGTTTTGGCCATCTGCATGAGAGAGAGGATGCCTTCGTGCATCCGCGCTCCCCCACCTCCAGCAGAAATAATGACAACCGGCTGGCTCTTATCACGCCCTCTTTCGAGAATCCGGGTTACTTTCTCTCCCACAGCAGACCCCATGCTTCCAGCCATGAAGTTGAAATCAAACACCCCGATTTCACAGGGATGCCCGGATATCTGAGCATTCCCGGCGATGATCGCCTCTTTTTCACCGGTTCTCTTGCGGCTTTTTGCAAGGCTCTCTGCATATCCCTGGAACTGGAGAGGATCGATGGAACTGATGGAGGCATCGGTTTCGATAAAAGTTCCCTCGTCGATCAGCGAGCTCAAGCGCTCTCTGGCACCCATCAGGGAATAGCAGCCGCATTTGGGGCAGACCTTGAGATTGTCCTCCCACTCTTTTTTAAAAATCATTTCGTCACACTTCTCGCAACGCATCCACAGGCCATCGGGGATATCGGTCTTTTTGACCGGTTTATTGATTGCGGTGTAACGGGGTGGTTTGCGGAACCAGCTCACAGGCTTCAAGACTCCTTTTTCGGTCTCACTGAATCCAATTATGGGGCTGGAATGGAGGAGATGCTACCCCAGAATCTGTGAAATCGGCGCAAGGAAATCCTGAACCACAGATTCATACCGATCAGGGCCGGCTTTCTCGAGGCGGTCAATCAAGGCGCTGGCAAGAACAATCCCATCGGAATAATCCTTGAGGGCTTGAGCATGTTCCGGAGTACTGATCCCAAATCCAACCACATAAGGATGGCGAACCAGCTGCCGAAATTCGCGGAGTGACTGGAACAGCTGGGGATCAAGATTGGCTTGCGCACCCGTGGTACCGATCCGGCTGACATAGTAAAGCATTCCAGTCGTTTTTGAATCGATTTCACGGATGCGTTCAGGGCTGCTGGTGGGCGCCACCAGTGGAACCAGGTCGATGCCATGGGTAATCAACTGATTCTGAAAGGGACCGGATTCTTCCAATGGCAGATCCGGCACAATGAATCCAGCGATGCCAGCTTCTGCTGCGAGCTGTGAGGTTCGTTCCAGCCCCAGCTGATATACCGGGTTGTAATAGCTCATGATTACAACAGGAATCCCAAGAGACTGCCCTCTGGTTTTGAACTCCATGAGGAGCTGGCGAAGTGAGAATGGATTTTTCAGTGCTACCTGTCCGGCTTTCTGAACAGTGGCGCCATCGGCGAGGGGATCGGAAAAAGGCATCCCAAGCTCTATCAAATCCGCTCCCGCATCGACTGCCGCCTTCATCAAGGAAAAACTGGTTGCAAGGTCGGGATAACCGGCCATGATGTAAGGTGCCAGGGCCACACGATTTTTACTTTTCAAAGCGTTAAAATGCTCAAGAATACGGCTCATGGTCAAACCTTCAGTTCATACCCGATTTCATGGGCGACTGTGTAGACATCCTTGTCGCCTCTCCCAGACAGGCACAAAACCACCAGTGAATCCCCGGATAACGATGGCATCAGTGTTTCGAGGTAGGCGATGGCATGAGATGACTCAAGTGCCGGAAGAATTCCTTCAAGCTGAGACAGGCGTTGAAATGCATCCAGTGCCTCCTGGTCAGTCACCGAAACATATTTCGCCCTGCCAGTCTGGTGAAGATGGCAATGTTCGGGACCTACGCCTGGATAATCCAGTCCCGCGGACACACTGTGCGCCAGTTTGATCTGGCCTTCATGCTCCTGCAGCAGCTTGATCATGCTTCCATGGAATACACCCGCGGTTCCGAGAGTGAGCGAAGCCGAGTGCTTTCCGGTTTCGAGTCCCAGGCCAGCGGCTTCAATCCCGATCAGTTGAACCTCGGCATCATCGAGAAAGGGGTGGAACATTCCCATTCCATTGCTTCCTCCACCGATGCAGGCCAGGACATGAGAAGGCAGCCGTCCATACCGTTCCAGGCATTCCCGCCGTGTTTCGCTTCCAATCACTGACTGAAAGTCCCGAACCATCATCGGATAAGGATGCGGGCCGATTGCCGAACCGATGATATAGTGGGTATTTCTGACATGGGTCACCCAGTCGCGAATGGCTTCATTGGTTGCATCTTTGAGTGTCTGGGAACCGCTGTAGACAGGCTGGATTTTTGCGCCGAGCATGTTCATCCGAAAGACATTCAATCTCTGCCGTTCGATGTCCTCCCGGCCCATATAGACAACACATTCCAGACCCATCAGTGCAGCGACTGTGGCGGTTGCAACACCATGCTGGCCCGCGCCAGTTTCAGCGATGATGCGGGATTTTCCCATTCGCCGTGCAAGCAGGCCCTGCCCGATCGTATTGTTGATTTTGTGCGCACCGGTATGGAGCAGATCTTCGCGTTTGAGGACGATCCGGCCGGTTCCATAATGACGGGAAAGCCGTTTGGCTTCAAAAAGGGGGGTTTCTCTCCCGGCATAATGCTTCAGGAGGTCTGAAACCTCTTTCTGGAATTCACTATCCCTTCTGGCCTCGGTGTAGGCTGCCTCAAGCTCTTTGAGGGCACCCATGAGAGTTTCCGGAATAAAACGTCCGCCAAAATCACCAAAATAGCCACGCTCATCCGGAGCCACATAGCTCGACTGCTCAACAGAAGACACTCATTTTACCTTTCAGGTTATTTTAGAGCGATCAGGACGCCTTTTCCCTGCTTCTCGAAGCGAATCTTTTCTTCACGGGCCAGCCAACCAATAGCCCTCTGGACCTCGGATTCGCTTAAATTCTGAACTTTTTTAAGCGCTGCGACTGTCATTGGTCCATTCTGGTGCAGTTCTTTCCAGACAACTCCGGCGGTGGTTCCGATAGCAGAAACATCGTCTTGTGAAGTCATGAACCAATCTCCCCTTCGATCTGTATTTTCCGTATTCAGACAATGAATTCAAAGAATTCCGTGCCTTCGTTCATTTTTGCCTTACAGTCAAAGGGGTGTCAACCTTTCAATTTTGAGTCAACAAACCCCAGTCAAGCACAAATCCGTTACATCCAGGCCAAGTTGGCAGATACCGCTCACAGAGAAAGACAGGACCATATACTGATCCGGGGGAAGATTTCAAGAAAGAACCTCCCGGGCCGATAAATCATGGATAGGGTTGGAGTCCGCAAGGAACCAATTTATCCTTGAAGTGTCGCACCATGCGCCAGGGAAAATTCTTCATCAATGCCTTTTTCTAACTTCAGGAGACTGTTCCGATTCGGATTGCTGACAGCGATGGCATTTTCTTTCTCAGCCACCGGCCAGGATCTTCAGGAATCCGAGCCAATCATAAGGAATGTCTCATCAACCTCAAATACACTTCTCAATCGCAGCCGGATTCCCGGAATCACAAAATCACATGAAATCAACCTGGACCCAATCGAGGAAATGGCTCGTTGGATTCCCAGATTCTCACGTGATACAGGCTATCGGTTGTGGGACTGCCTCCACATTTCAATGGAAAACAACCGCCCGCTGCGCAATGCGCGTGATGACCTGAAAGTGGCTCAGATCACTTTGCGTGAGCGCCAGGAAGAGTTCGGGAATATCTACCAGCTGGGAGCGGGTGCTCATTACGACGAAAACCTCGCCCATACCGATTATGACCGTTACGCGTTTTCCTTCGGAGGAACCGAAGGCGGTGTGAGTGGATTCCCAGATGGGGCGGTCCTGAGCCGGCGATTCTATGGCGGCGGAACCCTTTCAGTTGGGGCGCGTTCCACTTACCAATCAGCCGAATATCCCCGTTATGCTCCTCTTGTCGATAACATGGGGAATCCGATCCTGGATGCGAATGGAAACCCGGTAATTTCAAGCTGGATGGCGGATGTCCGCTGGTTTTCTGAAGCGAACCTGGTGATCACTCAGCCGCTGCTTGAAGGAGCCGGGCGGGTGGCGACGACCGCTTTGAGAGTTCAGGAGCTGGAAAGAGCCGCGGTTAATCTCGAACTGGAACGCTTCATTCAATCTGTGCTGGCTGATGTGATTCGCAGATATCTTGCGGTCCAGCGTGCCGTTTCCCTGGCGCTTGTGGCACAGGATTCCTATCAGCGCGCTCTTGAGCTGTTTCGGCTGACTCAGGAAAAAGCACCTTTCACCCCGGCGGATGTGGCTCCTCTCCAGCTGTTTCGTTCCGAACAGCAGGTCACCTCAACACAGCAGCAGTTCATCGATGCCAAGAACAGTGTGGACTCCAGCCTGATCGATCTGCGCCTGACACTCGGTGTCGAACCGACTTTGCCGATTGTTTTGTCAGGAACCGATGTTCCGGTCATGAGCCCCCCTCCATTCAAGGTGGATGAAGCGATTCAGGCAGCCCTCAAACGGCGCCCGGATCTGCGTTCATTGCAGATTCTCATCCGCCAGCAGGAACTCTATTTCCAGGTTGCCCAGAATGATCTGCTTCCGAACCTCGATTTTTCCGCCCGGATGGGTTTCCGGGATCAGGATGAACATCTTTCGAATTCCTGGTCCCTGTTTGATTACCAGGATGTCGGTGCAAATCTTCGGTTGAACCTGCCTCTCAATCTTCCATCCGACAAGGCCAATTACCAGCGCGCTCAAATCCGGATCCGTCAGGCAATCACGGATCTGCAGCAGAAAGAACGCCAGGTAGTCAATGAGGTTGATGAAGCTTACCGTACACAATCGACCCTGCTTGAACGAATCGATGTGCTCCGCAGAAACGAAGAGCTGGCCCGTAAAACATTCGAGACGATGACCGGACTGGCTGAATATGGACAAATCGATCCTTTCGATATCGTCCAGGCACAGAATGATCTGACCTCAGCCCAGGCATCCAGGGTGCGTGCGGAAATCGATTATGTAATCGCACTGGCAGCACTCGACCTGGCCACCGGCCTTCCGATCAGCGAAGTGATGGCCAGGTATTCACCACTGGCCCCATCAGGCTCTCAGTGACACATCCTTCTCAGACAGCTCCAGGCCTGTATATTCACCTACCCTTCTGCCAGTCCCGCTGCGGTTATTGTGATTTCTCGGTTTATACAGACCGTGATGACAGACAGGCCGAATATGTGGAGGCATTGGAGCGGGAGATGGCATTCTGGAGCACCCACGAATCCAGAGCCTTTCAATCTCTCTACTTCGGCGGCGGAACACCCAGCCGCCTGGAATTTTCCCTCTGGCAACGGCTCCTGGAAAGCCTGAGAAAAGGTTTTGATCTTTCTATCGCCAGTGAAGTCACAGTTGAAGCCAACCCCGAAAGTTTGTCACAAGAATTACTTGATTTATGGACTGCTGGCGGAGTGACCCGGATCAGCCTGGGAGTGCAGTCTTTCAATGACCACGATCTGAAGATCCTCGATCGCGCTCATGACAGGAAGAAGGCTTTCGAAGCGATTGCATTGCTCCAGAAGAGCACCATTAAATCCTGGTCGGTGGATTTGATCTATGGCCTGCCTCACCAGGATAGAAAAGGTTGGATGGAAAACCTGAATGCCTTCCTGCAGACCGGGGCGCCGCATGTGTCATTTTACAATCTGATCCAGCATCCCGGGCTGCCGGTCACACAAGGAATGGCTGGAGAAGATTCGCAGAAGCGCCAGGAGATCGATGCCGATCTTTTCCTCGATACTGTCCACTTCCTCACCCGGCATGGATTTGAGGTCTATGAGCTGAGCAATGCCGCACAGAAAGGCCACGCCTGCAGACACAATCTCCTGTATTGGTGTGGAGGCGAGTGGCTGGGCCTGGGGCTTTCCGCCTGGAGCTGCCTGGAAGGCCGACTTTTTTCCAATCCCGCTTCCTGGCAATCCTACATGGAGACCTGGCGGGACATTCCCGATTCGATACCAGTTCCAGTGCATCAACCCGCATTTGAATCTTTATTGCTCGACAGGATCATGCTTCGCCTGAGGTTGGCGGAAGGAGTTGGGATAGCGGACCTGGTCGATTGGGTCGGTGAAGAGGCATTCCATGGAACACACACACTGCGCCAGGATCTGATCCATCATGGATATCTGAAGGCGGATTCACGCATAATCGCACTGACTCCGGAAGGATGGCTGGTCCATTCAGAGATCGTAACCCGCCTGATGCAGGGATTCGGATTTTGAATGCTGATCAGAGCCTTCAGGATCCTGATTTTAAGTTCACACCGCTTGAGTCCAGATGAAAATGAAGGCTAACATCTCTGTGACTCACTGATACAGGAAAAATCCCGGGAGGAATAAACCGATATGGGCCGCGAACAACTTTCACGCCGTGAATTTCTGGCGATTACATCCCAGATGGGTTTGGCTGCATCACTGGGGACACAATTGTACGATTCACGGGCCTGGAGCACACCCGAACAGGTACGAGCGATTCTTCAGCCGATCATTGAAATCGAAATCCAGAAAGGGCCGGTCTATCGCGGTGAATTTCTGGAACACATCGGATTTCCACTCGGTGGAATCGGAACCGGATCGGTCGCCCTGGTCGGGACCGGTGAAGTCAGTGAGTGGCAAATCTGGAATCGGGTGCATAAACCGGCACGAATCGGGCAGACATTTTTCGCACTGTCAGGAAATGCAGGGGATAAATCATTCCAACGGGTTCTTCAAACCCGCACATGCGAGGACCTGCTTGAAGTCGAGCCGATGAAGGCTCTGAGTTTTCGTGGCGAGTATCCCATTGCCTGGCTTGATTTTGAGGATGACCTTCCACTTGATGTGAGCCTGGAATCCTATTCTCCCATGATCCCCCTCGAGCCTGAAATGAGCGCCTTTCCTCTGGCCGCTTTCAACTGGAAATTGAAAAACACAAGCGACCGGAAAGTGACCGGATACCTTCTGGCCAGTTTACAGAATGCGGTAGGCCAGGATGGATTTTCACAGGTCCGTGGGAATCAGTTTTACGGATATGGACGGAATAAGGTCAAAACCATCCGGTCCAAAAAAGGGGTTGGGCTGTATTTCGATGCACAACCGGGAGAGGTTGGAACATTCGGGAAATCCACTGTACTGGCCACGAATGATCCTCAGATTAACCAGATTTTCCAGACCGCCAGAAACGTCAATATTCACTACAATCACGATTGGAGGAGACGCTGGATTCCATTGCCTGCTTCCACCCTCAAAGCAGGAGTCAATACAATCTGGCTGGGGAATGTGGATCGATTGAACTGGGGTGAACCATCTTCACTGATGGCGCTGGCAGAGGCGGTTAAAGAAGGCGCAAACCTGGTCCTGACTGGTGGAGAAAAAAGTGCCCTGCCAATGCTCCTGGCCCCTCCGGTCGCTGAAGAAGGAACAGTACTGCTGGCGGACTTCGAAGGAGAAGAGTATGCACCGGGCTGGCGGGTCGAAGGGGAAGCCTTTGGAACAGGTCCTGCCAAGGGAACATTCCTGCCACATCAGAATCCTGTAACGGGATATATCGGGCTTGGCCTGGTG
>LMZT01000175.1 GCA_001567115.1 Candidatus Hinthialibacteria bacterium OLB16 | reverse complement strand
TGGAATTTCGGCGAACTCGATGCGATGGATGATCCGGGATTCTCCATCCATCAACTGAAGGTCTACATACTGATCGGTGGCATAGCTATCCAGTGGATGCGCCTGGATCCCGGAAAGTGCAGAAAGAGACAGTAATATCAGAACTAGAA
The DNA here is from genome assembly GCA_001567115.1 of Candidatus Hinthialibacteria bacterium OLB16. Lineage (GTDB taxonomy): Bacteria > Hinthialibacterota > Hinthialibacteria > OLB16 > OLB16 > OLB16. The sequence goes on along the minus strand of LMZT01000175.1, from coordinate 1,559 downwards.
ACAGGGGCATGCATCCCTTGCCTCGACACAACAGGGCGCCTGACAGTGGCGGTATACCGAGTTGACAACAGGTGGATTGGTCCATAGTCTCCCAAACGATTCAAATTATGCGGCAGCTCACTCCGGAAAACATAGCCCTTCTATGGAAAGCCAAACAGTATGGTTTCTCCGATATCCAGATTGCTCAAGCCTGGAAGAAGACTGAACTCGAGGTCCGGAATCTCCGCAAGCAGGCGGGAGTTCTCCCGGTTTTCAAGCTGGTGGATACCTGTGCGGCGGAATTTGAAGCCTACACACCCTATTACTATTCCTGTTATGAAATCCCGCCTCTGACAGTCCGGAAGGGGCAGCCCCCGGTGCCTGTGCATGAGAGTGAGGTTCGGAAAACCGGCAATCCAACAGTCATGATTCTGGGTGGAGGAGCGAACCGGATCGGCCAGGGAATCGAATTCGACTATTGCTGCTGCCATGCGGCCTTTGCCTTGCGGGATGCGGGGTTCGATACAGTCATGGTCAACTCCAATCCGGAGACGGTTTCGACGGATTATGACACCTCGACCCGCCTCTATTTCGAGCCTTTGACATTCGAAAATATCCTCAACATTGTGGAAGTCGAGCAACCTGTCGGGGTTATCGTTCAGTTTGGCGGGCAAACCCCGTTGAACCTTGCGCTCCGCCTGGAAGCGGCGGGGGTTCCGATCCTTGGGACAAGCCCGGAATCCATCGATAAAACCGAGGATCGCAAATTTTTTTGGCAATTTTCTGAATGAGCTGGGCATCCGCCAGCCGGATGGTGGAACCGCCACCAGCTTTGATGAGGCACTGGCAGTCGCGCGTTCAATCGGATTTCCGGTGCTGGTGCGCCCCTCTTTTGTGCTGGGAGGGCGTGCGATGGAGATTGTTTACGATGAAGCTCCCTGCGCCAGTATGTGGCCCGCGCAGTCGAAGCCTCCCCGGATCGTCCGATACTGATTGACCGTTACCTGGATGACGCCATCGAGGTCGATGTGGATGCAGTTTGTGATGGCCGCACCTGCATTGTTGGGGGGATCATGGAGCATATCGAGCAGGCGGGCATCCATTCAGGAGACAGCGCCTGTGTCCTGCCGCCGCGTTCGTTGCCGGAGCGTGTTCTCGAGGAAATTCGTGAAAGCACACGCAAGATCGCTCTGGCCCTGGGGGTCAGAGGGTTGATGAATGTGCAGTTCGCTGTTCAGCATTGTTCCGGAGAGTCCGATGGACAGGTGTATGTGCTCGAGGTCAATCCACGCGCCTCGCGGACTGTCCCTTTTGTCAGCAAAGCCACAGGCACCCCTCTGGCGCGGATCGCAGCGCTGGTCATGGTTGGAAAGACCCTTGAAGAGCTTGGCCTCACGGCAGAACCGGTTTCGAAATACTATTCGGTGAAAGAAGCGGTTCTCCCGTTTGTCAAATTCCGGGATGTCGATCCCCTGCTGGGTCCTGAGATGCGTTCCGACCGGAGAAGTGATGGGGATTTCGGATAATTATGCGGTGTCTTATGCCAAGGCTCAGGCGGCCGCCGGGAATGCCTTGCCGCC
>LMZT01000174.1 GCA_001567115.1 Candidatus Hinthialibacteria bacterium OLB16 | reverse complement strand
CCTGCCCAAAATCTGACAGGGTCTCCTTCTCCTCCTGGCGCACCGGGGCCGCACTGCGGGGATCCCCCATCTCTTCAAGGCCCGTATCGATAACCCCATCTTCCGTTTATCGACATCCAGCCGGGTTATGGTTGCCTGTACCGACTGTCCGACAGCCAGCGCCTCAGATGGATGATTGATGCGCCGTGTGCAGATCTCGGATATATGCACCAGGCCATCCAACCCAGGCTCGACCTCTGCAAATGCCCCGAAATCCGCCAGCCGATTGACCACCGCCGACACCACATCGCCTTCGTGGTAACGGCTTTCGGCTTTCAGCCAGGGATCCGGACGCGCCTGTTTCAGGCCCAGGGATATCTTCCGGTTTTTCCTGTCGATTTTAAGCACCCGTGCTTCGACCACATCACCCTCTTTCAGCGCTTCGCTGGGGTGATTGATTTTCTTGCCATAAGACATGTCTGAAATATGAACCAGGCCATCCACTCCTTCGCCAAGAGTGACGAAGGCTCCAAAGGGGGTCAGAGAAACAACACTCCCTGACACATTGCTGCCCTCGGGGTGTTCTCTCGTGATCCGCTCCCAGGGGTCTTCGCTGGTCTGTTTGAATCCCAGAGAGATTTTCTTTTTATCTTTATCAAGCCCCAGCACAACCACATCCACCTCTTCGCCATCACTGAGAACTTCACTCGGGTGGCGAACACGCCGTGTCCAGGACAATTCGCTGATGTGAACCAGGCCCTCGATCCCCGGCTCAAGCTCCACAAAGGCGCCATATTGGGTGATCGATGTGACTTTTCCGCGGCAGCGGGTTTTGGCCGGGTAACGTTCTTCGATGGAATCCCAGGGGTCAGCGGACTTCTGTTTCAATCCCAGAGCGACTTTGTCCCCTTCGATCGAAAGAACCGCAACCTCGAGCTCCTGGCCGATTCGAACCACATCTTCCGGTTTGGCGACATGCCCCCAGGACATGTCTTTGACATGCAGGAGCCCATCGATTCCTCCCAGGTCCACAAAAGCGCCGAACTGGGTCAGGTGCTTTACTTTGCCGACAGCTGTTTTTCCGACTTCAATCTGCTTGAGAGCCTCAGTCCGCTGGGCTTCGGCTTTCTTTTCCAGATACAGCCGCCGGGAAACAATCATGTTTTTGTCGGATGGCAGCTCCACGATCATCACCGGAAATGTCTGGCCGACCAGGCCTTCCAGCTCCGCCTCCTGGCCACGGCGGACACCGCTTTGTGAAAACGGCATGAACCCGGGCAGCCCTTCCGCCTCCATCTTCAAACCACCCTTGGTTCGTTTGACCGCACGGGCATGGATCGGAGCGCCGGCTTCGAATGCTTTTTCGATCTTCACCTTGCCAAGAATCTGCCGGGCCTCGGCTCGCGATAAAACCGGCTGGCCTCCACGGGTCCCTTTGAACAGGAGATGAAAAACCTGCCCGATCTGAACGGGACTGTCCGGGCCTTCGTTTCTGAATTCAGACAGCGGCAGGACCGCTTCCGATTTTCCGCCGATGGAGACCATGACATCCTCATTGGTCACCGATATGACAGTTCCCTCGATGACTGTTCCCTGCTGGGGGAAATCCAGCGAACTGCTGATCATGGCATCATATTCAGCGTCATTCGCTTTTTTCCGGTCTTCATCCTGTTCTTCTTCTTCGGCTTCCTCTTCCGAAGAGCCTGCTGTGGAAACCGGGCTGCTTTCCGGGAGAGCCTCAACCGGCGGCTCCTGCGGGGCTGCGCTTGGTTCTTCTACAGCCGGAACATCCTCAAGAACTGGTGGAACCTCCTGGTTCGCTGGAATTGATTCCAACGCTGGTTCCTGGGCAGGCATCGAATCGTTTGTCTGGACTTCCTCTGGCATGACCCTCAACATCCTCCGTGCTTACGTTCCCTGGTCGACTGATCCACCGTTTTCCGCTGCTTTATTTTTTAAGTGAATGCCACACTCACCCGCAACAATAATTCTCCGGGCACACATGGCATTCCTCAGGCATTTCTCTTTCCGCTTTTCGAGTCAGTTGGGTTATATTTCAGGGAGCAACATCAAGTGGGATGACCAGACATGACAGATCAGGCCGTTGCAAGAGCTTTTTTTGTCACTGCCTGCCGGAACTTGTTTCCGGCGCTCCAACAACCGCATACCCAGCCGTCGAGTGGCTTTCCTCCTAACCGACGCGAACCTTACCACCTTTTAACAAAATCGCGGAGCACCTGCTGCCGCCTGCAATAAAAACATTCTCACTGCCAGCAACTCTATTCACAGGGATTGAACAGCCTTCACCCGAGAATTGTCAACACCTTATCCCAATCGGACAAAAAATTTCTGAAAAGATACTTTCATTTAAAATTCCGGTTATCGCCCACCGAGCCGGTCCGCAAGAGCACGAATGGCTGGCTGGTCCGGATTCAGCTCCAGCGAGGTCTCCAGGCTCTTCTTCGCGAGAAATTTTTGAAGGCGCTTCAGCTGCCCCAATCCGAGCAATGTGTGCGCCACAACCTCTTTCGGGTGCTTTGCGATAACCTCATCACACATTTCGATGGCCAGATTGGGATCATCCTGAATCAACATGCACAATGCGGCTCCCAGCCTGGCTCTTGATCCCACATCCCCATTATCCGCCAGCGATTCAAAAGCGGCTCGCGCCTCGGTGACTTTGCGGTCGCCCAGATCCAGATAAGCCTGAAAGAGCCTGGTCATCGGGTTCCCACGCAGCGCCTCGGGGGCGCTGTCGATGGTCTTGCGTGCATTCTCGATATCATTGTCGCGCAGATAGAGGGCCACTTCATATAAAAATATGTCCGGGCTTTCCCCCGCTTTGGCTTTGCATTCATCCAAGGTCGTTTTGGCTGTGGCGATGTCCCCTTCCCAGGCCTGGGCACGTGCCAGCGCAAGATACGATTCTTTTCGATCCGGCTTGAGCTGGATCGCTTCCTTCAAAGATTTGATCGCCGGTCCTGGTGATGAACTGGTCATCCCATGCAGGAAAAGGAGGTATTCATCCTTGGGATTTTCTTTGACCAGCTCCTGAAGGAGAGGATACGCTGAAGGCAGATCCCCTTTCATGACAAAGGCTTCCGCCAGGCGTGTCTTCAGGCCGGAGTCCCCGGCAAGCCCCTCTATCGATTGCGCTTTCTGGAACAGCTGGATCGCATCATCCCATTTCTTTGTCCTGAAAAAGACCTCACCAAGATTTCCGACCAGCACCTTATTGACCGGATCGGCTTCGAGCGCTTTTTTGAGCAAAAGCTCGGCGCCTGGGTGTCTCCCGCCGCAAGGCGTTCAATCGCCGCCTGGTTCAATGATTGAATGTTTTCCCCACATCCAGCCAGAATAAATGCAGCCACGGCCACAGATGGGATTATCATCCACTGCCTGAAATTAACGCGGAACAAAATTAATTTCCCCTCCCTCTGATATAAACTTGATTGAGTGTGCCCAAAGACCCATCGAGTGTACAGATGGATCTCTCCTCCTATTCTAACGGCCGAGTGCGAACCAGGTCTTCCCCGGGAAAATCTTCGGGAACTTCCTTCAGTGTCACCTTTCCGGTTGCCGCCCATTCCGCTCCGCGTTGAAGGGTGAAAATAAATCCCACACACTCCATCCCCTTCACTTCATGCCCGAGCACTGTATGGAAAACCCGGCCTTTCCCATAATCCACCGCCAGCAGCATCGGTTCATGTTCTCCGGTGCCGCCTTTGTCCGGAGGAGTCAGGGCAGTGGCGAGAACAGTCATGTTCTTTGCCGGGCCACGCAGGCGGTTATAAATTTCATCGGTGGCGTGCAGCCATTTAGAAGGCAGCCCGGCAGTGACCGGATGGGTGGCGCTGCGGATTTCCACCTGGATTTCATGCTGCGGCCCATGCGAGCCTCCTGGCCCGGGAGAGTTGTCAAATACCACTTTGCCATCGCGCCAGCGGACATACGGGCCGGATTTCTCATCCCTTCCACCCCAGCCGCCCAGGCCGATCATTTCGTTGTATTCCGCCCACTCCGGAAAAGGGTTGTCAGCGGCGTGAACGACCACCAATCCGCCCCCATTGCGGATATAATCGGCAAAAGCCTGGCGAGTTTTCTCCGGCCAGGACTCCCCATTGTAATTCGTCACCACCACCTGGTAATCCGAAAACTGCGGTGAAAATGACTCCATCGATGCCCCTTCAGGCGGCGATGTCAGCACATCCACCTGAAACAGGCCGCAGCTTTCGAGAATCTTTTTCATCGCCGGTGTCGTTTTCTTCCAGTCATGGTTATTCTGCCCATCGATCATCATGGCCCGGATCACTGCCTCAGCCGGAATGATCCCGCCGGTTAAAATCAGGCCGCCCAGAACACCTATCAGCATTTTCTGCATTCCCGCAACCTCCATTCCATTGAACTGCCACGATTGTACAGGATTTCTGAAATTCACCAATCTACCCGGCCCATCATTTCATTTATATCAAAAATATATGTTTAGCGGTTGTCAGACAAGGAAACTTTGGCTATTCTACAGGTCAGACGGTGACATGTGTCGAAGTTCGCCGGATCTGACAACAGGGAATCATCCCCTGATCACTCAGTACAAATCTGACGAGAAGGAAGGAGTTTTTGTGTCATGAAAAGCAGTTTAGCACTACTCTTTGCTGTAAGCCTGATCCTGGGAGGTGGAAGCTTTGCAGCCACCATCAGTGTCGGCGCACCACCGGCTTCGATTCAGGCTGCCATCAACTCGGCCAATAGTGGCGATGTGATCCAGCTGCAAACCGGTACCTATGTCGAAGACCTGACCATTTTAGGTGGAAGCTCTCCAAAAACCAACCTCACCATCGAAGCCGCACCAGGCCAGACCCCGGTTATTGAAGCGGCCAATACCGCAGTTCCTTCACCCGCACGTGGCATGCTCGGATACCTCTCCCTGTTCATCGAGGCTGTTGCCGGATACCCGGCGGATGGCCCGGATTGCCATGGCATCCTGATCGAGGGAAATGGAACCACTCTCCGGAACCTGACGATCAGGAACAACAATATCGATGGCGATGGGCAGTTCAGTGAAGCATCGGCAATTCTGATCGAGGCCAATGATGTGCGCATCGAGAACTGTGTCGTGGAATGTGC
>LMZT01000173.1 GCA_001567115.1 Candidatus Hinthialibacteria bacterium OLB16 | reverse complement strand
CAAAATCAGGCGGGTGTCTCCTCGAGGTAGAGATGCTCTCCATCCGGATTCAGGGGACGGATCGATGTGCGCCAGTCATCCAGGATATCGAGGACATAATTCTCCGATTCCGGGCTGTTGGAGGAGAGCACCCAGGCGCCTTTCTGGCCTGTTTCGGGGTTATCGATCGAAGGATCCCAGGCGGCCACATCGGCGCGAATGAAACGCTTGTGCCCCTGGCCATTGGGCCGCATCTCATGCAGGACAAATCCGGTGAGGATGTCCGATTCCTTGTCGAAGCTCGAGTAGCGGATAAAACGGCGTTTGGTGCCGCAGTGCAACCCATAATCACGGAATATTCCGCGTTTCTTTTGAATTTCGGTTACCATGAGCTGCTCGCCCTCTCGTGAGAGGGGAGCGGCGACATACTCATTCCAGGCGAATCCCCCCGCACCGATGAGCAGCGAGAGAACAACCGCCGGGCGTGCCAGCCAGCGCAGGCTCGCCCCACCGGCGAACATGGCGGTCAATTCATGATGCCTCGCGAGTGAAAGCATCCCGAACAGGGCACCCATCAGGCACACAGCCGGAAAAACCACCAGAGTGGACTGGGGCAGGATGCACACAAAGTAGGTGATGGCCTGCTTGGTGGAGGCTTTGTTCTCGAGCAGATCATCATACTTGTCGCCGAACAGCAGCGAGATCACCACGGCATTGAGGACAATCCAGGTGAACAGCAGGCTGCGGAGGAATGCGGCGGTGGTGTAGCGTTGCAGGATCTTGAACATCAGTGCCTCGAAACGACTGCCAGGAGAACCAGCCCCAGCAGAAAGAGGATGAGGTTCGGCGCCCAGACTGTGTACCCCGGGTCAAAGAACCGGGTCATGGCGAGATTCTCGGAAAAACCCTCAGCCATTTTCTGAACCGAGTAATAAAACAGAAGCACTCCGACTGTAATGAGAATGCTGACTGTGCGGTTTCCCCTTCCAGTCAAAAGGCCGAGACCGGTGCCGATCATCATGAACAGAAAGGTGGCCACAGGATAAGCCAGGCGCAGCTGGGCGCGATTGGTGTTCACCTGATAATTGTCCAATGAGGCGCGGACCGAGTGGAGGTCATACATCCCCCCGGCCAGAGGGCACGAGCCGGGAGTTTTTTCCTCGATCGGCATCCAGCGCCTGGCTTCCGCGACAACCTCCGCATGGGGTGTTCCCTCTGGAAAACCGAGATGGAAACGGAGGTCTTCATAGCGTTTACGGGCTTCCTCGGCTTCAGCTCGGAAGTCAGACCAGGTTTTCTGTTCGCGGGAAAAGGTACTGAGCATCTTGGCCAGGCGCCCGCCGATATCGATCGATATGGTCGCTTCCTGCACAAGGACTCGGGAAAGCTTCTCCGGCGATAAATTCTCCGAAATGCAGTTTTGCAGGATTATTTTCAGGATTCCCTTGGAGGGATCCGGATTCAATGAGGCAGTCGGGGCGGAAACTGTCCAGTTGGCGGCTTCCTGGCTGGTGCCCCCATCCCCGAAAAATGAAGGACCTGCCGACACCGAGCTCTTAAATATCGTGATGTCATGGATGGTATTGGTCCCGGGCGAAGCTCCTGTGAAATAAAAAGCCAGATCATCCTGCAGTGCGGTGAACTGGCCTGGTTTCAGCCAGCTGATCGAAGTCATTTTCTGGACAATCTCCCAGCGGGCCTGTTTCATAATTTCAAGAGCACGGGGAGTCACATTCGATGTCCACAGCAGATTCAGCCCGGTCAGGCAGACCCCGAGAAACAGGGATGGAATGACCAGAGTCATGGTGCTGACTCCAGCCGCGCGCATGGCGGTCAGTTCACGGTCTTCCGCCAGGCGGCCATAGACCATCATCGAGGCCAATAAGCATCCGATCGGCAATGAGACAGTGAGGAGCGGAGGAAAAAGGCACAGAAGTGTCTTGAGAATCGGCAGAAGTGGAGCGCCGCTCAGGAGGATCACATCGAGCACATCGCGGATCGAAATCAGCATCAATGCCATGGAGAACAGGAACAATCCCATGCTCAGCGGCGGGAGCAGCTCAGAGATCAGGTACCTGTTCAGTATCCATGTGTGCAGGACCTGCGGCCACGGATAAGAGCGTTTTTTCGGCAAAGGGTAAGAAGTCGCTTCGACATTCATGAATTTCTAAGAGGAGAGGAGATGTTCAATTAAATCCTTGTTCCGGCGAACCTCCTTTCCTTCTGGCAAACCGTTTGAGTTTCCGGGGAAATCTTCCGAAGATCAAGACTCCTTACCCTTTGATGCCAGACAGGATGATTCCCTCGACAAAGACTTTCTGAATGGCAAAGAACAGGATCAGCAACGGTGCCAGAGAAATGACCGACGCGGCCATCAGGTAGTGTGGAGCGATCACTGAATAGGCTTCCTTGAAAATCGTGATCCCCAGTGCGATCGGGAACTTTTCGATGGTCTGGAGGTAGATCAGGGGCGATTCAAAATCATTCCAGCGCCCGGCAAAGGACAAAACTCCAATTGTCGCCAGGGCGGGAAACGCCAGAGGAAGAAAAATGCGCAGGTAAACTCCAAAATGGCTGCACCCATCGATCCTGGCTGCATCTTCGAGGTCGACCGGCACCGAGAGAAAGAACTGACGGAAAATGAAGATCGAAAAGGCTCCGCCTCCCAGCCAGCCCGGCAGGATCAGAGGGATCCAAGTATCGACAAAACCCAGCTTGCTGTAAAAGATATAGGTCGGAATCATGGTGACGATCGGCGGCAGCATCAGGGTTGACAGCATGACCACAAAGAGTGTGTCCCGAAAAGGAAACCGCAGGCGTGCAAAGGCAAATGCCACCAGCGGGGCGGTCATCAACTCCCCGAGCAGCCCCAGACCGGTAATACAGAAGGTGTTGGCCAGGAATCGCCCGAGGGGGAGAAATTCAAAAACCTTGACATAGTTCCCCCACTGCGGGTCGGCCGGGATGCGGATCATTGAACCGGCATAAACCTCCTGAATCGTCTGCAAAGATGTCGACAGATTCCAGGCCAGGGGAAAACCAAACGGAATCGAAAATGCCACAAGGATGGCATAAGCCAGAGCCTTCCTTTTCAGCCTTAGCCCTGAAAGCCGGGACTGTGCACGCCTTCGATCCCTGTTCATCTTTCCCCCTCGTAATACACCCAGAAGGGGGTGCTCTTCAGGATCAGCAAAGTGAAGAACAGAATTATGGAAAACAGCACCCAGGCCATCGCACAGGCATATCCCATCTCGAATTCCTCGAATGCCTTGCGAAAAAGGTAGAGCATGTAAAACAGAGTGGTTTCATTCGGCATACCTTGTGTCCGGTTGGTCATGATGTAGGCATTGGAAAACACCTGGAAGCTGCCGATGACACTCATGATCAGATTGAAAAAGATGGTGGGGGTCATCATTGGGATGGTCACAGCGAAGAACTTGCGGATCTCGCCCGCGCCATCCAGTTCCGCCGCCTCATACAGCTGCCGTGGCACATTCTGGAGCCCGGCGAGGTAAATCAGCATGCTGCCCCCCACGCCCCACAGGGACATGAGGATCAAAGAGGGCTTGCTCCAGGCCTCGCTGCTCAGCCAGCCCGGATGCCACTCCCCTGGAACACCCAGAAGGTCGAGCATGGTGTTGATGGGGCCGAACACCGGATTGAACAGCCACAACCACAGAATCGCTGTGGCTGGCCCGCCGACTACTTTGGGGAGGTAAAAAATCGCTCGAAATAAGACGATGCCGCGCACTTCCTGGTTCAATGCCACCGCCAGCAGCAGCGCCAGAACCACCCCCAGGGGCACCGAAAGAAACGCATAGTAGGCGGTATTGTACAGGCTCTTGTAGATCCGCTCATCCTCAAAGAAGAGCTTCGAGTAATTCCGAACCCCGACCCACTGTATCCGGTCTAGAGGGCCTCCATCCCAGTTGCAGAACGAAAGAAAAAATGAGAACAGGAGCGGCCCGAGTGTCAGAAACAGAAACGAAATCAGCCAGGGGGAAATGAACAGAAATCCACTGCGCACCTCCTGTGGATTGTAGATGCCGCGAATGCGCATCATGCCTCAATATCCTCGCCGGTTGAAATCATCCACCACACGCTGGCATCGCTCCTGGCACAGTGCAATCGTTTCCTCCGGTGACAGCCAGCGCGAGGGATCCCCGTGGTGCCTGGAACGGTCCGGGGGGTCTTCACCATTTCTCAAAGCCAGCGCCCAGTCATTGGTTGCTTCCGATCCAAAACGGCTCCAGATGAAATCGGCTTCCTGCCGCCAGGATACGGAAGAAAGAGTAATCGGTGTCAATCGGCCATATTCCAGCATGGCCTCGAGGAATCGCTCTTCATGCTGGGGGGTATCGGGGCGGATGAATGAAGCCCGCGCATCGGCTTCCCGCACCGGAAGGGCACGGCTGCTGGCTCCGATCAGGCGCTGGGATTCCGAAGAGAGAATATGGCGGATCCAGCGCCAGGCGAGTTCCTTCTTCTTCTGGGGGGCCTTGCTGAATATGGCGATGCAGTCCCAGCTGACTCTAGCCGCACGCCCCGCAGGGCCTTTCGGGATATGATAGACATCCCATTTTCTGTTCTCCATCTGGCGCAGGTTTATCATGATGTATGCCGGGCAGGCCACCATGCCGACACGATTGGTGAACAGCATCACCTCCTCGCCCATTCCCGCTTCTGCCTGAAGCGCGGCGCCTTTATTTCGAAACAGTATATTGGCGTACCAGTCCAGGGCTTTGACTGCTTCCGGAGTTCCAATGGTGATCCGTTTTTTCTCCGGATCCATCCAGCTGGCACCAAAAGACCAGAGCACTTTCTGGTGATGGTGGGTGTTCATGGGAAGGAATGCTCCATACTGATCGATCACGCCATCCCCATCCAGATCGCGTGTCAGCTGATGGGCGATGCGTGCGAAATCATCCCAGGTCCATTCCGGGGCCGGCTCCGGGATGCCCGCCTGTTCGAACAGGCCCAGGTTCCACATAGATCATCTCGCAGAAACCATCCCAGGGCATGGCCCAGC
>LMZT01000172.1 GCA_001567115.1 Candidatus Hinthialibacteria bacterium OLB16 | reverse complement strand
TTTCCTTTATTCATCCAACAGTACAAAAGGGAAAGCACAGTGCTGAGGTGAAAAGTGATGAGTGCTGAGGGGGGAACGCGGCCGCAACCGTGTTCCTGTCATCTGTGGCTCAATAATTGTGAATGGTGAACGCGACCGCACCCACAATTTTCCCTGGTTTTCTCAATATGACGAAGGGGGGCGCGGCCGCAACAATGATTTCCCTGTGTTTAACTCGCTCAAGAAAGGGGGGAACGCGGCCGCAATCGTGTTCCTCTCATCTGTGGCTCAATAATTGTGAATGGTAAACACAGTCGCCAATCGTAAAGGGGATGCGCCGCAACAAGTATTATTGTGAGACGGGAACACCTCACCACAGCACGGTACAGAAGCTATACTCTCATTACAGATTCCTTACTCTGTGCCTAAAACAAATTGCCTGACATCATATTTAACAATTTCAGTATCCTGACATGAAGGTACATCCTGATTCAGGCAATGGACAGCAATTATTTCTTGGCCATCCTGAGACCATAAAAATCCATTAAACTCACCTTTAGCTATTAAGTACAAATCACCACTATCTACTGAAAACAACCATAATCCTTTAGAGCCTGATTCTCCTACATAGGCCTGTAATACTATCCAGCGATTATCTGGCGACCAATACGGATTTCCCGGAAAGTATAAATTGTCTAAGGCAGGTGTTGGTTCTAACGTGATGGGATCCATAAGGTATAGATGATATTGCCCTGTTACCCGACTCTGGCCTCTTTTACCAATTGCCTCAGGAGAAGCAAAAAATGCAATAGTCCGCCCATCTGGTGACCATGCTGGCCCGTGTGCAACCCCCAGGTCATAATCAGTAATAGAAAGGGTAGGGGTACGTGCAATAATCAAGGTATCTGCGAGTGACCATTTCTTATCTCCATTACTGAGCGTTACATCCATAGGTTCAATGCCTTCAGGGGTAAGCCAATAGAGGGTACTATACAGGCTGCCTCCAGCTTGAATACCACGGGTCATATCAGGATTCCAGGTAAACCTGCCAGGTCCTAACTCTCTAGCCGTAGGAGTAACCACAAGATACTCCAATTTTTTTGTATATCCCAATCATAGACCATAGATAGTGTTCATCCTGTTTTCCAACT
>LMZT01000171.1 GCA_001567115.1 Candidatus Hinthialibacteria bacterium OLB16 | reverse complement strand
TACATCCCCGGCCCACACCTCATTTCCTGTATGGTCCCCTTCCCGGGCGCCGAAAATGACTGTCTGGTCCGGTGAAGACTGTGAGGAATCGATCGATCCGCTGATGGAACCATTCCCGAAATAAATGCAGGCGGCTCCCGCTTCGCTCCGGGGCGGGCCATTGCTTGTGATCCTGGCGCGCATCGGGCTCATGATCAGGTCGAGATAGCCATCTCCATCATAATCACCGGTTGCGACCGGCAGGCCTGACAAGGCCCCACCCGAAAAGGATCCATAAAATGTGAGCTGTCCCTCGAGTGGCGGGTCTCCCAGCTGAAAGCATCCCGGTCCACTCCAGGAGAGGGCTGGTTGAATCAGCCCCAGAATCAAAAAAACGAGATATCGGCGCATAGCCGGAGAGTATGGATGAAATTTGATGAAAATCCACATGGAGCCGTTGTCTTCATTGAAAAATCCCCGGTCGTTCCGCCATAAGATTTTTACGCTATGATCGGATTGCTGATGAGAGAACTGCCCCGGAGCCAGTGATTAATATGAAAGTGGTCGTTGCGGTGGTCCGGCCCAACAAACTGGACAGCATCAAGAAATCCCTCGAAGAGGAAGGGGTCCGTGGAATTACCATTTCGGAAGCGCGTGGCCATGGACGGCAGAAAGGGCAGATCCGGATGGCACAAGAGCAGGAAGGCAGCATCGACCTTCTTCCCAAAACACGCATCGGAATGGCTGTCCCCGATGATCAGGTTGAAAAGGTAATTCAGGCGATTCTTGATTCTGCGCGGACTGGAGAGGTGGGAGATGGAAAGATCTTCATCCTCCCCATGCAGACCGCCTACCGAATCCGGACCGGAGAAACAGGCACAGATGCCCTTTAACTGCCGGAATCCCCGCAGCCATCACCGACACTACAAGCTTCCATGGATTCCCGTTAAACTGATACCACGGATTCAATCGGTGGATTGGCGGACCTGATTCAGCCGGTTGGCCGCAGAGTGATGCCGGGGTTTGAAAGGATTGTCGAGATGGATATCAAGAACCTTCCAGTGGCTCAGGAGACACCCGCCACGGATCTGAATTCAATCAATTTTCGGGAACATTTCCCGAACTCGAAGAAGATATATGTCGAGGGCACCCTGTTTCCCGATGTTCGTGTGCCGATGCGGGAGATTTCTCTCACTCCGACCCACTCGATGACCCCGGGAGCTCCCGATGAAGAGAATCCACCTGTGGTGGTGTATGACACCAGTGGGCCTTATACCGATCCCGGCTATGCAGTGGATGTCCACCACGGACTGCCGAAACTGCGCCAGCCATGGATTTTGAATCGTGGAGATGTGGTCGAGACAACCCCCGGCCGTTATCGTGCCCGGCCAGGGTCTTGTGTCACCCAGATGCACTATGCCCGCGCAGGCCGGGTCACCCCCGAAATGGAGTTCATCTCCATCCGCGAAAATCAGATGCGCGAGGAGATGCTCGAAAGGATGGCCCAGTCCGGTGTCCCCATGCGCCGTCAGCACCCAGGCAATGATTGGGGGGCTTCCATCCCACCCGTGATTACACCGGAGTTTGTCAGAGAAGAGGTGGCCCGTGGCAGGGCGATCATCCCTTCCAATATCAACCATCCCGAACTCGAACCGATGATCATCGGGCGGAATTTCCTGGTCAAAATCAATTCGAACATCGGCAACTCCTCGACCACATCAAGCATCGAGGAAGAGGTCGAGAAAATGATGTGGTCGGTGCTGTGGGGTGCGGATACCGTCATGGATCTTTCCACCGGAAAGAATATTCATGAAACCCGTGAGTGGATCCTGCGCAACTCACCCGTTCCCATCGGGACAGTCCCGATCTACCAGGCCCTCGAGAAGGTGGGAGGAAAGCCCGAAGAACTGACCTGGGAAATATTCCGGGACACTCTCATCGAGCAGGCTGCGCAGGGGGTGGATTACTTTACCATCCATGCCGGTGTCCTGCTGCGTTATGTTCCCCTCACCGCCAACCGGGCGACCGGGATTGTCTCACGCGGCGGTTCAATCCTTGCCAAATGGTGCCTGGCCCACCATCAGGAGAATTTCCTCTACACCCACTGGCGCGAGATCTGTGAGATCTGCGCCGCTTATGACATCGCCTTTTCGATCGGTGATGGCCTTCGCCCCGGTTCGATAGCTGATGCCAATGATGAAGCCCAGTTTGCCGAGCTGTACACACAGGGTGAATTGACCCGCATCGCCTGGGAAAATGATGTTCAGGTGATGAACGAAGGCCCCGGACACATTCCCATTCACATGATCCATGAGAATATGGCCCGCCAGCTGGAATGGTGCGGCGAAGCTCCCTTCTATACCCTCGGGCCACTCACAACCGATATCGCCCCGGGTTATGACCACCTGACCAGTGCGATCGGAGCCGCCATGATCGGCTGGTATGGAACCGCCATGCTGTGCTATGTCACCCCCAAAGAGCACCTCGGCCTGCCGGACAAGGAAGATGTCAAGGCGGGAGTGATCGCTTACAAGATTGCGGCCCATGCCGCTGACCTGGCCAAAGGGCACCCGGGCGCCCAGCTGCGTGATGATGCCCTTTCAAAAGCGCGTTTCGAATTCCGTTGGGATGACCAGTTCAACCTCTCGCTCGATCCAACGACAGCACGCAGTTTCCATGATGCCACACTGCCTTCCCAGGCGGCCAAGCTGGCCCATTTCTGCTCCATGTGCGGCCCCCACTTCTGTTCGATGAAGATCACTCAGGATGTCCGTGAATTTGCCAGCCGCAAAGGGATCGCCGAGGATGAGGCCCTCCGCGTCGGCCTTGAGGAAAAGGCAAAGGAGTTCACCTCCTTTGGCGGTGAAGTGTATAAAAAGGTCTAATCCCCGTGAGACAGACCGTCTGGAAAAATTTGTGCTAAAAATAACAGATCTGCGAAAGTCCTATACTGTCGGTGAAAGCCATCTGGAGATTCTGGATGGGATCGACCTGGAGGTGGCTGAGGGGGGAATTCATTTCCATCCTCGGAGCCTCGGGGACTGGAAAGAGCACCCTTCTGCACCTGCTGGGCGGCCTCGACCGCCCCGACTCTGGCCTGATCCTTGTGGATGGACATCCCATCCAGGAGGGGAGTGAGGAAGAAATAGCCATCCGCCGCAACCGCTGGATCGGTTTTGTCTTCCAGTTTCATCACCTTCTGCCGGAATTTACCGCACTTGAGAATGTTATGATCCCACTCAAAATTCGTGGCATGACCGACCGGGAATCCCGGGCAGTCGCGGAGGAAAGGCTGGATGAAGTCGGCCTGTCCCAGAGGCTCCACCACCTCCCAACCCAGCTTTCGGGCGGAGAAAGGCAGCGTGTGGCGATTGCCAGAGCGCTTGTCACCTCTCCGGTCCTGCTGCTGATGGATGAACCGACTGGCAACCTCGATCCACGCACTGGTGATGGGCTTTTCGATCTGCTGGTCGCCCTCCAGAAAAAGAAAAAGCTCACTGTGGTGATGGTGACCCATAACCTCGAACTGGCTTCACGGACCGACCGGCGCTACCTGATGCGTGATGGCAAACTGACTCCTCTGGAAGTGGCCACCCACCAGCCCGCACTGCTGCCCGCCTGACCTTCTGCGTCTTCAAATCGCCACTGGATGCTCTTTTTTTTTTCATTCCGGCCTGGATTCTCTGATCGATTATATCCTGGTAAAAGCAGCTCCTTTTCATTGAACCCCTGCCTTGCCATCCAGCCTTCATGGATAGGGTCTGGGCAATTTCCTTTCCAAATGAATGGTATTGACATTTGTGGCTTCTATTTGTTAGGTTAACCTAACAAATGTTCATGGCTGCTGATGCAGTCGAAAGTTTACACCCTTGGAGGATTGGTCCTGTGAGCGTCAAACCCGCCCAAAAGCCAGTTGAACTTCTTGGAGGATTGAAACAGCCGGAGGGTGTCCTCGAAAGCCTCGATGACGCCATCACCCGAAAGAGGAATGGGGAACCCACCTGGAATCTATTTGAGCGGCGCACAAAAACCCACAACGAAGCGATTGGTTTGCCCGTAGGAAAAGTTCTTCCGCACCCGCTGGCCCACCAGGCGATCAATGAAAGGTTCGCCAGGAAAACCTCGGGAAACCAGCGCATGATCTACATCCATATTCCATTCTGTTCGACAATCTGTTCCTTCTGTGCGTTCTTCCGGCAGGCAGTCGGTTCCTATGATATCAGCTGTTATGTCGATGCGCTGGTCAACCAGATCAACCGTCTCGGCGCAGCTCAATCCTGCCCTGAAGAGAATATTGGTGCGGTCTACTTTGGTGGTGGAACACCCTCACTTCTGCATCAAGACCAGATTGAGGCGATTCTGAATGCAGTCAGAAGCAATTTCTCTCTCTCCCGGGATTGTGAAATCACCCTCGAGTCGCGGTTGAATGGCATTACCTCCGAGTACCTGCAAGGCCTGCGCAGGGCTGGTGTCAATCGAATCAGCTTTGGCGTTCAGACTCTGAATACCGAAATGCGCCGAACTCTCGGCAGGATTGCCGAGAGAAACCATATCCTTTCAGTCCTGCACGAATCGGAACATGCGGGGTTTGAATCGATTACTGTCGACCTGATCTACAACCTTCCAGGCCAGACAGCGAAGACCTGGGAAGAGGACCTCAATGACCTGGCTTCCACACCGGTGACCGGAGCAAGCGTTTATTCCCTGATTCCTTTCAAACACAGTGTGCTCGGAAAAAACCTGGCCGAAGGGAAAGAACCTCCCCTCGGAGGAATTCAAAATGAATACGAGTTTTACAGCACTTCAGACAGATTTTTTACAAACCTGGATGGCTGGAAGCGGTTCAGTCCAGTCCATTATGGAAAGGTTGGCTGCGAGAGAAATCTGTATAACACCATGCGTTCGGCTCCGATTGACATCCTCGGGTTCGGGGCCGGCGGAGGCGGCCGGGTTCAGGGCCTTCTCTATATGAATCCAGTGAATGTTTCACGCTTTGTCGAAGATCAGGCGCAGCAGGGAGATCAGCATCTGTTCGCAGTCGATATGGACCCGTTATATCCCAAGGCCATGAGCTGCTTCGAGCTGACAGATTCTCTGTCCATGCATGAGTCTGCGATTCCGGATTTTCTCCCATCCGTTTCAACAACCCTTTCCAAGTTCCAGGAAATGGATGCAGCACGGTGTCAGGATGGTGTGTGGGAACTGTCCGAAGCCGGCTGTTTCTGGGGATACAATGTCAGCGCAGCAATCGCACAAGCGATTCGCCAGGATATGAATACGATTTCTTCTCAGGAGGTCAATTATGAGTGAACAGGTGGCCACACTCGCCCAGCAGTTGCAGGAGTCAACCCGTGAGCTTCACCAGCGTGTAGAAAGGATGCCGGTTCAGCAGGAACTGGCGCGGGGAACCTTATCGCGGGAAAATTATATTCGTTATCTCTGCCAGATGCTGTTAATTCAGACCCAACTGGATACCTGCATGGGGCTTTATCGCAAAACGATCGACCCCGGGGCATCGTTGATTCATGATTACTACTTCCAGTCCGATCTGGTTCATTCGGATATCTGTTTTCTTAAAGAGTGTTCCGCTTCCAATAACAGAAACCCGTTCCTGTTCCAGGATCACCCGATTCTTCCGGAAACATATTCTTTCGCCATGGCCATGAACCGGTCGGTGAGTGAATCCCCCATCTCGCTGCTTGGATTTCTGTATGTTTTCGAAGGAAGCAAGAATGGTTCCAAATTCATTGCAAACAGCCTTCGGAAATCCTTCAGCCTCCCGGATGGAGCCGGGGTGAAATACTTCGATCCGTATGGGGAGAACCAGAAGCCTTACTGGGCTGCATTCAAGGAATCTCTTGCGGCCCTCACTCTGACCTCGGCTGAATCCGAGGCGATTGTTGAAGCGGCAAAAGAAGCCTTTTCCGGAATGATTGATATCACTGGCGCTTTGCAGAATCAGAGTGGGAGCTGATTGAATGATGGAAAGGAAATCTATGATGAAGGTTCTAGTAATGAAACACCTGTTTCTCTTTCTCTTATTGCTGCTGGTGCCGGTTTCCAGTGCCGTCGCTTATGATCCGGGTTCCGGGGATCTCTTTACAGCCAGCTTCTCGAGTGGCTCGTTAGCCCCATTGATTGATTACCCGGTTCCTGCGATTGGTTTTGGAAGGTTTGTCGTCCCACCAGGAGAGCATTATGCCTGGGCGAATGGGATGTATGGCCGCACTGGCGGGCTTGGCTCCCCCGGATATGCCCAGTCGGCAACCATTGCGCCTTTTGTTTCTCCAGAAGACTACAGTGTGGCGTTCAGGTTCCAGCCGGAAGTTCCACCATCGACTGATCTGTATTTGTTTTACCTGACCTTGCGGCCCAGCAATGATTTTCGCGGCGTGGGCTGGCAGTTCAATGTGGATCACGATGGGAAAATGTTCATAAGGCGCTATAAAGGCGCCGGGCAATTCGGTCCGTCGATTGTCGAAAGTTCCACTGGCACTGTCGCCTTGAATCAACCCTCAGACCAGTATCTGCGCTGCCATATCGAAGGAGCCAGTGGGGCGGTTTCGGTCAGGATGAAGGTCTGGAACGGCTCCCCTCAGGATGAGCCTGCTGCCTGGACAATCGAAGGAATTGATACGGATACGGATCCGTTGGGTGGCTCAGGCGGGGTTTACTTCAATGTCTATTATATTCCACCCCTGACCACCGATCCCGCAGATATGACAACTCCGGGAACTGCCTTCGATGATCTCGATGTTTTCTCTGAGCCACAACCATCCAGTTCAATCAATTCCTGGACACTTTACCATTGAGCCTGCGCTGGCAGGGAAGAGTGCAATAAAGCAAGGATCCGCTCTTCAGCACTTGGAATAATGAAGAAAAAGAATTTCCATGCTTTCACATTAATTGAGCTTCTGGTGGTGATTGCAATTATCACTGTGCTTGTTGCGATTGCAATGCCCAACTTCCTGGAAGCCCGCCTCCGCTGCCATGTCACCCGGACTATGTCAGATATGAGAAGTGTGGGAATAGCACTGGAAATGTACCGTCTGGACTGGCCCAGGTACCCTGAATCGTACCTGGCCAGTCTGGATTTCCTGGCGGATCTGAACACACATGAGCTCGACCCTCTGACAACACCGACTCCCTATATTAAATATATTCCCAATGACATGTTCAAAGTCGATTCAATGCGGTATGGGACACGCGCACCGATTGACTATTATAACTCACGGTCTTTCTCCCTCATTCCCCAGACCGGAGGGGTTCCCGAATGGATTCTGACCAGCTTCGGTCCGAACCGTAAGCTCGACTATGTCTCACGAACTATCGTGGTCTATTCTCCCACCAATGGCACCAGAAGCGATGGGGATCTGATGACAACCAATTCGGGTTTGCAGCAACGTTAAAAAATCAGCCCCTGCAGGGCTTCTCCTCCCCGCTGATTACAGCCTGCTCAACAGGTTCGCCTACAGAATTTCCAGGACTTTTTCCGCTGGACGCGCCAGCACCCCTTTCTGCCCTGCCAGGACAACCGGCCTTTCCATCAGCACCGGGTGGGCAGCCATTGCATCCAATGCCTGACCGGCTGTGGTGTCGGCAGAGTCCAGCCCCAGTTCCTTGAATTCTTTCTCTTTCTTCCGGAGCAGTTCCTGCGGTTTCAAACCGGACTTTTCGGCCAGTTGTTCAAGCTCCTCACGAGACAATGGGGTCTTCAAGTATTCAATGACTTCCGGCTCGATGCCTTTCTCTCGAATCAGGCCAAGAGCTTTGCAGCTGGTGGTGCAACGAGGGTTGTGATAAATGACAACTCTTTTAGACATGCCTTTTTCTCCTTTTTCCGGTTCTCTTTCTCCAAGAATACTTGAGATTATTGTGAGGATAACCGTAATGGCAACAGGCTATCGCCACCCGCTGGAAGTGCCAGCACCGGTTGTTTCATCGACCCGCAGCCCCCATTGAGTCATTGACATCCGGCCATTAATCGGTTAACTCATGGTTTTCTCATTCCTGTTCATGTGAAGGGATCGACTCATGCCTCCTGCCCGCAAATCGTTCTTTGACCTGTTCCAGAATCCCACCCGGGAATACCGTGGCAAGCCTTTCTGGTCCTGGAATGGAAAACTCGAACCAGAAGAGCTTCGTCGGCAACTTCATATTTTCAAGAAAATGGGGATGGGAGGGGCTTTTCTGCATTCCCGGGTTGGACTTGCTACACCTACCTCGGGCGGGAGTGGTTCGATTGCATCCGTGCCTCGATCGATGAATGCAGAGAACTCGGGCTGGAGGCCTGGCTGTATGATGAGGACCGCTGGCCCTCCGGTTCTGCTGGAGGATTGGTCACACGGGACCCGCGATATCGTCTCCATTTCCTGGCCATGGAGGTCCGCCCACGGGAATTGTTCGAAGGCCATCGGGGCCTGCTGGGCGCCTGGGAGGGGGTGATTGGCACCCAGGATCGAATCATGAATCTGAAGCCAATACCGGAAGGGGCCTCCCCATCCAAAGGAAAAGACATCCGAGTTCTCTGTCTGAAGGATATCCCGATGCCGGAGAGCTCCTGGTACAATGGTTACACCTACCTCGATGTCCTGTCTCCAGCGGCAGTCGACCGTTTCATCGAAGTCACCCATGAGGCTTATCGAAAAGAAGTCGGTTCGGAGTTTGGCAAGAGTGTCTTTGGCATTTTTACCGATGAACCGAATTATGGCTTCGTCTGGCCGTTTACTTTCGATCTTCCTGAGGGTGTCCAGATGGCGGTGAATCCCTGGACTCCTGGCCTCCTTAACATTTTCAGAAAGGAATATGGATACGACCTGCGTCCTCACCTGCCGGAGCTCTTCCTTGAGGTGGAAGGCATCGCCTTTTCGACCGCTCGCTACCACTACCGCAAGCTGGTCACGAAGCTTTTTGTCGAATCCTTTTCGAAACGTATCGGGGAGTGGTGCCAGCGGAACCGGATCGCCCTGACCGGCCATGTGCTTCTCGAAGGAAACATGCGCAACACCACTATGGTGGTGGGATCCACTATGCCTTTTTATGAGCACATGCAGGTTCCTGGCATCGATGTCCTGACCGAGCACAGCTATGAGTATGACACCGCCAAACAGACTGTTTCCGTTGCGAACCAGATGGGACGCAAATGGGTGCTTACGGAGCTCTATGGCTGCACCGGCTGGGATTTTTCCCTCGAAGGCCACAAGGCGGTCGGCGATTGGCAGACTGCTCTGGGAATCAACCTGCGCTGCCATCACCTCTCCTGGTATACCATGAAAGGGGAAGCCAAAAGGGACTACCCGGCCTCGATCTTTTTCCAGTCTCCCTGGTGGGAGCATTATGGTGTGGTCGAAGATTATTACTCCCGGGTGCATGTGGCCCTGGCCGAAGGCGATGCAGTCCGCCGCATCCTGGTGATCCACCCCATCGAAAGCATGTGGGCCAGGTTCCGCCCGCCCCGCATCGGGGATGTCGCTGTCCATGAAATTCTGGGCGAAAAAAATCAGGATGTGCGCGAACTCGATGAAATGCTTCCAACCATTCGCAACTGGCTGCTCGAAGAACACCTCGATTTTGATTATGGGGATGAAAGCCTGCTGGCACGGCATGGCAGGGTGCGCAGCCGGGATGGTTCTCTTTG
Source organism: Candidatus Hinthialibacteria bacterium OLB16 (assembly GCA_001567115.1). Lineage (GTDB taxonomy): Bacteria > Hinthialibacterota > Hinthialibacteria > OLB16 > OLB16 > OLB16. Next base: position 1,156 of record LMZT01000171.1, on the reverse strand, counting down.
CTTACAGGTAGCCAAAGCGAATTATGATGCAGTCCTTGTCCCTCCCCTCGATACGATTCGTTCATCAACCCTCAAGCTGCTCAAAAGGTATGCTGAATCGGGTGGGCAGGTGGTCTTCGCCGGGCCATTGCCGTCAGTTGTGGATGGCGTCCCCTCACAGGCTGCCACTGCAGCCGCAGCTCGATGCCAGCAGATTCCTTTTGAACAGAAATCGGTGGTTTCGGCACTGGCCGAAAAGAATCGGGCTGTCAGCCTGGCAAATCCCGAAGGCCTTGAGATTCCATCACTGCTCTATATGCAGCGCCGATCCGATGAACGCCAGGTTCTGTTTATCTGCAACACCGATCGGAAGCAGGGGCAGGATCCAGTCCAGGTTCGAATCAAAGGGAAGGGGCATGTGGTTGAGCTGAATCCGCTGGATGGCTCCCGCTGCCGGGTTGAATCGGCCTTTGCTTCAGGCTGGACCTCTTTCGTTACCGACTTGCCTCCAACCGGCAGCCGCCTCTTCACCCTCGAGAAAACCAGGGAGCGGGGCCTTCCCGAAAGAACCCGGAGAAAAGAGATCAGGCGGATCCCCCTCGGCTCGCCCACCGGCACCCAATTATCAGAGCACAATGTTCTCGCCCTGGACCGTCCGCATTACCGTTTCGGTTCGGGCAAGTGGTTGAAAGCGGTTGAAGTGCTGAAACTCGACCGGCTGGTGCGTGACACACTTGGAGCGCCGTATCGTGGCGGCGCGATGCTGCAGCCCTGGGCACGGCCAGTGCAAAAGAACCCACCTCGAGTGGACCTCAGCCTGAGGTTCGATATCATGGTTGAAAGCCTTCCGGTCACTCCGGTCTATCTGGCTCTGGAAAATGCTGAGCGCTATTCGATTGCCTTTAATGGCGCCCCGATTTCAACAGTTGAGCAGGGAGATGGATGGTGGGTGGATCCCTGCCTGAGGAATTGCGGATCGATCCGGCAGAGTTTCGCCCAGGCAGGAATGAGCTCCAGCTCCGCATCGATTTCTCCCCGGAGGATGAGCTCGAGGCACTTTATCTCCTGGGGTCATTCGGGATTCGGGTCGAGGGGACGCAGTGTGCCCTGATCGATTCGCCTGTTTCGATCGGGCTGGGAGACGTGGGGCGCCAGGGTCGTGCCGTTTTATGGAGCG
>LMZT01000170.1 GCA_001567115.1 Candidatus Hinthialibacteria bacterium OLB16 | reverse complement strand
CGCAACCTTCCGCGCGGAATCCAGGCGTGGGATGCCACAGTGGAGGATCAGTTCGGGAATTTCATTCAGTTGAATATCCGCTGCGGGGGGATTTGCATTAAGTCAGAGGGGCAAGGCCGCGATCCGGCGCGACCCAGGGCGAATCCGCCCACTTGAGGAACGGCGCTAAAGAAGCTCGAGGGTATAGCACTTCTCGAAAATCGCCCGCGCAGTCTTTCCCCGCCGCCGGCACTCCTCCCGGTTGTCCGCCGCCTCCAGGAGGGCCTGGCAGAAAGCCTCCGCATCCCCGGGAGGGACACTCCAGCCTGCTCCTCCCCGGGAAACATCCAATGCAATTTCCGGTCCGCTGGTGATCACAGCCGGCAGCCCCACACGAAACATTTCGGTCAGACGGTTCCTGGCGCCGAGTTCAGTCTCATAACAGGGGATGTCCATGGAGACACCCACATCGACAGCGCGCAGCAGGGCATCGAACTCCGGCCAGGGAAGCCAGCCGGGAAAGTGGTAACGCTCATGGTGGCGGCTTTGCCGGACCTGGTCCAGAAATCGTGCGAAGGTGGTTTCATTATGGCCATCCACCCGGCCACCACTCGATGCAAAGTGAATGGACGGGTTCGCACTCATGGCCATTTCAAGGCCTTTGAAGAGCGTGTCGATATCGAACTGATAGTTGTAACAGCCCACCCAGAGCGCAATGAATGCCTCATTCCCGAGCGTGTCTCTGAGTTCACATTCGACCGGTGCTGGAGGCAGATCCTCGCGCCCGACCGGGATGACATGAATGAATTCATATCCGCAGGTGGCGGCCCGCAGCCGTCCGATCGATGCCAGTTCTCCGATCAGGGCATGACGCTGCGGGTGGCTGGCTGCCGAGAATACATCTGCACGGCAAAGCGAGCGTGTTTCCTCACGCCAGCCTTCGAGAATGGCATCATCCCGTCCGGTGAGATGCGCACGGATCTGGACTTCTCCCATCCCGAAGCCATTCAAATCCGCCCAGAAAGGCAGATCCAGCTCAAGGTCTGCGGCAATGGCCGCCGGAAAGGAATTGACTCCGACCAGCAGCTCGGTCCCGGCTGATGAGATGCGCTCCCGCATAAAGTCCCGGTTCCTGAAGTGCAGCACCTCTTCGACTGAATCGAGGGTGAAGGCCCCCTCCTGAAAGGTGCGATGGTCCGGATCGACGATGCGTTGACCCTCCCGGGTGCGGGTCGGACGGAAGGCGATAACATGCACTCGATGCCCATGATCCAGCAGCCCTCTGGCAAGCTGCCAGGTCCGGTTCGAAGACGAATAGATATAACTGCTCTCTTCGATTGGCAGCGGACCTGTGCCGAGGAGTGTGACCTTGGCCATGCTCAATCCCTCTCCTTCCGCGGCAGAAGATGGTTCTTCCCTCTCTGGAGGGATATCCAGGGGCTTAGCAGCAGCATGAACACCGGCAGCATCCCAAAGAGCACTATGAATTTCCTCAACCTGAGATGCCTGACATAGTAGTCCCGGATACTTTTCTGCCGAAAGAGATTCCGGATGCAATAATACAACCCCATCCAAACCCCTTTCATTTTGATCAGGAGGTACTGGTGCCGCCATTCTTCGCGAAAGTGCATCCAGAACATGCGGTCATTTTTCCGGCCGGCCTGGGAGATTCGATGCCAGACCGGATATCCTTCCCGGGCTTCGATCCGAAACCCCATCTCCCTGATCCGAATGAAAAAGTCCAGATCCTCATGCTGGTAAAAATAGACCGGATCGAATCCACCGCTTTTGAGAGCCGCTTCCCGGGGCATCATGGCAAAGCAGGTGGAAAGGGCATCACACTCCCCATACGTTGACCGGGTCTGAGTCCAGTCGATATACAGATCTTCGGTCAGGTGGATTCCAGATACCCAGGGATGATTCAGGTCCCTGTCGATAAATATCCCAGGCCCGATGGCCCCCAGGCTGGCATCCGCGGCCAGACGGTCCCGAAAATCACGCAGTGTCGACGGATTGAGAAGGCAGGCATCCGAATCCATGAAGGCGATGCAGTCCCCCTGAGCGGCCAGGATCCCCTGGTTTTTCCCGATGCAGGCGCCACGGTTTTCCTTATTGCGGATGACTCGTGGTGGAGTGGGCCGTGAAGAAAGCATTTCGAGGGTTCCATCGCTCGATCCGTTATCGATGACAATCACCTCTTTGCTGACCCCGGTCTGACAGTCCAGTGAGTCCAGTGCGATGCGCAGATCCTCGCACCGGTTCCATGAGACCAGGATGATGGAAACCTCCGGACAGGCCCCCATTACAGATCCACCAGCAGCCTTAAATTGGATCGCAGGTTACGCCGCATGCTGGGGACCAGAAAGCAGGCATGGGTGCAGGAGCAGCAACGGAGTTTTTCGCGCTGAGCCAGGGACTGTGGGGAATTCCACAACGCCATGAAGTTGTCCTCGAAGCCCGCCAGATTGGCAAAGGGCCGGGAGAATTCACACACCGCCACATCCCCATTGGAATAGATGACCGGTGTGATGCCATCGGGCGCAACACATCGCACACGGCTCCGCTTCTTTCTCAACATCTCGAATTGCTCCCGGAACTTGCTTAAAAACAGGCGGAAGGGGTAATCCATCTCACGGTTCATGGCCCGGACTTCCGCATAAATCGAATCCCAGGCTGCTTCGGGCGGGAGAGGAATTTCAGGCGGGTTGTAACTCTTTTCCTGAATGTCTTCAGGAATTCCCCAGGCGCTGAAATCGGTGCCACGCACCAGCTCCAGTCCCAGGCAGATTCCAAATTCCTTCCGGATCAATTCCGAGAGCGGACGAATGTCCTGGTAATTGTCACGGTTCACAATCATGAGGAACACCGGTGTGAAAAATCCCGGTTCGCTGTAGTGCGCGAGCTTGCGCAGCTCACTGGCTGTCGCCATGGCTTTTTGAAAGGAGCCTGGCATTCCACGGATGGCATCATGCGTCTTTTCCAGCCCATCGAGTGAAATCTGGATGGAAATCCTCTTGCGGTTCCATCCCTGCATATCACGGCAATAACCCACAGTGCGGTCCACATACCACCCATTGGTATTGATCTGGATATCCCGGGAGCTGGGGGAATCATGAATGTGCCTGACCAGCTCGGGGAGTTTACGGTGCAGGAATGGCTCTCCCCCGGTAATGGCGATCTCTTCGCGAATGAATGGCATGGTCTGGAAAATTGTCCTGACACGGTCCGGAGGCAGATCCTGGGTGCCATCATTCAGGTTGTCGGCATAGAAACAGTGCCCGCAGCGCAGATTGCAGTGGGTGGTGACATACAGGATCAGGATCTCGAGGCAGCCGGCTGCACGCCTGGCCTCGCGATGAGCCTTGAGTTCCTGGGAAATGACATGCAGTTTTCTTGTCAGTGACACACTCTTCTCTGTTCACATCACTTCCTGGCCAGCCATTCCCCTGTCTCCCCTGTGGCCGGTTTCATGATGAGCCAAAACTAGAGGATTCGTAAGAGTTCGCAGGAGACACGATTGGCCTGCTGGTCAGTCATGCGGGAGTGCATCGGCAGCGACAGAATCCTCGAGGCAATTTTCTCGGTAACTGGCAGCTGCCCTTTGCGTGTTCCAAACCGCTTCTGGTACACCGGCTGCAGGTGGACAGGGTCATAATGGACTGTGGCGCCAATTCCTTTGGAGCGCAGGGTTGTCACGACCTCATCACGGTCCGCAGAACACTCATCGCACAGGCGCAGGAGATACAGGTGCATGGCATGAGTCATCCCAATAGAGATTTGCGGAGGGGCCAGACGGTCATCATCGGAAAACATCTCCTGGTAAAACGACCAGGCCTGGGCACGCTTCTGCTGCATCTCCTGGAGGCGTTTCAGCTGGATGCGTCCGAGTGCCGCCAGCAGGTCATTGGCGTTGTATTTGTATCCAATCTCATCCACCACATAACGCCAGGCGGGAGCCTCACCCTCCTGCCGCACCCAGGCATCGGTGTCCATGCCATGGCGGCTCAACCGTTCAGCGCGCTTGAGCCTGGCTGGATCCGGATCGGCCAGCATTCCTCCCTCGGCAGTGGTGATATTCTTTGTCGAATAGAAACTGAAGCAGGCGATTGAAGGGGCTGCCCCGACTGGAGTCCCATCGATGGCACCTCCCAGCCCATGGGCGGCATCCTCGATCAGGCAATGCCATGACGGGATGCGATATCACGCAATCTCTTGAGGTCCGCTGGATGCCCGCCAAAGTGGACCGCCATCAAAGCCCGGGTTCGCGGGGTGATTAAAGATTCTGCATGGGAAGGATCGAGGCAGTAGGTGGCTGGATCGATCTCGGCGAAAACCGGCTTTGCTCCACACTGGACCACGACATGCGCTGTTGCGGAGAAGGTCAGCGAGGGCAGGATGACCTCATCCCCCGGGCCGATATCCTGCACCAGCAGCGCCAGATGCAGCGCAGCGGTGCATGAACTGACCATCAGGGCCTGGGAGGCCTGAACAGACTCACAGAACTCCTTTTCGAATGCGGCGCATTCCGGTCCGCGTGTCAGCCAGCCGCGGCGGAGAACTCCGAGAACCGCTTCCTGCTCATCGGCAGTCAGGTCGGGCTGGCCGATATAAATTAAATCCTCAGCCCTCTCCAGGTAATGTCCGTCACTCATGCCGGTCTCCACACTCTGTTCTCTCGGTGTTCATCTGGAGCCATGGGCTGTGCTGTCTCCCACCAGCTTCAGCCCAACCCGCTCGCCGGCTTCGATGGCCTTCCAGTATTCTTCTTTCACACTGTTGTAAGCGCCAGCCAGGCCGCCAGGGCGGGTCCTGAGATCGACCTCGATCCAGCGAGTCGGACTGGGGTGCGCTCCGAGATTGACAACCTGCGGACCCATCTCCCGAATCACTTTCGTGACCGGACGGTCAGTGCCATCCGGATTCAGGATCCCGAAATCGCTGTTCTCATTGGCCCGAAAACCTCCAGGGAACCACCAGAAGGCGATCCCATTCGAGTGGGATTCGATCAACATGCGGTGAAAATGCCGATAGAACGAGGCCACCACTTCCAGATTTTTCGGGGGATTGTCCATGGTGGACATATTCCAGGAGGTGTAGCCTGCTTCCGCCCAGAACACCGGCAGCTCCGGTGCGACGGCACGCCCATAATCGACGGTAAAGATGCCGCCCTTCACCTGCTCCCAGTCGCCGATGCGTCCATAAGCCTCAGGTTCAAGAATATCGACCCCGCGCGCGACCCCACGGAAATCATACGGGATCCAGGTCGGCCCCCAGTAAGTCGGATCTCCGGCGTGCTGCATCCTGAAGCTGACCGCATGATTGGGGTCGATGCCGCGAACCAGGTCACGCGCATGGCTGTAGTGGCGTTCGAGCAGGTCATTCAGGAAATCCCCATAATCCAGCGCCATGGCATCCCAGGGGCCTTTTTCATACCACTCGCGGCTTTGCGGCACCGGCACCTGGCCATCCTTCAGCTCTGCCTTGTGATTCCAGGCTTTGAATGCGTTTTCGAGTGAGCCATGCTTCCCACGGATCCATTCGTTCCACTCTTTTGTGTAGCGTGAACGATCCTCGACACCCTCGAAGTGCGGCTCCCAGGCCAGATCATAGGCGAACAGGCTGTGATCCTGTGCCAGACGGTTTTCCTCGATCATCTGCCTGACCTTCTCCCATTCGAAATCGAGCGGGGTTCCCGGCCTGAGGGACAGGTTGACCCGCAGATGATGCTTTTCACACAGACGGAGGAAATCGATCAGATTCCCGAAGGCATGAGAATCATGATAGAGAAACACGCTGACCATGTTCATTCCCAGGTCAGCGACACGCGCCAGGTCACGCTCGATGATTTCCGGATCGTATCCCCTTGGTCCAAGCCACTGCTCGAATGGCTCCCACTCTTCCCTCGCGATTCCCGATGAAGGCATGTAATTCACCCCATACGGGATCCAGGCTTTTTCATCGATGTAGAAGTCCCCTTTGCGGATGGTGACCGGGGAAAGGTTCGGATCGCTCGCCCAGATGTGAAGCGGATGTGAAAGGCTGTCGATCGGCTGGCCAGAGGAATCGAGCAGCTGAACCTGAACGGTGTACCCCTTCCCTTTCTCAAAGGGAACTGTATCCAGCAGCTGGATGTAAGGTTCGTCCCAGGAGGGCTGATGCTCATCTTTCCAGACCTCTTTGCCGGATTCGGCTTCTCGGATCGAAGCGGCAACCTTGATTCCTTTTCGTTTCTCCGAGGGAGCCACAGCCCAAGTTCCAATCGAAATGGCCTGATCCGGGAAACTGGTGTAGCGGGAAGATCCCGCCTCCCACAGGAAGGCCGGGTTGAGCATTCTTTTAATCAGCAGGTGAAGATGCTGCTGAACTGCCTTATCGAGGTAAAAGCCGGGAGATTCGATGGAATAGGCCGCCCACATCTGTTTCAGTTCCGGAGCGAAGCGCACCACTGCAAGTGTCCCGCGATAATCACCTTTCGGGGAGAATGCTTCGAGGAGCGGAATCCATCGGTGTGTGCGGTTCTTTCCATATCCGGTGGACTGAGGGCGTGGATGAAAGGCCTGAACCGATTCGGGCAGTTTGAAAGAGGCAGGAGCATCCGAAGGGAGAATCCCCTGGTGTTTGCAAGGGATGATCTCGCCGACATCCTCACAGGCATAGGAATGATACACCGGAAAGAGTGGCTCACGCGGTTTTAAGGAAACATGCCAATCAAGAGTCGGCAGGTCGCCTGGCTTGCAGGTTCCGACTTCGGTGATCCAGATATCATGGTCACCCCAGAGGCCTCCGGTATGAGTGGCGGCCAGACCCACATTGAACTTTTTCACATTCTGAAGATTCAAAGATGTTTTCGAACGTGCCGGGATGCTTTCCCAAAAATGGAAATCCTTTTCAGTCAGAACATAACGCTTCCACTGGGGGGTCAGTGTCACAGTCGCCATCCAGCGGGAGCCATCCGCTTCTTCCCACTCAAACAGCATCCGGTCCGTTTTGGGTCCGCCTTTGGCCCAGAAGGTTGTAAACCGCAGCCCCTCCGGCATGGGTTCGGCAAGCGGGGGAGAATAGAGAGTTTCCCACCCATTCAGGTCGCGTATCTGGATATGGAGGCAACTCCCCTTCCCCGGGTCATTCTCGAGAGCGGCGCTCGATGGGTGGCCCGGGTCATTGGAGGAACGGGTCCAGGCATTCAAGTCGGCAGATTTGAAATCCTCGACCAGATGATCGAGAGGGATTTCCGACCATTGCTCCTGATAAACCGCCTGGGTGACCCATTTCCCTTCCAGTCGGCCAATCGGATCCCGGAACAGAGTGCCTCCGGCGGCAACCAGCCTGCCTCCGCCATCGAGATAGGCATCCAGCCCTGCAGCTGCCTCGAGAGGAAGAATCCCCGCATCGGTCAGCACCAGCAGGTTTTCCTGGCCCGCTTCCGGCATGGATTCCACCAGCTGGAGTGGAGTGATCGCTTGAGCTGCCTGATTGTTTGCCGAGAGGGTTTCCAGCAGTGCCCTGCCCACCCGGGGATCCGCACCGGGCAGGTCATTGACCAGCACATACACCTCGGCAGCAGAGTGAAAACAGGCCATGCCTGACAGGCACAGCCAGAGTATCGGCATCATGCATTTGATTTTCATTCTCTCATCTCCTCTGTGATGGAATCCGGACCATTGATACCACAAACCGGATGGTGATCAACCTGCAGGAATTCAACAACCCCCATGGAGCTCAGGGATTCGATGAATCTCCCTTTCTGGGAAGTGGCGTGAGATCCGGATTGCGGTAATCCAGATCACCGGTATGGACTGTGAAGCACATCCCACGGACACGCGACAGCACCGGGTAAGTGACCTGTTCCTCGAGTTTTCGAAGCCCGAGATTGGAGGTCACCACCAGGCAACGGTTCTGGGAGTAACGCTGGTCAATGACCGCATAAATGCGTTCCTGGACAAAATCGGTCAGCCGGCCGGCGCCCAGGTCATCCAGAACCAGCACATCCGCCTGATTGAGCCGCGCGAGGCGTTCCTCTTCATCCTGTGCGAGGCTCCCGCTGGATTGTTTGCGCAGATCATCCACCAGGGTCACCATGTTGTAAAACAGCCCTGATTGCCCTTTCTGAATCAACTCCTTGAGGACACCGATCGACAGGTGGGTTTTCCCGGTTCCCGGAGCGCCATACAGAAACAGCCCCGGGCATTCATTCGACTGGTCAAACTCCTGGAGGAAGCGCCGCACCTGGCGCACCGCCAGCCGGCGGGTATCGATATCGGCTTTAAAGGAATCAAGAGTCTTATTTTTATAGCGCAGAGGGATGCAGGCATTGCGCAGGCGGCGTTCCTGCTGGCGCTGTTTCAGGCAGTCACAGATTTTTACTGTCGTCTCGGTGATGATGTACCCGTATCCATCACAGACCGGGCATTCTTCATCGTCAGTCGGTCCCGGCTTTTTCTTCTGAAGGGACTGTATATCCCTCAGGAAGTTCAAGACCTCCGGGTCGTCCCCAAGCCTTCTGAATTCGTTCATGTTTTTTAAGCCTTTTCAGATATTTTCGAATCCAAGCCAGGGTGGTCACTCCCTCCTTAACGGCTGCTTCGAATCCTTCTTTGAGCTGCTCATGAGAGTAGAGTTCCGCCAGTTCAACCAGGTCTTCTACAATTCTGCCAGATATCTTAAGCCCGCATGTCCCCTCGTACAAGCGAAGGATCTTTTCATATTTGCTGGTGCCTTCCCCGGATTCCCAGTATCGCCAAACTTCGAGATTTGTGGGCAACGCGGCCTGTTCCAGGCGGGAATGGAGTTCCTCGATGGAAATGGGGACAGGGAGCGGCTCCGCGATCCGGTACTGATAAACCGAATTCGCCTGGCCATACCGGCGAAGGCGCAAGTATCCTTTTTCTCCCAGCTCGAGGCATACCCTCTCAAACTCAGCCTCGGGCAGCGCGCACAGAGGAGCCAGACGTTGCTTCTCGAGCTCGACCCAATCGGGAAATAAATTCTGGTTCAAATCTTCTTCGACCAGACGCCGAAAAACCACCCATCCGGACATGCCTGCTTCCGATGTGATTTTTTCAGGCAGGCCGCAGATCTCCAGCCAGCGGGGGAATCGAAGGTACCGTTCATCCATTCTGCTGAACCTGAAGTAAAGCCACAGCCAGCGCTGCCAGCCCTTCCTGCCGCCCCACAAACCCCATGGTCTCATTGGTGGTTGCCTTGATGTTGACAGACCCTTCCGCCAGGCCGAGCACCTCGCACAGCCGAACCGCCATGGCCTTTTTATATGCGCCAAGACGCGGTGCCTCGGCAATCACTGTGGCGTCGATATTGATGATCTGGAACCCCTTTGCCGCGGCTGATTCTTTCGCATTCTGCAACAGAATCAGGCTGTCAATGCCGCGATAGGCTGGATCAGAAGGTGGAAAATGATCGCCGATATCCCCAAGGCCAGCCGCACCGAATATTGCATCGATGATGGCATGGACCAGCACAT
>LMZT01000169.1 GCA_001567115.1 Candidatus Hinthialibacteria bacterium OLB16 | reverse complement strand
CCCCATTTGGGTTGCCATCCTGAACATCGAAGATGATCACGAAGTCGTAACGGTTCTTGAGGTCAGTCATTTGAATTTTCTCCTTCGGAATTATTGCTGGAATCATCAGATCCCTTATCTTTTTTGTGCTCGTGTAGAAAATCTGATTCTGGTGGTAATAGCCAATGGCAAAACGGCCCTGATCTGCAAGAGCCAGGTGGGAAGGAAAATCTTCGATAGATTCCATAACTTCAGCAATCAGTTTCTCGAAGAAAATCCTTCGGCCCGGGCTTTCGAGCTTTGCGAGATGATGGTTCTTCAATCGCATCAGATTGCTGAAGACAGTAACAGGGGTTCCAGAAGCCGCTCCATAAAAACGATCTCGAATCGTCGCGTTGATTCCTGGATTGGCTTCGGACTGAATCTTCTCCAATGCGGCAAAGAGCCTTCCGAGCCGGTAGCCGATGTTCGTGTTGCTTTTGTCCAGACTCACTTTTATTTCCTCCTTGTTTTCAGGGTTATTGAAACGTGTCGAACGATTAATACAGGCTTTGATAAGTGATGCACGGGCATAAGTGATTTCATGCTCGGCCCGGATCCGGCGGACTGTCGCATCGAGCAATGTTCGGGGATAAGGCAGCCCCTCCAGGATGGAGCGCATGGTATCTCCCGCCAGGTTAGGGGCAATATTTTCGGATTTTCCTAAAACAGCAGTGGATACTAAAAGACGGAAAAGTGAGAGCGTGTCTTTATCCTTGGGTCCATGGATAATTTCCAGGTCTTTAAAGTGCTGGACAATTTTTCCAGCCATCCCAGCCACTGTATCCACAATCCAGAACCGGATAGAGATCCGGGATGCGTTTGGTGAAAGTCCAAGCACATAAAACCGTGTCTTTTCCGATTCAATTGCCAGACACCCAGACTCGACAGATTTGAAAAGGCTTTTGACAGCATTGACGCAACGATCCGGATGATCTTCCGGAGGATTACCGAATATATCGGTCATTGCTGTTTCAAAGTCACTTTTCCTTTCAGCCCAAAATATTGTAGAAGCATCACCCACCTGTAAACGTTGTGTGGAATTATCATTTAGCAGGTAGTTCAAGGCGGTGGTATAGGCAAAAGCGGAGTCTTTCCCGATGGGGGCATTTGCTCCTTGTTTTTTCCGATATGAGCAAAAAGGAGCTAGGTTAAAGGATACGATATTAGCTCCAGATTTCTGTGCACCTTTTACATTCTTAATCTGGTTATGAAGTCTCTCAATTGGTTGCCTGTCTCCAGAAATAAGACAGATGCTTGTTTCCTGGATATTCTCTTGTTGGGTTTGTTTTTTTATAGCCTCTTTTACTAAGGGCCGGTCCAGAACCAATGTTTCTTCGCCCACAAGGCTGAACGAAATATTTCCCCATTCCTTACAGAGATTTTCCCAAGCCTCATAAACAGAGAGAACCTTCACTTTATCCTGGATCCGAAGGAACTTTTTGACTGATTCCAGGCCATCATCCTGGACATCACCCAAATCATTAATTCGCTTGATGAAGGAAGCGTGTTGGTCATTTGCTCGATTCGACATTCCTTCCTGAGGGATTCCGATAGCGTATTCTGGTTTATCCCAAAGGAGGTTAGCAGCAATATTATTTCCTCTTTTTACCGAAATAGGAACCAAAAAAACGTTTTTGCTTTTTTCTTCTTACCTTCTATCTCATAGGTAGATGAAATATTGATCGGATTACCCTCATGTTTAAGGATGATCACATAAGGAATTTCCTTCCATTCAAACCCGGAAGGAGCAATGTCAGAGTCTGGGTCAGCTGCTTTTCGATCAAAATATTCCGCAAGTGCCTGAAGTATCATCGGTGAACCTCCGTGCTGTCCGGATGTGGGACTGAAATACATCCCTGATCCATGATGGGCCGGTACAGCATCGGCTTGGGGTCATCCGGATCGGAAAAATCGAGATCGTAGATCATCCACCCTAAATCACGGGTTTCTTCTATCGGGGAAACCCCCGAAACATCTTTGCCGGCAAGGTTAAAACCACATGAGAATTCCCTGCAGCCGAGATATGGCTGGGTAAAACATTGACCTTTTCTTGCTCGACGCTCGAACATGGCGGCATATTTTGCTTCGGTTTCATCTGCCCGATTATCGGATCGCTGGAGCTCATTGGCTTCCTCACTGTCGACCAGCCATTCCGGTACAGGATTCTGGCTCCTGGATCGCTGATCAGGCGGAATAAAGTCAAACTCCGCAAAAAGCCTGTACCTGACATCCCTTAAAACTAGACCTGCCCGCTGTTGTCGAGCATTTTCCACAAAGAATCCTTCTGATCGTGGCGAAGCTGTCTTCTCCACTTCGTTCCTTCTGATAGACGTCCAGCGGATGGGAGCCAGCACTTCAATCCTCGTCACACGCCATCGGATTGCTGGCTTCCACAAGATCGCCTCGAAAATCGCACGCGCAGCGGATGGTGTGATGACATCATAGCTGACACGCTCGACCTTCATTTCAGGACGGGTAAAGCAAGCAAATTCTCCACTTACTTCGAGGCTGAAGCCCTTCATAAAAACCTCCTTTCTCAATTAAACAGGCATGCCAGGCAAACCTGTCGGTTCACAGCAATATATCCTCAACGGGAAGTGTCTCTCTGAAGACATCAAGCCCTGTCGAATCAACATAGATAGAGGGGGAACATTGAGCCAGAAAGCCTGGCCAGACCTCCTCAAGAAGCCCATCATTCACCATTCTATCGGCAATTCGCGTCGGCAAATTAACTATAAAGCGTTGTAGTCTCCTCAACAGGTCACGATTGGGGCCTGTTTTGGCAAGTTCGCCAACCAGCTGGTTTCCCCTTCCATACCGGACAATGACCGGCCTTTGCCCCTGCTCATCAATCAGATGAAATTCATTTGCGACTGACCGAAACGACATATCCAGAGTGCAGGAGTCAGAGGGCTTCAGCTCTTTCAGCAATTTCTCTCCAGTTTCAGTCACCTTGGAGTAAAAGAGAGAGAAATACCGTCTGAAGATTTTTGGATCATCCAGGTCAAAGTCACGGAGAGAAGCTAATTCTTTTGTGGTATCTACACCTTTGCGTTGAAGCCCGATGGGTGGTCCCTTGGGTGGAATAAAAACCGTGACAAGCCCCTTCCGCAGGCGACCTTCCCGATTGCAACGGCCAGCTGCCTGAAAGATTGAATCCAGACCTGAGAGAGCTCGATAAACAACAGGGAAATCAATATCAACTCCGGCTTCGACCAGCTGAGTGCTTATAACCCGGATCGGCTGACCAGATTGGAGGCAATCTTTGATTCTTTGGATAACCACGGACCGATGCTCGCCACACATCAGGGCTGAAAGATGAACAGTCCCTTCAGGCATCAGACAAAACAGATCATGACAGTCACGCCTTGTGTTGACGATACAGAGGACCTGGTCATACTCTTTAATACGATCAGCGAGATCTTCCCACGACATTTTATCATTCAGATTCTCTGGCAGGAGGATTTCAGTGCGATTCAAGCGCAGATAGAGATCCAGATCCGCTGGAATGATTTCACGTGGTTCAAGGCCAGGTAATGCAGGCTGAGTAGCCGTGGAAAGAAGCAATGTCACACCATAATTATGAGTCAGGTCTTTAATGGCGGCAGTGCACGGCTGGAGAAGGTTCGGGGGAACAAGCTGAGCCTCATCCAGAATGACTACACTATTCACAATATTGTGAAGTTTTCTGCATCGGCCTGCCCGCGCCCCATAAAGGGATTCAAAAAATTGAACATTGGTTGTAACTATTATCGGAGCATCCCAGTTCTCAGATGCCATTCGTGTACGGGGAGTTTCACGTTCTGTGTCCAGATTGCTGTGATGCTCGACTACATTTTCTGATCCAAATATGTCACCCAGAATTCTGGCAGTCTGTTCGATGATGCTTGTATAAGGGATGACATAGATAATTCGCTTCTTCCCATGATTGAGAGCATGGTCTAGTGCAAAGGCCATCCCTGAAAGTGTTTTTCCTCCCCCGGTGGGCACCGATAAAGAGAACAGGCCTGGTTCAAGAAGCGCAGCGGAGCGGCAGGCTTCCAATATTACACGGCGAACCTCATTAACAGGTGTAGCCGCGCATTGTTGGGCCATTTGCGTGAGATGAAGGTCAAGAGCTTTTTTGAGCGCCGACAATGATATGCCATCCTCACGTAGCCGGCTTTTCCGTGGATCCATGAACGCTTCTGTGTCGAGGAAATCTGCATCCACCAGAGCAGAGAAAAGCATACGCATCCAGAAATGAAAATTATCGGCCTTTACAAATCGGGGTAACGAAGCAAGAGACCTTTGCCCAGCCTGGATAATTTGCGATTCAGTTCGAATGGACTTGAGGTGGTCTTCACCTTCCTTTAGACGGAAGGTAAGTGCCCCTCTGTATGAGTCGCATGTGGAATAATCAGGGAGGCCCGCATGATGCCCTGCGACAAGATATGCTAATATTCTTCCGAGAGGGTGGTTCCTCTTGTTGTGGATTTCTTCGGCCAATGCCGCCCCTGCGCTGGAGTGATTAATCCGCCCTCCGACTTCATCATACTCTTCATCATCCAATTGGTTTTCCCGCCGTAAATAACCTTGGAATACCCTGGAGGCTTTCCCAACATCATGGAGCATTCCTGCATTCCATCCCCAGTCCGACGACCCAAAGTCTCCGCAGAACTCAGCTGCAAGCGTTGCAACCTGTCTGAGATGATCCAGAAGGGGCTGCCAGGCCTCAACAGGCTGACCTGGCAATGAATGAGCATAAATTCTTTGAAAACAAGCTGTGGAATCCTGGATCTCCATGCTTTGATCTGAGAATTGTCCCATCATTTATGCCCTCCGTGTGTTAAGATGCTCTTCATCTGGTTGAAAACTGCCAGCACAAACAAACAATGATCGACCTTATTATCGGCTCGTCTGGACAGTTCAACGAATCTTTACAAGCCTGAGTGGGGGGTGTGACACCTTTTCAGGTAGGACCACAGGCATCTGTGAAAGATTCAGGAAATGGGGGTTCAGATAGCAGGGAGCCGTGTGAAGCCACACAACTCCGGGATATTTGGGTTGGGCGCTGTCTTTACATGGCCCTCAGGCGACCAGGCCGGCAGATCCCCGAAGCACCATGGCGTAGAATGCCAGTCATCACTCCAGGAGAGCTGGCCTGGAAGCTGTCTCGAACGCAACACCAATTCCCTTCAGCAGAAGTTCCTGGAATTTAGCGTTGTCAAAACTCCGGACCACTCTTACTACACTGTGGGGATCTTCCGATAGAACATCCGTTTTCCCGGTCTCCAGATCAATCGAAGGGATGATGCCAACAGTTTCTATGATCTCTGGATGCAGCAGGGCGACCGCTGCCAGGGGGTCATGCAGGTGGCAGCCCTCCTGGCCGCGAATGGATTTCATCTGACTCATCCATGACAGAGTTCCATCATGGAAAGCCTGTCCAACCTCCCCATAGTTCAGCCATTGAACGATATCATCGGGCATCAGGCATGTCTTAAGAGTCATTTCCAGGGGGACTATGGTCAGGGGAATGCCACTCTGAAACACAGTGGAGACAGCGGGGGGATCGACCATCATATTGAACTCTGGATGGCGCTCCTCACCAAAAAACCACCCTCCCATCGAAACAATCTGTTCAATCTGGTATTTACATGAAGGATTTTTCAGCAGGAGATCTGCGACATTCGTCATGGGGCCGGTAGCAAGGAGGGTGAAACGGAAGGATGGATCCCGGTGGCCAACCCATTCGCAAAAGCTCATTATCTCAGGTTCTCGAACCGGGTTGTGGCTGAAAATCCATTTCTCGTCACTGTTTGCATTACCCATGACGAGGGAGTGTCCAGTCTTCAACGGCCGATCTGCTGGAGCCGCTGCTCCGGGGAAAACAGGGACATCGAGGCCGAGGAGATCGCAAATATAAAGTGTCGATTTGACGCCTGAACTGAGCGATACATTTCCTGCAACAACAGAAATTCCAGCCAGACCAGCCCAATTCGATTGACCCGCCAGATAAGCGATCATCAGGGCGTCATCGATATCTCCTCCCTCAATTCCCAATGCAGTGTCGACATCTATGATAAGTGTAGACAATTGAAAAATCCTCCTTACATTTTGATAGCCCCGCTGGCCAGTCCTTCGATGAAAAGCCGCATCGAGAAAAAGAAGAGAATCACGAGCGGAATACTGGCAATCAGATAACCCGCCATCAGTGGCCCATACTGAATGAGATTCAAGCTTTCCATGTATTTCAAACCGACAGACAGTGTGTAGTGATCGCGCTGCAGGACAACCAAGGGCCAGATGTAGTCATTCCAGAGAGCAACCGCATTAATGATGGCCATGGTGCCAATGATGGGGCGTGCCAGGGGCAGGGCTATGTGATAATAAATCTGAAAAAGGCCTGCGCCATCTAACTGCGCGGACTCAAATAAAGAGCGGGGTTGTGACTGGAAGAAGGTCCGTAAAACGTAAACCAGCATGACTTGTCCGCCTGCAGCAGCAGGAATGATCAGAACCCAGACAGTATTCAGAAATCGGATATCTTCTCCCCACCCGGTCCAGCCAGAAAGGCACCTTCCAAGTTCACGCACCCCCTGGTCCATGTGTACCACCAGCACATAAAGGGGTATCAGGTTAAGGATGCCGGGAATCATCATCAATGCGACGACAAATGTGAAGATCAATTTTCTGGCAACGAACTCATACTGTGCAAGGACAAAAGCGCAGAGGGATCCCAGGAAGACTGCCCAGAAGGTCGAAACCACCGCCACGAACAAGGTCCGCAGAATATAGGGGCCAACATATTCCCAGGCGGTAACATAATTTTCGTAATGAAACGGCCAGGTCGGGACAAATGGAGCTTCGAGAAACTGGGTGTTGTCCTTTACACTGATCACCAGCATCAGGTAGACCGGGAAGAGGATAAACAGGCAGACCAACAGGAGCACACTGGTTTTGAGCATCTCCATGGGAGCGGATGTGGGGCCATTAATCGACATGGCTTTTTGCCACCTTCATATTCACAAGTGTGAACCCGAGAATAATAAGGAACATCACGACACCCAAGGCTGACGCATAGCCCATCTTTCCATAGGAAAAGGCATTCAGATACATCCATAAACCAGGGAGCATCGAGGCGTTATTGGGTCCTCCACGTGTCAGAATCAATGGCAGGGCGAATTCCTGAAGGGTGCCGATTGTAGTCAATACGAGGTTGAGTTTGACCTGCCCCATAATCAACGGCATCTCGATCAGCCAGAAACGACGGACAGCCCCACAGCCATCCAGCTCTGCTGCCTCGAAAACAGATCCCGGAATCGCCTGCAAGCCCGCCATCAATATCAAGACCCCGATGGTGGAAACGAATGGAAACCCGATAAAGAGGAGTGCTGGAACCACTGTATTTTCGGAGCCGAGCCAGTTGACAGGAACCTGGATGACATCGAGGCGCAGGAGCAAGGCATTCAGCACTCCTCCATCCATCTTGTAGAAATACTTCCACACAAGCATCCCGACGATCGATGGAATGATGAGCGGCAGGACAAAAGCAACCCGGAACCAGTACTGAAGAGTTCTGCTTGCCAAATGGAAGAGCACAACTGCTACAACGATGGTTGGAGTCAGTTTCAGGATACTGGCGATGAGAAACACCCCCATGATGGCGAAAGATCCAGATAAGACCCCATCTGCCAAAAGGTTCCGGAAATTCTGAGGTCCGATGAACTCGGAAATGTCCGCTCCATTCCACTTGAAAAAGGCGTGATAGATAGCGGATCCCGCCGGGAAGTAGCAGAAGGTTCCGAGCAGCAGCACTGTGGGAAGGAAAACCGAGAGAACCCTTCCATCCTTTAAAAGCGCATCCAGTGTTCCCCGCCAGATCATCACGACCAGGCCCAGGCTGAAAATCGAGGCGATCAGAAGAATGAAAAAACGCTGAATGTTTTTCAGTGTCCGGTACGGGATGGGTGGAGACTCAACATCAAAAGAACCAAGATGGGAGCCTGTTACCCGCTGGCAAAGGAGGATCATCGAATATTGATCGTTAAGTGTCCGCCAGATATCTTCAAAAGCTGCCAGAGCGTTTCCCGGATCCGGTGGAGTTTCCTGCATCCATGTGCTGCGGAACAGGCCGATCCAGTCATGATTGTGCCGCCTGATTTCAGCATGGAGGTCTTCGGCATATTCACGAACCGCACGCCCATATGCCCATACAAAGTATTTCTGGAGATTGTCGAGGAATTCCTGCAATCTCTCTTTCCGCCAGTCCTGATAAACCTCTCGAGTGCCACCTGTAGCGCTTCTGAAATAAGTGTAGTTGGGAATGGATCCGAGAAGGCTGGTTGAGCTCATCCAAGTCACTTTTGTTCCGCCCTTCGGGCCCAATCAAGGTTCTTTCACGATCCCGATCTCATTAAGGATTAAAGAAAGTGGTATGAGTTCCGCGTCTGCCGATGGCCCGCATGAAGGGCTCAAGACGCCTGGAGGGCTGGATTCCACGGATAGGGGGAATGGTGTTTCCTTTGTCTACCATGACCCTTTGAGCCTCCGGGGATGTCAGGTACATAAGGAAATCCATCGCAGCAGGCAATGTGTTCCGTGATTCGGTAACCCGTGGAATCGAAAACTCGAATGCTCTCAGGCTGGGAGTCTCATTATAAAGCCCATCAAAATAAGGAGTCCCTTCCAGGGAAGGAAAAGGAAAGACACCCAGTTCAAAGTCAGCCTTGTCTTCAAAATCCGCGAGGTCTGTTGAAACCCAATGAAGAGTGGCCGCCTTGCCCCGTAGAAAATCATTGAAGGCATCCCGGATATCCATGGCTGTGGAACCAGGCACCCAATATTCGCTCTTTTCATAGAGGAGGCGCCAGAGTTCGGATACTTCGCCATCACGGAGATCCAGAGTTCCATCCAGCAGGCATTTGGCAATCTCGAACACATCCGGAGAGTCATCCGGAACAATCACATCCAGTTTGGGGATCAGGTTGTCGTAAATCTGCTTGGTGATGTAAGGCATTTGCCAGATCAAGGGGGCCGGGTCGGGATGGAAATTGCAGACCTCTCCATAATAACCAGACTGTTCGAGTTTCTGAAAGGCGGTAATCAGGTCAGCCCAGGTTTCAGGTTCATCCACCACCTCTTTTCCCGAACTGTCTCTGACAGCATTCCCGGAGTTATCACGTTTGATGAGACCAGCTTTTCGAAAAGCATCCTTATTATAAATGAACGCGCTGTTCTCAGAGGCCCATGACACGACCCAGTTTCTCCTTTTGACCGGATCGCGGGCCTCGATCAGGAATTGTGGCCAGAACATCTCTGCCCAACGGACACCGGTATAGTTGTTGGGCTTTTCCAGGTAGGGGGAGATGTCCACCAGCTTCCCTTGATAAGCTCCATACCGAACTGCAGTTCCATTATCAATTTGCACGATGTCGGGAATTTCGTCGCTTAGAATCTGAGTCTGCAGCCAGTCGTGGTATCCCGTATAAGGCAGGCTGATCCATTCAATCGTCACATCCGGGTTGTGTTCGTGGTATTTCTCTCCGATCTGTGTAAAGGCTTCAAGCATCCCTTTCTTTTCGAGAATCCAGGAGCTGATACGAAGGGTGATCGGCTTGTCGGAACTAAAGGAATGATTTTGCATGGGGAAAGAGGTCTGCTGGACCTCTCCCCAGGATTCGTCCTGCACTTTTTCTCCTAGCTCAGCAAGACGATCGAGGGCGCGGTCTTTCCAGTTTCCCGCTGATTTTTTCTCAGATTCCAGAATGGCATGGTATATCCTGCGGGCCTCATCAGCATCGCCAGCCTCTTGCAGCATTTTCGCCTGGAGGTAATGAAAAAGCTCGATCTCATGAAGCAGAAAAGTGTCCGTTCCACTCCTTACCACTTCCCCATACCAGCGGGCTGACTCGCGAAGATCATGCACCTGCTCCCGATGGAGCCCGGCCAGAGCCAGCCTTGAAAGGTCCGCAAGGGTGCTGTCGGGATAATCCTGGACGATCTTTTTATACGTGGATATTGCGGTATCCGGCCCTGTTTGTGGTATCGACGTGGATTCAATAAGGGCACGCATGAAAAGGGCATGGGCAAGAAAAGGGGAATCCGGATATTTCAATTGAAAATCCGATAGGGCCATCTCTTTGCGTTTGTTGTCAGAAGATGGATCAGCCCAGATACACCAGGCAGAGAGAAATTCAGCGATTTCAGCCTCGAGTGATGTCGCTCCATGTTCAGGGGCAACCTGGGAAAATTTCTCGATGGCGCTCAAAAAATCCATCGGGATATTCTTGCCGGTCATCAGGAAATCCAGGCCGCGTTCAAGTTCTGCATGAGCACTGGAGGCTCCCGGATAGGCTTTAACCTTTTCCCCTGTGCGCTCCACCATGATTGGGATCAGAGCCAGTGCACCCAAGGTAATGAGAATCTTTAATGGCCTCCGCATGGGGAATCAGGGAATCCTCTTCTCCAATGAGAGGGTCCGGAGGCAGAAGCCATCCTGCCCACCCTGACTGGAATGAACAATCAGCCTTAGCGGACCGGAGTAAGGTTCATAGCATCCCTTGCCAGGATTGTATAAATCCGGAAGGTTCTCCTTCGTAATCTCTCCCTCGTAGATTCCGGGTGCAGGCTCCTCGAGGGAGAGCCAGTGGAATTTTCCTGGAACCAGACGGCAAATGACGGAGGCTCCCGAAACTGGCTTTCCGGATGAATCAAAAACTGAAGCACGGATTTTTGAGACACCAGAGGCATTTTCAACAAGACTCGCATTAATTCCCAGGCCATTCACAATCCGTGCAGACAGGGCATGAGCTTTCGCATCGAGGCCAGCAGATCGGGCTGTATCTGCTTCACTTAAACAGGCTCGGTATGTTTCCACATCCACTCCCCATTCAACCCAGCGATCGAGGATTTCCCGGCTTAATTTGAGCTGCTTTCCAATATCGGCAGGGACAGCGCCGGGAGTCATCCATATCAGAGCACTGCCGGCTCCCTTCAGAGTCAGAGTTGCGGTTCCCGGTTTGGGTTTGCCTGAAGCCTCTGAAGGCACACCGATCTGTTTCCAATGCCAGTTTCTTGGACTTCCTCCGGAGCTGTCGATTGGCTTTCGTGGTTCACAAGAACCGTCACCAGATTCCAGCCATCGGTCAGGGTGTAGGCATGAATCCGGCCGGCTGCCTCAATTTTTACTGGGCACAGATAAGATTCCGGAACTCTGGAAAGAATGGCTTCTTTTATGGCCACAAAAGGAGCTGCCTGATATCGAGTGACATGTTTGTGCGCTCCCAATCCTGTAGTGCAGGCATTCATCAGCTCCCTCTGAGATTCATCAGGGGGAGATTGGACATCCACCACACCATGGGCATCCTTAAACGGATCTCCCTCGAATGGAGTCCCCAGTTCATCTGCTTGCCCAAATTCGCCCCAGCGAATGAGGCAACCTCCAGCCTTCTTGTATTCCTTGAGTCTTTGAATAGCCTGCGAATCGATCAATGTATTATCGAGAGAAACGAGTACCGGGATTTTCGAAGCGAGTTCCTCACCAAGCAGCTGGTCACCCACCAACGCAATTTGCCAATGGTCCCAGAGGGCATCCTGGTAAAAACCTGTCCAACGGGCCTGCCAGCCCTTATGAATCCAGGTGCTATCGGAGATATACAGGCCAACTCTGGATTGCAGTCGGCTCATTCCTGTCAAATATGGCGAAGCAGACTCAACCTCTTTGAAAACTTGAAGCGCTTCCTGTTCAGCCGGAGTGTCCCTGATGAACCACTCACCATCTCCCAATACCCCGGTCCACTGCAGGAGGCCGGCATGCCAGACACCATGCCCAATGGCTTCATAGAAGAGGCGGCGAAGCATAGTAGGGGTGAAGCTTCTTCCGCCTCCTCGAGCAGATGGATCCAGTGTTTTATTTCCAAGACGTGGTGAAACCACAGGAACACCCCAGGAGGTGTTATGGGAAAGTGTCAGCAGATTCAGAAATTCCACATCCGTGTCAATCGAGATTTGGCCGGTCTCAAAACCATCACAGGCTCCCGCAATCAATCCGGGCGAATATCCCAACTGTTTTCTCCCGCTTTGGCCCAGGCCGAAAAAGGGATTCCCATGAGTCGGGTAGAAAACTGGATGCTCCGAGTCGTTCTCCAGAAATGTGTGCATGTAGTCGGCCGCACGGTCGGCCATGGCATGTTCCCGAAAAAGGTACCATGCCTTTCCGAGAGGCCCATCGGGATCGGCACGAAATGCCTCCCGGTCAAAAGCCAGCCCCCATTTCTCCTGGTGGGAATAGAGATTAAAACGATCGGTGAATGCCTTTCGAAAGTCACCCACCGGAAGCATTCCAAAGTAGTCGGGATAGCATTCCTCACCCGCGATCACATAGTAACGAAGCCATGGGGATCCTCGTAAAGACTCCACGCCCTGTTTTATGAGCTTCTTTGAGAGTCTGCGCAAATCCGGATCATCTACCGCCGGCACAGGGTTTTCGACTTCACCGATGGGGTTCGAGTCAATTTTGATCCGATTTCCATCAATATCCTGCATGAAGGCATTGGGGAAGGCAGCCTGGAAAGAAGGTGGATAGTAGATGAAGAAGGGATTGTTGTGTTCTCCGAGATCGATGTTGAAAAACATCCTGGCCTCCTCGGCTTCGGAGCCAGGATCATGGCTTCCGAGTGAGAGCCATGGCCTTTGTTCTTCATCTTTGCGGAGTTGGCTGGCAGTTCCATCAACATAAGAAACAGTGGCAAGGAGTGCAGTCTGCTGCTGGTGCGGTTTCTCACTTTCATCAGGAAATCCGATCCAGGTCTCAGGGCTGGCCGATGGGCCAGGCCAGACTTCCACCCGCATCCGCCGTGATGCAACCTTGAGAACATACTGGCCGGCCGGGAAATTCTGGTTATGCCCCTCAGGTTTGACGATTACCCCAGCTGTCTTTCCGCGCATTCACCTGCTCGCTGGATCCCGCAAATATCCGCTTTTGATCTTCTTCAATCCGATAGAGTTCAGCCTTTCCTGCCGCTCCTTCGAAAGCGGTGCTGATCAAGATACGAACCTCTGCCATCGGCCTGCCGGAATGGAAGCCCATCTCCACAGTGGAATGGGATGGAACAAAGGGTGATTCGATCCGGAAGCCGTCCGGACTTTCAGGATCCTCCAGGAGGTGAAGACTTATGTGTGAGGAGAAGGTGTTGGCGCCAGTACGCTCTTTCGTCTCTTCACAAGGATGGGCAAACCAGAAGCCTCGCAACTCACCAGGGCCCATAATCCACCTGAGATAAACGGGGTCGAGCTCGGTCTCGAACAGCAGAGCCGAATCCATTCTATTGTTCATGGTCTCCATTGCTCCGGCTGCCAGAGTGATACAGCAAAAACAAGCAAACAGAAAACATGGCATCAGGAGCCTGTCCAGCACCTGATAAACGAAACTTTTCATGAGAAATCCTTTGCCGAAGGGAGCTTATGATTAATTGTGAGCTGGCAGGGTTATATTTTAATCGCGCCGGGTTCACCAGGGTTTGTCACTGCTTCCGGGCAGGAATCCCTCCGCATCAAGTGTAACGGCTCATTCGGCTCTTTGTCTTTTCTGCCATATCAAGGTTAGAAGTCAGGCATTCTTCAACCTCTGCCCGGAAGGGCATTGCAGCCTGAGCACCGAGGCGGGTGGTGGCGAGAGCCCCGGCACAGTTGGCAAACCGGACCGCCGAAATAATGTCCATTTTCTCAGTAAGCGCAACCGCCAATGCCCCCGCAAATGTGTCTCCTGCACCAACAGCATCCACTGAGTCCACATGGATAGTTGGAACGAACTCAATCGTATCATGGCAATCGACCAGTGTGCTCTCTCGCCCGCGTGTGATCACCACATTTCGAGCACCCATGGATACCAGACACTCCGCTGCTTCACTGAGCGTCTGCAGATCCCGGCAGGTAATTCCGGTAATGGTTTCCGCTTCCACAACATTGACCACCAGGTAATCAATCTCAAGCCCTTTGAATTGGAACCGTGAATCAACAGGGGAGGGATTCAGTATGACCTGAACACCCTGCCGGTTGGCGATTCTGATGGCACCTTCGACAATCTCCTGAGGGATTTCCATTTGAAGCAGCAGAATTCCAGCTGCAGCGATAATGTGTTCCGCCTGATGCAGATCTGAGAGGCTGATCCGCATGTTTGCGGAGGGAGAAACCACGATCATATTTTGTCCGAGCTCTTCGACTATGATCTGGGCTGTGCCAGTCGGACAGTTTTGAGCGAAAGAGACACAGGAGGTATCGATTCCTTCGTGCCTGAGATGGCGAAGGTACTGAGCTCCGAAAGCATCATCACCTAATTTGGCGATGAATCCGACATCACCCCCCAGACGTGCTGCTGCGATGGCTTGATTGGCCCCCTTTCCACCGAAAAAGGTATGCATGTCTTCACCAATCAAGGTCTCACCACGTTGGGGTAAACGTGGAACGGAGACACAGAAATCCAGGTTGGCCGAGCCGGTCACAATTATGGAAGGTGTAGTTGTTCTGGTAGTCATTTGTCTGACGACTCAATCTTTTGTGCCCTGCCATGACGCATAGCGTCATTGATTTCTTGTTTCCCAGCGCATGTGCCGAATCCGGTCAACATGCCGCTGGGGTACGATTCATCTCACTATGGATACTGTAAAGACTGCTTTCAGTCAGCCACGGGTTAGTACAAATCCCAGTTACTGACAGAGGTCACATTATCCTCATACCGAGCCACCTTGGAAATGCGAACTTCATCGATATAGCCGGCAAACAATTCAGCGTTCCAGGGTGGAGAACACATCACCAGCCAGTCGGTGTTTGTGGGCGTTCTCAGGTTCGGTTTGTCAGGAACTTCTACTGATCCCAGCAGCTGGCCATTCATGAAAATACTCAGAGTTTGTTCGGCGCCATTCCATTGCGCCACCAGATGGCTCCAGACCCCTGCCGGGACATTGGCACCGGTTGTCCGAAACGCAGCATCGGTATTATCGGAATACTTCAACCAAACCTCGATTTCATTATTGAACAGGTAAAGAAAATAACAGTTGTTGCAGCTGATAATTCGTTGAATGACATCACCTGAGGCTTGAACTGAATCGGGACGAATCCAGGCTTCGAGCGTGAGCTGGTTCTCCAGCGGAGTAATTGCAAAGACATCATTCACAAGCGCATGCCATCTTGGCCATGAAGTGGAATTCCCTGAAGAGTAGATGCTGGTCACAAATTCCGGAGAAGGGACTTCTGTTGCAAACCGTTGGCTTCCATGGGAGTCATTTGTGATGGGGTCTGCCCATGCCCCCCACTGACTGGGGCCTGAATTAACAACAAACTGAGGATTTCCGTTATCCAACTCGGTATGAAACAGGAAAACAGTATCGGCATCAGGATCGAAAGGTTTGGTCCAGTCAGTCAGATTGGGTGGATTTAACGGGACATATTCACGCACCACATTGGAGATCCGGACTTCATCCATTTTCCCTTCGAAATACTCGCTTCCCCAGGAGGTGCTGCCCAGCATCTGCCAGTTGGTGTTGCGCGCATTGCCTAATGGCAAAGCACCGCTGGAAAGATTTTGAGTTCCCTCGAGGCTGCCATTCACATAAAACTTGGCGACCGCAGTCCCGTCGCCGTTGTAATGGTATGTCCCGGCGACATGGCTCCACTCTCCTGCAGTCAGCGGGTTGTTGGTGGTAGCCGGGAACCACATATTTCCCCCATCATTGCCAAACAGCCACATAACCAGGTTGGACCCATCGCTATAGAAACTGACTGTACCGTGCATATGTACAATCCTGTGGATTCCGGAAAGGTTTACAGGATTGATCCAGGCTTCAACAGAAAGGTCGTTTGAGTACACATTGTGAGCGCCGCCCCCATCGGGAGGAAACTCACCACGGTCATCGATTCCATCCAATTGAATACACTCCCCAAATCCAGGCATCGAGGGCACATGAAGCGGTGCGGCTCCCGTGCCATTATGAGTCCAACCCCATAAATATGGGGCCGCATAGTCGACAATTTCCTGTTCCCCGCCGAGTGCGCCATCGTAGAAATGGTATAAATCCACAGCGCCTGCATCTGCCTCGTAAGGTTGAGTCCAATCAGTTGTATTCTGGGAAAATGCCAGCCCACCCAGTCCTGCCAACAGAGCCACAATAAGAAAACTACGGTACATTGTCTTTAGCCTCCTTCTATTCGATTCGGCATGCCCTCAGCACAAAGGCACGTTACAGCCTGAAAACTTGTTTAAATTAAAGATTTATCTTCCAATGCCGCCGGAATGGATACCGATATCTCCGAGACTTTTTGTCCCATTGGTAGGGGAGTAGACCAGAGGGTGGTAGGCTGGAATGATATCTTCCACCTTATCCGGACCGACACTGACCAGAATATAATTCGACTGAAACGCCCCCCATTGCTTGGTCATCATTGGCCATAGATAGGTTCGCCAGCTATCTTCCGTCCAGGCCGAATTGAAACCTGTATAGGGAGTTCGAGGAGCGATGCGGTAATGCCGGTGCAGATGGCCCGCTGGATAATTGAGCTGCTGTCCGCCATATATGCTGAATTCCCCATGATTAAAAGGATCTTCTGGATGGATCTTGATGTAGGCGACTGGTGTTGTCAGTGAATCAGGGGCATAACCATAGGTCCACCGGTACATTGGCCTATCCTGAACAAATTCACCGAAAAGGTAGGGTCTGTTGCTGTTGGATCGGTCCGAAGCATAGGCTTCAACCGCAATCGAGAGAGATTTCATTTCTCCCATCGCTTTAGTCACCTTTGCCCTGAGTTGCGCCTCAAGAAAGTTGGGAAGGGCAATAGAAATCAAAATTAGAATGATCGCGATAACAATCAAAAGTTCTATCAAGGTAAACCCCTGGTTGAGCCGCATTCAGTCCTCCTTTTTACCCTCTGACCCGCTGGACTCGTTGCCTTGCTTCAGCTAATCAGGTACATTATTCATATCAGATTCGCTCAGCAGACCATGTGAGCAAAGACCAGGCCAAGTGAGACCAGTGTTCCGTGAATATCTGGATTTACAACCCAAAAGCCCTTCTGAAGCGGCCCGCCGCACAAAAAGAAACTGGTAGAAGCCCATCCACTCATATTCATCAGAGTGGACGTAAAGGTTCCACCTCGATACTTCGTTCACATCTGCTTTTCCTGGATGAGAACTGTCATTCACACTAGAAAACGATTGGCCGCCTATGTCGACAAAGAAATCTATCACCAGTCTGACCGGCTCTAATGGTGAGCGGATTGTGGAGGACTTACTCCCTTTCTCAGTGCAGGATTTTGCGCTGTCCGCTTTAGATGCACTCCCCTTCGGGATCAATATCGTCAACCGCGATATGCGGATTATCTACGTCAACCAGCACCAGCAGTCATTTTTCCCGGATAGACCAACTCGGGCGGCGGCATTTTGTTTTCAGGCCTATATGAATGACGATCAACGCGAGGAAGTCTGCCCCTGGTGTGCCTCGAAAATTGCATTCCAGACCGGAAAATTAGTCCGGCGTGTTGCTCCCAGCCGCAATCAGGAAGGCATTGTCTTCAAGCATTTTGAGGTTGTGGCAATCCCACTTCGTGATAAGAGTGGGGAAATCTTTGCGGTGATGGAGCTTGTGGAGGATATCGCAGGCCGCACTTTCAATGTCCCGCTGGCTTTAGAACCGGGGAAAACACGCAACTTGTCTCAGATGTTTGCTTTCGACCGCCTTATCTGTGCATCGAAAGCGATGAAGGATCTCCGGCGCCGTCTGGAACTGTTTTCCGATAACGATGCTCCGGTGCTGATTCAGGGAGAGACTGGCACGGGAAAAAATCTGATTGCCGAAATTCTTCATGAAAACTCGAGCCGGAAAAGCAAACCCTTTATTGATTTGAACTGTGCCAACATGACGGAAACATTGATGGAATCCGAGCTCTTTGGCCATGAAAAAGGGGCATTTACCGGGGCTAACTCCATCAAGAAGGGGATGGTCGAAATGGCTGAGGGGGGAACTCTTCTTCTGGATGAGATCGGCGATGCCCCCATGAACATACAAGCCAAGCTGCTCAGGTTTCTGGAATCGGGGCGTTTTTGAACGGGTGGGTGGGACACGCACCATTCAAGTGGATGCGCGCATCATTGCTGCAACCAACCAGGATTTGGAACGCTGGATCGCAGAAGGAAAAGTTCCGTGAGGACCTCTTCTACCGGCTGAGTGTGTTGACGATCACAGTTCCATCACTCCAGGAACGCCCTGAGGAGATCCCTATTCTGGTGGAGTATTTCCTGGATCAGGCGGTTAAGGAAGCGGGTTTGGAGCCTAAAAAGATCCACCCCAGGGTCATGCGGATGTTTCTTGATTACTCCTGGCCTGGCAATTGCCGCCAGCTCAAACATGAAATTGAGCAGATGGTCATCCTGGGGAAATACGACTCCATCCTTACAGAAGAATTGGTCTCTCGAAAAATTCTGCTTTCCTTAGGAAAAGCGCCATACATTCCGGACCTCGAAGCTGATTCCTCATCTCTCAGAGAGGTCACCAATCTCCTGGAAAAACGTCTGATTCGGAAAGCTCTGCAGGAAACGAATGGAAACAAAACCCATGCAGCGGAGATGCTTGGGCTGACCCGGCGGGGGTTATTGAAAAAGATTCAAAGGCTGGGGCTGGGCTGAGGCTGGCCTGCGTATCCACTTTTTTCAGGGCGAGCACAACGATCTTTGATTCTGTTAAAGATAGCAGAGAGCCACACTGCCCCATGGGTTGGAGCAGAGATACCTATCCACCGGTACAGCTCACTGAGTCACCGCTTTCTGGAGAGTGCTCCGGTCGGACAGGCCTTGGCACATTCAATCGCAACCAGAGAAAGGCCCTCGGCGATTTTTCCCATGATCGGTGTCTGCACTTTGACTGAAAATCCCCTGCCGATGTAGGTCAAGCCATACTTTTCACGGTGCTGCTCCGCAATAGCAATGCAGCGCCCGCATTTGATGCACTTGCCGGATTCATAAACAATATCCGGGTGTGAATCATCTTTTTCAAAGGCCGGCCTGTCTCCACGAAATGCCCGTGGATTTGCATCGCATAATGTCGACTGGATGCGAAGTGAGCACTCTCTTTTGCTGGCGCAATCACAGTTCAGGCAGCGTGCCGCTTCCTTGATCGCTGCATCTGTAGTGAGTCCCTGATTGAATTCCTCGAAATTATGGGAACGGAATTCAGGAGAAAGAATCAAATCCATCAATCGTGAAATGTCATGCCGGTCTTTCCCCAGAAGTTCCTTTTCATCCTCTGTCAGATGCTGCATCCGAACATTGATCCATTCGGGCTGTGGCGGGATGCCAGTGAGGTAACGATGAATAGACTCGGCAACAATCCGGCCTGAAGCCGAGCCATGGACCGCATACCGGCCGGACTGGGCGATGTTGCCGGCCGCAAAGACCCCCGGGATATTTGTTTCCAGGGTCTTCTTATCAATCTGGACTCCTCCCCGGAGGGTTTTGAATCCGAGTTCTTCCAGCAGCTGGACATCAGCCTCGACATGCCCGGAGA
The DNA here is from genome assembly GCA_001567115.1 of Candidatus Hinthialibacteria bacterium OLB16. Taxonomy (GTDB): domain Bacteria; phylum Hinthialibacterota; class Hinthialibacteria; order OLB16; family OLB16; genus OLB16. The sequence continues at coordinate 44,795 of LMZT01000169.1, read as the reverse complement.
GGAAAATCTGGTCCGCAGTTATCACCCAACGATCTCCAGAGGTATTCACTTCACACGAAATCTGCCGGTTTGCTCCGATGGCAGTGGATAATATCTCACTGTCATAATGAATCTTGACACCTTCTTCAAGCGCGTATTGCAGTTGCGGTGTAAAGAAGAAATGGGTGCGCTGCGAAGACGGGATTATCATGGTGGCTTCTTCAGCTCCCAGCCGCAGGCATGTTCTTGCAGAATCCAGAGAGGTAGGCCCGGAGCCGATGATGACTACATTTTTCTCAACCGATGTGCAGGCACCATAGGCAACCTGTTCGAGGAAGTTGAAACACGATTGGCCCAGATCAGAACCGGAGAAGGTTGGATGTTTTTCCCCATTTGCACCAATAGCCAGCAGAATTGCATCATATTCATTTCGCAGGTCATCCAGGAAAACATCCTTTCCGAGGGCCTGGTTGCAGTGAATCTTGACACCAAGTGATTGAATGTCCGCAATTTCATCATCAATCACCTGTGCGGGAAGTCGAAATTCCGGAATGATATTCCTCATCGCCCCGCCAGGCCTCGGTGCAGCCTCAAAGACAATACACTCATGCCCGGCGAGTGTGAGATAATAGGCTGCAGTCAGGCCAACGACACCAGAACCGAGGATTGCAACTTTCTTTCCGGACCTGACAACAGCAGAGTGCTGCTGCTGTTTAATATCCTGTGGAACGATGTCTGCCGGAAATCTTTTCAGGGAGCAGATAGAAACAGGCTCATCATATTCCCCACGACGACAGACACCTTCACAGAACTTGGGACAGATCCTGCCGAGAACTCCCGGAAAGGCGATCTTTTCCAGAATAACTCGCAGGGCTTTGTCCGGATGGTTGTATCGTATCTGCCGAATGAACTCGGGGATGTCAATTTCCGCAGGACAGGCCAGTTCACAGGGCGCCTGGCAATCCCCGAGATGGTCCGACAACAACAGTTCGAGTGCCAGCTTCCTGGCCTTTCGAACCTTTTCGGAATCAGTACGGATTTTCATATCAGGCAGGCATCTCGATACACAGGATGGAAGAAGATTTGGGTTTCCCTCCACTTCGACCACACACACACCGCAGGATTCCAGGTCGGCAAGGCCTTCCATGAAGCAGAGTGTGGGGATTTGAATGCCGGATTTCTCTGCAGCCTGGAGGATCGTCTCTCCCGAGGCCACCTGGACCGGTATGCCATCAATTATCAGTGAAACCATATCTGGCATGGGTCAAACCACCTTGACTGCTTTCTCGGGACAGGCCGAACGGCACATGTCGCAACGCACACAGAGTGAATCATCGATGGTATGCAGCTGGTAGGGGATTGAATGGATTGCACCGACTGGACAGTGCTGTGCGCAGATTGTGCAGCCAATACAGTGGTCCTCAATCCTGTAGCGGATCAATGCCTTGCATTTTCCGGCCGGGCAGCGGCCTTCCACATGCGCAAGATATTCCTCACGAAAATAACGGAGCGAAGTCAAGACCGGATTGGGGGCGGTTTTTCCCAGACCACAGAAGCTGGCCGCTTTCATTCCGGCAGACAGCTCTTCGAGAATGCCTATATCCTGTGGCCGCCCTTTCCCTTCACACAAACGGGTGACAATTTCAAGCATCCGCTTGGAACCAATGCGGCACAGTGTGCATTTCCCACAGCTCTCATTCTGAGTGAACTGCAGAAAGTATCTGGAAATGTCCACCATGCAATCCGTATCATCCAAAACGACCAGCCCACCGGATCCCATGATGGCCCCGATTGACTGGAGCGCTTCGAAATCTATGGGAGTATCAGCAAGTGCTGCAGGAACACAGCCGCCAGACGGGCCACCTACCTGAACCGCTTTGAACTGCCTTCCATCTGCAACACCGCCACCAATTTCATTAACAACCTCCCGGATGGTGATCCCCATCGGCACTTCGATCAAACCACCCCGTTTCACTTTTCCTGCAAGGGCAAACACTTTGGTCCCTTTGCTGGTGGCTGTTCCAAGGGCTGCAAAGGACTCAGCCCCTTCACGCAGAATCCATGGCACCAGGGAATATGTTTCGACATTGTTGATGAGCGTGGGCTGATCCCATAGCCCTTTTTCCGCAGGGTAAGGCGGCCTGATTCTCGGGATGCTTCTCTTCCCTTCAACTGATGCCAGCAGTGCAGTTTCTTCCCCGGAAACAAAGGCTCCGGCTCCCTCGGCGATATGGAAATGAATTGAGTAATCACTCCCCAGGATATTGCCGCCGATATAACCATTCCCTTCACAAAGCGCCAGCGCTCGCCGGAGGACTTTCAAAGCCAGCGGGTATTCTGCACGCACATAGAAGATAGCCTCGGATGCGCCGACAGCATAAGCCGCGATAATCATTCCTTCGATGACACGGAACGGGAAGGATTCGAGCAGCATCCGGTCCATGAATGCTCCTGGATCACCCTCATCCCCATTACAGATGACATATTTGATCTCTCCGGGAGATTCGCGGACCTTTCGCCACTTTGTCGCTGAATGAAAACCGGCGCCCCCTCTTCCTCTCAATCCGCTTTCAGCAATCTGGTCGATGATCTGGGCGGGCGTATACGATTCAAGGCACTTTCTAAGTGCAGCGAATCCCTGGTGGTGGATGTACTCCTCGAGATCAAATGGATTCAGTGTTCCTCCATGCTCTGTCGCAATGTGGATCTGGCGGCTCAGAAAGGCAGAAACCGGTTCATCACGAACATGAATGGAAAATCTGTCAACCGGTTCCCAGGCATCATCCTGGAATATTTTTTCAAGCACACGGTTGAGAGAATGGCTGATTTTCTTGAAAACCGACCGCCTCGGGAAAATGTTTGACGACAAGGTTCTTTGCTTCAGTCGGTTTGAGGTCGGCATAGAGATGAGATGTCTGGTCGGGAGCAATCACTTCGATGAGTGGGGTCTGATGGCAGATTCCCACACAGCCAACCCTTTTGACGACAGCGCGTGCGCCTGTTTCTCGAATCGCATCTTCGAGCGCGGTTTTCAACCGGTCGCTTCCTTTGGCAACACAGCAGGATCCCAGTCCGATCCGAATTTCACCGAAAACATTCTCGATTGCTTCATCATCTGCCTGTGTTTCAACCGAGCCATTGCGCAGCTGTGGATTATTCAGGAAGCTTCTGATGACTACAGGAACCTTGTCGGGTGTCAGACCCCCATAAACAAGGTCATCGATCTGAACAACCGGAGCAAGAGTGCAGCATCCCAGACAGGCAACTTTTTCAACTGTGAAAAGGCCATCGGTTGTCGTGTCCCTGTCCATTCCGATATCAAGGTGCCGTTCAATGGAATCCTGGACCAGAGCTGAGCCTTTGACATGGCAGGCAGTTCCATGGCACACCCGGATCTGATGCAGCCCCACCGGGTTGAATCGGAACTGGGAATAAAATGATGCAACCCCTGCAATGCGTGCCGGTGATATATCAGTGAGCTCACAAACACGCTCCAGCGCTTCTGTGGGAAGATAGCGGTATTTTTCCTGTATCGCCTGGAGAATTTGTATAACCTGCTGGCCATTGCCGCCGACTGTTTCTACAATCCGGTCAACCTCAGCAAGCACGATCTCCTGTTGACCTGTGACAATCATTGGGGTTTCCCCAGGCAATAAAGGTATTTTTCGCCGCGGACATAGAAACGTGAGTCTGCGACAGCAAATGAAGTCAGAACAGGCTCTCCGAATTTCCCCTGGCCAACCTCTTCGTATTTATCAGCCAGTTTGAAAATGAAAGTCGTCCCTTCCATATCAGTCATATAGACAAGATCACCATTCAGGGTTGGATTTGACCAGAAACCATTGTCATACTCCTGAGTCCAGATTCGTTTTCCAGTCAATACATCGAAGCAGCGCACCTTACCGGTCCCATTGGGAAGGATCAGCAGTTTTCCATCAGTGACCATGCCGGCTACATCCGGGAGGTCACTTTCCATGGTCCAGGCCACATGGGTTTCGGTGATATCGCCTTGCCCACCCGTTTTGATGGCGGCCAGCTGTGAATATTCTGTCGCTGTAAAAAAGAATCCATTGCAGGATGCGGGCATGGGTGCAACTGCACCGGACAAAACTTTCGCGCGCCAGATTTCCTTTCCACTGACCGGATCATACGATATGGCCCATGGATCGGCGGCAGTGATCAGTTCGCTCCGTCCATTGCTTTCAACCAGAATCGGAGTGCTCCAGGAGCAGGGGACCTCACGGGGGATCTCCCAACGGGGCTTTCCGCTGGCAATATCCAGAGCATAGAGCATGGAATGCTTCTTTTCTTTGCTTCCCTGATCCAGCTGCAGGTAAACGGTTGACCCGGAGAGAATGGGAGAAGATGCAATTCCGAAATCACTGTCCGGAGGGCCGAACCATCTTGACCAGATCTGGCGGCCCTCTCTGTCGATTCCGGCAATCTCATTGGTTCCGAAGAATGCGACAATGTAATGTCCATCGGTGACAGCAGTCGGAGCAGCCAGGCCGGTATCCCCCTCATCTTCCTTCAGCTCTTCATCCAGCTGTGCATTGGTCCTCAGTGCACAGGACCACACCAGGTTCCCATCACTTCGCTGGTAGCAGAGGACCTTCCGGCTTTCGAAATCCCCGGTCGTGATATAAAGGCGATCCCCCCAGATCACTGGCGAGCTGTGGCCTTTCCCCGGAATTTCAACTTTCCAGACAAGATTCTCAGCCTTCTCGACATCCCATGAAACAGGCAGATTGGGATCATCGACAACCCCTGACCCCTTTGGCCCGCGCAGTTGAGGCCATTTCTGATTGTCAGGCACCAGAATTTCGAGCGGTGGCCCTGGTGGTTGAGGAGCCTGAAGACCTGCCTCATTTACGATTTGGGGGTGGTGCTTCAGATATGAAAGCCCATAGAGTGAGAGCAGCGCCAGCGGGATGCAGAAAAAGGCGAGAGTTCTGAATAAATTCATTTGTGCCTGGGGATGCTCGGCCAGCTGAGACAACAGGAGGGGTTCCGGCAATTTCTGCTGCAGCACAGTCCATCTTCGCAACGACAGGACAAAAATCAGGAGGCTGAAGAACAGGAGGTATCCTCCAACCAGCAGACGCTTTCTTGTGGTGATGAAATCCTGGCGAACCACCTGGTCCAGATGGCGAATCTCTTCACGCAAGGCCTGGTCTTGAGGGTTCTTTCTCAGTGTCTCCCTCATCTCAAGAAGCGGGACATCAAAGACAGGCATCGGGCGATACCACAGCCCATCAAAACAGAGGCCAATTATGACAACCAGCGAAAACACTCCGCTTGCAGCGACAAGGTAAATTGTAGTTTTCCTGTCAAACAATGCCAGGAGATTATCCAGCATGTGCATCGATCTCCTGCATTGTCTTTCCATAAGGGCAGTATTCGTAACAGCGGCCACAGGATAAACAGGCCGCGTGATCGGTCTCAAAGTGGTTGCGGCGGTTCGAAAAGGCCTGGGTCATCATTTTTGAAGCGATAACGACACCAAACCAGGTACTGAGGAGGATTCCACTCAGGGCGGTTCCGAAAAGATAGAATCCAGATGCAATAAACAGCGCCATCACCCCCAGGCTGGCCAGAATAATTTTGAAGCGCCAGCTTCCTTCAGGGCGAATCGGTTCTTCCGGGCGGAGAATGGCCTCATAAGGGCAGGCCGCATCACACAATGTGCAGTTTGTGCAGTCTGTGGGGGTGATTCTCACCCAGGTGGATGACCTGCGCGCCAGCAGTGATAACAAGCCGCCATAAGGGCACAGGTAGCGGCAATAGGGGCGTGGGATAAACAGCCCGATTCCCAGCAGCGCCGCACCCAGGCCTAATTTCCAGGGGAGTCCGCTCATACGGAAAAAGCCCACAAAGGGATCGTATTCGCAGATCACAAAGCGCGAATACTCTGCCACTGTATAGATGGCAATGCCGAGGTAAAAATAACGGCACAGCCCCAGGCTTCCCTCGAGCCACCGTGGAACCCTCAGGGTCCGGAACAGAAAAAGATCCTGGATTGCCCCCAGCGGGCAAACTCCTCCACAAAATACCCTTCCATAAAAGAGAGAGAACAAAAGAGGCGCAATGAATATCCCGATGACAGCAAGAGAGATGGGGTAATGGGGATCCAGCAGTGCGAGTGTCACATTCTGAATCGACCCGATCGGGCAGATGCAGCCATTTTTATAAAAACCGAAGTAGAGGACTGCAAACAGCCCCAGGAGAAAAATTCCACGCCGGCTCCGACGGTAATGCAGCAGCCAGGTTCCAATGGCCAGACAGACGACCAGCAGAGTGAGGTCAACATATTGCGATACAGGGGTCCGAACCTCCTGGAAAACAACCGGTGGCTGGGTGTAGCCGGTTTCAAAGTCCGGAGGTGGGAACCTGCGTTCGGCATACCCGCCTGGAATGGCCGCCAGCAGCAGGCAACATGCGACCCCAAAGCCCTTCATGACATTCTGGAGCCTTTCAGGACATACTGTTGCTCCACAGGCACTCTTGAAAATGCTTTGCCTTCACAAACCAGCGCTATGGCGCACTGGTTACAGTTCACACACAGGGTGCGATCGATCTGCATATACAGGGAGCCATTCCCATAGGATGTGCACCCTTTGGCGCAGCGTGCGCACCCGATGCAGAGTGTTCGATCGATCTCATATTCATAATAAGGCTCTTCGACGAATTTCCTCTGGATCGCTCCGACCGGGCAGAGCTGATTCTCCGCACCTTCATCCAGTGTGGTCGGATCGGTTGGAAAGAATCCGGTACAGACCCGGCAGTAACCACACATCGAAAAATCATGGTAACATTTGCTTGCGGAGGGGGTCAGGACACAGGCAGTCGCACAATTGCCACACTGAATACATTTCAGTGGATCGATCTGCCAGACCATTTCTTCACGCAGGGCATTGGAAAGCAGCTTGCCGGTCACTCCTCCCAAGGCAAAGAAGCTGACTCCTTTGGTCATTTTTTCAAGAAAGGATCTTCGGCCCTCGGCTGGATCTGGTTTACTCATCTTCATCTCCTCCCATCAGGATGATGTGCGGCTCGGTTCGGTTCATGATTTTCCCGCCGCAGCTGAGATATCGAACTTACGGACACAAAGTGCATGTGGATCGACTACATACAGCAGGCCTTTGCTGTCTACCGCTGCATCAAGGCCTCGTGTGCTTTCAGGAAAAATATCCCGCCCGAGATCGAGAACCGGCTTGCCCTCGCTTGTGTAAATCCGGACATAGGCTTTCCCTTTTTGAGAAGCGGCAACATGCAGGTCAGGGAAAATGGCCAGGTGTGTCGGATTGCTGCAGCCGGGAAAATGGTCCGGATCATCGAATGACTGCTCCCAGTAGCCGAGCAGATCCCCCTTATAGGTATAGCGCTCGACCCTCAGGCAGCCAGGATTAGTGACATACAGGGACTGATCTTTGACAGCACAATCGAAATAGGGGGTTGGAACGAAGAAACCGGTGCCTGTGGCTCCTGTTGTCTTTCCGGATATTTCATTCAGGGGAATGCCATCGGTTGAAAACCGGAAAACAGTCCGGAGCCCGGCATCGGCGACGAAGACATTGGAGGCATCGACTGCAATGCCAGTAACATAACTGAATGCATCCCCACCGCATCCCCCTCGCCCCCAGCGCAGCAGCAGGTCCCCTTTCGAGTCCCTTTTCTCAATTGCAGCCGGGTAACCAATGTAAAAATTCCCCTCCGTGTCAGCCGCCAGAGCCTGGGCCACTTCCGGGAGTTCAAAGAGTGATTTCAATTGCAGGTCCGTATTCACCTCAGCAATCCCAAAGGATCCTCCCACATAAATACGGTCATCCGGGCTGATGGTGATGCATTTGAGCTGGACTGAGGCCGCTGGTTTGCCCTCGGAATGGGGGGAAGGCGGATAGGCTTTGAGGGTGGCAAAGTAGCCAAATGCCATGCCAGCCAGAATCAGCAGAACCGGCCCACAGAAGGTTTTGAGGAAGGCAGTCAGGTTTTTCATGGAGCCCCACTTCCTGACACATCCAGGCACACCAGTGTGGTGGCATCCCGGAGAATGATCCGCCCATCGGCATAGGCCATCGGCGCCCAGGCATCATGACCTTCGATGACTTTTGCACCGGCAAGACGCTTCAACCCTGCAGGCTCGATCTGGAAAAGGGTCAACTCCCCAGGCTTGTTGTGATCATCATCGAGGATCAGCATCTTGTCATCGAAAAGCAGATACGGGCCTAAACCGAAGTTGTAATCCTCCTCAATCCACTGTCTTTTCCCATCAGGAGTCAGACAGGCTGGTTTCCCGCCCGGAATCACAGCGAAAACAAGGCCATTATGGAAAACCGGAGTCTGCTGGTCGGATCCATAGGTTTTTGCATCGCAACGAAAGACCTCGGCTGGGCGAATTCCACCTTCATGGTGTTCGAGCTGATAGGCTGCCGCTCCGGCATTATATCCGCCTGTGAACAGGATTTTTCCCGGACCGATCTCGATGGGGGTGGGGATGGTAGCGATTTTGATTTTCCATTCGGGCAGTGACCACAGCAGTGCCCCATCCGCCGCTCGGATTCCGACCGCTCCATCGGATGAGCACCAGATGTACATCCGTTCCCCTTCGAAATCGATTGCCAGGATCGAGGAGTGGCTCATCTGCCAGCCCTCCGGGTTCGGGGTCTGCCAGAGGGTGTTTCCAGTAGCCAGTTCGATTGCGGTCATCAGGCAGGAGCCTCCCGGCGCAAGGATCAGACGGCCATCATCGATCAAGGGGCATTGGCCGGCATACCACTCCGGGATGCGGGTGCCGTATTCCTTCACCAGATCCTTTTTGAAGACCAGTTCGCCGCTTGCAGCCTGCAGGCAGCATAAATGGCACTTGGGGCCGAGTGTGACCACATAATCCCCGGCGACAGCGGGAACTGTTCTCGACATGCCATGGTTCCGCTTGATTTTAACCGAATAGGAATAGCGCCAGATCTCTTCTCCTGTGGTGAATGACAGGCAGCGAATGGCATCCTCTTTCCGGCTCTCATCATAGTCGAGAAGGAACACCCGTCCGGAATCAATGGCCACACCCGCATGGCCTTCCCCTGCCTTGATTTTCCAGAGAGGCTGCAAACCTTTTTCCGGCCAGGCTGTAATTCGTGGAGAGGTGACAATCCCATTGCGAGCTGGACCTCGAAAACAGGGCCACACACCAGTTTCAGGCCCGGGTTTGCCTGTCCCCACACTGAGTGATCCCGGGTTTCCCTCCGAAGCACCGCTTGTTTGTGCAGAGGGGTGGTTGGCTGGAATCGGTAGCCGTGGCGAAGTGGCCATCCGCGGAGAAATACAGCGCCAGGCCACCAGGAGTGAAAAGGCTAGAAGGAGTACCAAAAAACCAGATATACGGCGCAGCATCATTCAATTCAAAGCCTGATTTCACCCGGTCGATGTGTTCATTTCTTTTTCGGACAAGATGGTTGTAATTTATCTCTTGATACCGCCAGTTGCAAGTTGTATGGGTCTGGAGAGGTATCAATACCTTTCGAAGGGGAGGCCTCGGACCCGGGAAAAAACAGGCGGGGCACCTGCTATCCAGCTGGGTAAAGATGTAAGATCGAGGCATTCCCGAAGCGAGGAGGATTCGAACATGAATGGTCTGGAGAGAGTTCTGAACACGATTGAAGGAAAGCCAACCGATTCCCTGCCTTTCATGCCGATTACAATGATGTTCGCGGCAGGCCTCACCGGTGAGAAATATGGGGATTATGCCCGGGACCATCGTGTCCTGGCGAGATGCCAGCTGCATGTGGCCGAAACATTCGATATCGACCATGTTTCGACCATATCCGATCCGGCACGGGAAGCCTCGGATTGCGGTGCGAGAGTTGTTTACTTTGAAGATCAACCCCCCGCCATCGATGAATCCCATGCCCTCCTGCATGACAAAAAATCGCTTGCCCGATTGAAGGTTCCAGATCCGCTGGGAGGCGGGCGGATGCAGGACCGTGTCGAAGGAGTGGCCCTGCTCAAAGACAAGGTCAAAAATGACAAGCTGGTTGAAGGCTGGGTGGAAGGGCCATGCGCGGAAGCTGCGGATTTGCGTGGAATCAACACGATCCTGCTGGATTTCTATGATGATCCTGGATTTGTCCGCGACCTGTTTGAATTCATCCTCGAAATGGAGTTGTGTTTCGCAAAGGCGCAGATCGAAGCCGGGGCGGATATCATCGGCATGGGAGATGCAGCTGCATCCCTGGTAGGAAAGAAATTCTATCAGGACCTGATCTGGCCGTATGAGAAGAAACTTGTGGATGGCATCCATGCCATGGGTGGAAGGGTTCGCCTGCATATCTGCGGAAACACACGCCACCTGTCCGAAGGAATCGGCCAGCTGGGATGTGAAATAGTCGATCTCGATTATCTCAACCCGGTAAGCGAAGCGCGGGACAGAATGGGTCCCGGGCAGGTTTTGCTCGGAAACATCGATCCGGTCTCAGTCCTGAGAAATGGAACCCCGGATTTTGTCCTCAGAGAAACAGAAAGGTGCCACAAGGAAAGCGGTCCAAATTATGTTGTCTCTGCAGGTTGTGAAGTTCCGAGAGACACTCCCCATGAAAACCTCCATGAAATGAGGAGATACGCCCGTTGTAACTGACCCGGTTCAATCCGGGCATCCTGTGCCAGGCTGCCAAACCATCCCAGTCGGATGGAGAGGATTCTTCTTTCGATTGGCCTTCGTATCAACCACACTGCCGTTCTCTCAGGCTTCGGTCCAGGGGTTCACGCAAAATCTGCCGGATTGCCCCGAGAGCGGCAATCGGCATCAACAGCAGCCCGGGAATCAGGGTTTTCAGAAAATCACCGATCTCGGCAACCAGGGTCACATTGAACCAGGCTTCCGAGACACGGCTGTTCAGGAAGTGAGCTGTCTGGTAGCCGACAGGAATCGCCAGCAAAACAGCGATCAATCCAAGGAACAGGACTTCCGCAATGATGGTCGAGACAATGGAGCCATCGCTCATCCCGAGCACCCGCAGCATGACATATTCCTGCTTCCTCTGAAGGATTGTGAAAGACACACTGCAGAAAATAAACAGGAGGGTAATCACCACACTGAATATCGCTCCGAGGCGGATGATGCCGACCTTCTCACCTGTGGTTTCCAGAATTTTAGCCACGATCTCTGTTTTCAGTGTAATCTGGGCAATATTCCCTTTCTCGAAGAGCGACTTTCGGGTCTGCTCAGGGTCTCCCTTGAATATCAGAAAGAAACCGGAACAGAGGTCCCCGGACTCCTGGATATCCTGTGCCCAGGAAAGAGGGACATAAGCTTCACCCGGAAGGGCACCGGAGAGAAAACCCACCACAGTTGCTTCTTTTTTCTTTCCGAAGGAATCGATCGTGACTTTCTGCCCGATCTGTACACCACATTTTTCCGCCAGGTTCCTCTCGAGGACCAGGGCCTCCTGATCCCCCGCCTGCAGGCCCCGGCCAGCCAGAATTTCCGGTTGACGGATTCCGGATTCCGGAGGAATTCCACCAATTGCAATGTTCTCCTTTGATAAAGGGCCAGCAAGCCGGGCTGAAAGTTTGGTGAATGGAACAGCCTTCTCAACTCCATCGACTGCCTCGAATTCACGGGCATCTTCAATCGGCACCGGGGCGAATAACTCGAGGATGGCACTCCAGGGATCATTCCGAATCATGTTGACCGCTGTCCCGGCATTCGAAGTCAGATTGATGAAGAAGGAGATCGTGACTCCCAACCCCGCTGCAACCGAGAGGATGGTCATGGCCGAGATCGATTTTCTTCTCGCCAGATTTCGCATGGCATATCGCAGCCAGATGCGCCCTGGAAGCCAGGCCAGAATCTGTTTCAGGATCCCCAGCCGGTCAGTTCCCTGCCCCATCGACTCACGAACCGCCTCGAGAGGAGTCAGACGCAATAACCAGATCAACGGCCAGGAGACCGCTGCCAGAAGAATGACCCCAACCCCGCCCACACCCACCAGGATATGGTGTGGAATGAGTGCCAGCTCCGGATGAGGAAAACCGATGGAATCGGCATAATTGGTTGAAAAAAGGCAGGAGGCTGCCAGCGCAACCGCCAGGCCCACCACACTGCCGATGATCCCCAGGATCGCCACCGGAATCAGATAGGCCAGGCCAATCACCCCACGGTCGTAGCCGAAAGCCATCAGGTTGCCGATCTCACGGCGTTCCTGAACAATCCATTGAAAGAGCAAAAAGAATGTCACCAGAAAGGCAGTCAGGTCAAAAACAATCACCAGCGCCGGGAGGCAGACACGGAATGCATTCAGGCTTAATTCGAGGAAACGGCTCCCGAACTGCTCAGTGCTGGGAATCACCTGATCGAGCAGGAGCTGCCCTTCGAGCTTCGAGAGGATTTCATCGGTCCACTTTTCGACAGATTCTCCGGGCTTAAGCCGGATCAGCAGGCTGTTGACCATCGGCAGCCCAACCCGTTCCTGAATCAACTGGGGAAGCCCATACACCACCCCCAGGGAGCCTTTGGAGGGAATGAAAACTCGCGGGTTGGCGGGTGCAAGAAGGAACTCCGGCGAGAGGCCGATCCCGCATACCTTCAGGTGGTAGGACTCATCGGCCATAACCAGTTCGATGGAATCCCCTGGCTTGAGATGATGGAAAGCGGCCATGTTGCGATCAATGACGACATGGTCCGGTTTGTCCCGGGAGATCCCCTCGCCTTCCAGGATCTTCAGCCGGTTGATATGGCCTCCATTGACCGGGTCGATCGTGACCATCAAAGTCAGCAGCGGTGGTTGATCCGCCAGCATCATCTGGCCGGGGAAGACCAGCCGGCTTTCAGATTCAGCGATGCCTGGCAGGCTGCCGAGATCTGGGATTCGCTGGGAATCTTCCGGAGCAAAACGGACTTCAAGGTCCGCCACATGCCCTTCCTCAAACTCCTGGTTTCGACGATCGAACAGGAGATCGATGGCTGAATAGACACCCGCATAGATTCCGAATCCAGCCGCAACCACCAGTGCCACCGCTGCAAGGCGGTATCGAATGCGCCAGCCGGCACGCACTACATGGGTCACCAGAAGCTTCATGTCAGTGGGCGATCCGATTCGGTGTGAGCTCGGACAGGGACCCGTTGTGCAGAAAGAGGCTGCGATCGGTGTGATCGGAAAGGGCCGGGTTGTGTGTTACAACGATAAAGGTCAGGCGGTGCTCCAGTTTGAGGCGGTCGAGGAGCTGCAGCACCATGGCGGCGGTATCCTCATCCAGGCTGCCAGTAGGCTCATCCGCCAGAATGAGGGGCGGTTCTTTCGCAAGAGCGCGCGCAATCGCAATTCTTTGCTGCTCACCTCCGGAAAGCTGCTCGGGAAATTTCCAGGCTTTATCGGCGAGGCCCACCGCCTCAAGGTATTCTTCCGCTCTGGCACGGGCTTTCGATTGGGGAAATCCGGCTGATTCAGGGCCGACCATGACATTTTCAAGGGCTGAAAGGGTGGGAAGCAGATTATAAAACTGAAAAATGAAGCCAACCTTTTCCCGGCGAAAACGGGTGAATTCTTTCGATGATAATCCATTCAATGTCCATCCACATACCTCCACCTGCCCGGAGGTTGCACAGTCAATTCCCCCCATAATATTCAGCAGGGTGGATTTCCCCGAACCGGAAACGCCACGAATGGCGATCGATTCGCCCTGGGCCACAGTAAGATTCACATCCCGCAGAACTTCAATATCCATTTCTCCGGCGGTGTAGGTTCTGCGAACATGGGTCAGACGGACAAGTGGGTTTTGCTCTGTATCAATCGATGCGGAATTGTGATTCACATTTATTACTCAATATTTCTGAGGTAAATTGGGTGAAAGGAGCGCTTGAAAAACCCTGGCCTTTCACTGGATGCTCGGGCGACTTTCGCCATGAAAATTAAAGTAGCCGCAATCCAGCTTCCCGGTAACCCCCAGAGTCTGCCGGACCGGCTGGCTGCCATAGAGTCGCAAATATCCTGCCTCGCATCGCAGGAAGTCAAACTGGCGGTTCTGCCAGAGATGGGGATGTCTGGTTACGATGTCGGGCCGGATTTCCCGCAAGGTGAACCGATCCCCGGTCCATTGAGTTCCTGGCTCGAACAGCAGTCGAAAAAGTACAGTATGGTGCTTATCGCTGGAATGGCTGAGGCGGCCGGATGCCATATTTATAATGTTTCTGTCGTCACCGATCCACGGGGATATTGCGGCAAATATCGAAAGATTCATGTTTCCACTGTTGAAAATGCCAGCTGGAATCGAGGGGTGCTGCCCTGTGTGATTGAAACAGTCATCGGACGGATTGCTGTGGGCATCTGCGCGGATATGGTCTTTCCAGCCCTCTGGGAGTTTTACCATAAACAGAAACCGGATCTGGTCGCGATTTCAGCTGCATGGCCGGATTTCGAGAAATCTTCGCTCCCGGTCGGTGGAAAAACCTTCCGGGATTACCATAGAAATTGTGTCAGACTCCTGCCGGAGAAGATCTCGAAGTTTGTTGGGGCACCGGTCATTTTTTCCAACTGCAGCGGACCCTCACAGATTACCCTGCCCTATATCGGAAAGAAAATTCATTGCCAGTTCGCCGGTGGCTCCCGGGTTGTTGAAGGGACCACCATTCAATCTGCACAAGCTTCGGGAATTGAATCGGTCGCGGCTGAGGTCGAGACCGGAGCGCTCATCGAAAGAGACCCTGTGGATGAACAGAGCTGGCTGCCGGGGGCTTCCTGGAGGGTTCGCCGCCAGTTTTATCTGGGTGAGAGCCTGTCTGCCCTGCTCTTTCGGGGAGTGTATCGATACAGGCGGATCCTGCGACGGGGCACATCACATCAGTAAATCTGGCATATCAAAGTAGAAGGCCGATGGGGTATCCCACCGGCCTTCACGATAACATCAGTCCTGGACTGAAGAAGTCTCAGCAGATCAATATTTATCCCAGTTTTTGACACTGGACTGCCCCGGAACTTTAAGGACTGTGGCGATCTGGTCCTGGCCGACATACTTCGTGCCAACAACTGCATTATCGGAGACCCGTGCAGTGACCAGAACACGGCCATTGATCATGGCGCAGGATGGCGCATTGACAGTGAATCCATCAACAACCTCTCCTGGGTTTGCTTCGCTGCTTTCGAAAACCAGGAAGCATTCTGTCAGCGGGTCCAGGTTGCTGTCATAGAATCTTCCGATCACCTGCGGCATGCCGGTGTTGCTGCTGTCATTCCAGCATACGAAAACATTGTCATTTTCATCCGCGCAGACATTCACACGATCCGGCTGTGCGGTGAATTCCTGGGTGACATAGGCTTCTTTGACAGTCTGGCGGGTCTGGGCGCTGATTTTGGTCACATACACACCCGCTTCACCGGTCCCGGTCGCATCGATTCCACGCCCGGCAAAATAGATGTAGTTGCTGCGGATATCCGAATCGATACGGAACCCATCACCACGTCCGCCCTGGGAGATCGAAGAGGTGTTCCCATTGGCAGGGGGAAGCGGATCATTGGGATCCATACGCACGATTCTTTCCCACTCACCCTGTGCGGTTCCCGCATTGTTCCAGAAAAAAATCTTGTTGCCGGAAGCACCCATATCCGGCTTCACTGCAAACCCACCATTGAATGCAGCCACGCCACTCCAGATATCGCCGAATGAGGGATCAGTCAGATTCGTGCTGAAAGAATCCCCGATTTTCTGGCCGGTATTGCCATCGAGGATGCTGCCAACCGGAACATTCCCGGTGGCTCCGGGAAACTCGCCCGAGCGATCTTCGACCACACAGATAAAATTGCCATTAGAAAGAGCGCGGATTTCGCCACCGAAGCGAATGTGGCCAATCTGACTGCCGCTGGTCGCTGTTCCATAAGTGGGATCGATAACCGGGCTGATCGGGACAGGGGTATTCCCGGACTTCTGGAGCAGCTGGGTGCATCCGACTGTAGCAGCGTACCCGAATCCGCTTCCCCAGTTCGGAAAAAGGGCTGGGAAATCCCAAGGGGTGCATTCGTTTCCAACCAGGTACTTTGTTGCCCCGGGACGCTTGTCACAGGCGATGCGTGGCGGGTTGCCGTTCTGCCGGTTGGTATCGTTATTTCCATCCCAGCTGACCGCCGGATTGACTCCACTGTAAAAGCCAGGCACCTCGACGACTGAATTATCATTGTTGAAGAAAGCGACGACAACACGTTCCGTATTTTCTTGAGGAGGATTGGATTCAGAGTTAGCTGCCAGGGCAAGTGTTCCATCGCCGAAAGCAGAGGTGTATGGCTCCCAGTTGCCCAGGTTATCGACATCATTATCGAACATCAGTCTTTCAGGAATCAGGACATCCACCCCAACATCCGCCGGACTGGCATTGGGGCATTGAGCAAACACCGGAGAAACGAACAACATGAACAGACACAACACGAACAACTTTTCTTTCATCTCATCGTACTCCTTTCTGATATGACCTCAGAATCAACCCTCTTAGAGGGCTGAAAAAGGATGCTCCTCTCACCAAACCATGTCAAGAAAAATCAGCCCATCTGAATAGATTTTTTTGTTCAAACCAATCATAGTGGCGATTCAATAATCTAGATCTCTATTACTTGTTAGTGTTTTTTGCTTGCCGATGAAACCATGTCGGGTTCAATTTCATCCCGCCTGCTTGATAAAAAGCTGAAAAGGGCAGACAGCCGAAAAAAAACGGCGATTCACAATTGACAAGCCCTGCCCGGCGGGGGTAAATTTATAATGAACAGGCGACCTGTTCATTTTACAAATAAAGGAGGAGTGATAATGCCCTGTTGTCACAACCGATTCGGCAGGCGATCGGAAGGGCGGTCTGGATTTACTCTGATTGAGCTTTTGATCGTAATTGCAATTATCCTTATTCTGATCTCAATCGCTCTCCCAAACTTCCTGGAGGCACAGGAGAGAGCCCGCGTGGCCAAGGCCAAAGGCAATCTGAAAACCATGGAGACCGCTGTCCTGAACCACATGACCCTGTATGGGTTCCTTTATTCCGATTATAACGATCCTGCGATCCCGACACGCAAATCGCGCAATAAATCCAGCCCGATTCCAACCCTCCCCTGCCCTCTTACCGCGAATTACAACCCTTCCAAAGGTGGCCTGACTTACCTTATGGATCAAAATACTTTTTATGCGCAGAACGTCCACTGCCCATTGACCACACCTAACAAATTCATAGATTCCGCAAAAACGGTGGACCCCTGGTCCGATGGAACCATTCCGGTGGGTATGGATTCACGTTATGACAACCCGCTCGGGAAAGGCGATAATCCAAAATGGATTCGCTATTCGGCCTATTTTGTGGCGGGGCCGGACCTGATTGCAGGACACTGGGTGCGAGGCTCCGACCCACGCGGGATCGGGCTGGCATACACACCAACCAATGGAACCAAAAGCAAAGGGGACCTCTGGATGGTTGTTGCCAATGATATTCCCTTTGCCAAACGGGAATACATTCCTCTGACCTCGTTCTGAGCTCTTCGAGCAGACAATTTGAAAACCCCCACTTGGATCACCCCGGGTGGGGGTTTTTTACTTGATCTCAAGGAGGTGGCGGCTACAGACCGATATCAGAACCTGCAGCGTATCGATCAATCCAGAAGTTTATCGCGACAGATATCGAAGGAATCTGCAGCCACCTGCAGAATTCGCCCGACCAGCTCTGATACCGGCAGTCCTGCATCGAGCGGAGTGGCTGACAGGCTCCGGATCAGATTGCTGTTTCCGACACCCGCCTCATTCCCATCAAATCCAGTAAAAACCAGAACCTGCTTCCCCTTCTTACGGGCGGAGCGGGCTGTCTTCCAGGTCCCTCCCTGTGTTCCAGCTTCGACAACAACCAGCACATCGCTCCAGGCAGCGATCCAGCCATTCCGCCGCATCGCTTCGGAGACATCCCATTTCTGCAATGGATGAGCACCCGATATGAGGAGCAGCTTGCCTGCCTCCAAAGCATCCTGAATCAGCCTCCAGCGCCTGTTTTCACGCAGGAAGCGCATGATCCCCATCGGCAGCACAGCGATGGTGCTGCCTCCCTCGGAAAGGCACCCGACATGAGAGGATTGATCGATGCCCTGGGCCATTCCCGACAGCACCGCCACACCCTCGCCAGCCAGGCCGGCAGCCAGATCAAAGGCCAGCTGCACCCCCACCTCTGTTGCCTGCCGTCTGCCGACCATCCCGATTACAGTCGTGGCATCAAGAAGGCCCGGATCTCCCAGGAGTGTCAGGATATGCCAGTCCGGAGTGGCGCTGATCAAACGAAGCGGTACTCCTTCTGACTCCGGGTAAAAGATCTGAATTCCGGCCGTCAGGCAGTCGCCAAGCAGTTCACCGGTCTCATCGAGCCGTGCCTGGGCGGAAAGAATTTCACGAGCCAGGTCGGGGCGAATGCCACTGTTGAGTAACTCCTCCCCGGATGCCTGCAAGACTGCAGATGGAGGTCCGATGGCCTCTTCCAGGCGCTTCCAGGAAGAGGCGCCCATCCCCGGCAGAGTGGCCAGGAGAAACCGTCCGGGATCGTTTTCCGGGTGGGCTTCCGTCATCCCATCATCCGAGCAGCTCGTTCAATGCCTTGACCATCGAGTTTTTAAGCCAGTTGATCTTTTGAGGCTCTTCAAATTTCCGCCGGTTTGTATCGAGGACATAGAAGGTATCAATCACGCGCTGCCCTTCTGTGTGAATTCGCGCGAACCCGATATCCAGGCCGTACTTGGCGAAGACAGTGGCAATCTGAACCAGGACCCCGATTGCATCGGCGCAGCGAACTTCAACCACAGTGTATTTCGAAGAGACATTGTTGAGGACTTCAACTGTGGGTGTCAGGCGGGACCTCCCACGATCATGAAGCCGTAAAGGCTGTGGATTCCAGTTCTCTTCCCAGCGATCCTCGAGGGAGTCCATGGAACGATCGATGACACGCTGGATCATTTCATCCCCGAACTCGGAACCCTCCTGGTGAACCACCATCAGGGTTGTGAATGCAACCCCGTCGTCCCGGACAAAGATTCGCGCCTCAGAAATGCTCAGGCCCAGGGATGAAAGCGGGCGGACAGTTCTCATGAAATCACCGATCTTCGAAGGTTGAATCGATGCAACCTCGAGAATATTCGGCAAAGTCTGGCGGCAGCCGACAATCGGGTGTTCCCCGGTGTATTTTCTCAGGAGTCTCAGATGGTGGTGGATGGTCTCGAAGCTTTGTTTCATCAGGTACTCATTCGGCATCCGCTGCAAATGAGTCTCGGATTCGACCTCGGTAATATCCCTGGGAAGTTCTGAAAGGAATTTTGTGCAGACTCTGGTCTGCTCTTCAGCATGTTTGGCTTCAACCGCCGCACGGTCATCGAGGAATGCGCGAACCTCACGATAGAACTGGTGCAGCATGGACAGTTTCCATTCAGTGAGAAGGTCGGTGTTCACCGCCCAGATATCGGCCAGTGTGAGCAGGTAGAGGTAATCCAGTTTCTCTCGTGTGTCACACCAGGAAGCGAATTCCTGAACAGTTGCAAAATCCTGTGTGTCGAAACGGAAGGCGACTTTGGCAAATTCGAGATGCTTTTCGATCAGGAAGATCACCAGATCGGTATCGGGATCATTCAGCCCCAGCCTCCGGCAGATCCCGCAGGCCAGATTCGCCCCTTTGATTTGATGATCCCCTCCCCGGCCCTTGCCGACATCATGGAGGAAGGTGGCCAGATAGAGCAGTCCGGGTTTGGTGGTTTCACTGTAGAGTTTTTTGATTTCGTCGATGATGGAGGCTCCGGTCTGGCTGAAGATCGGCAGCGTCATGGTATCTGTTTTATCGGGGGAATCAGCCTCGCCAGTGGGTTTGTATATGACCGGTTTTTCGGTCCACCAGCGCCAGCGCCGATGAGCATCCGGAAAGCGTGAGGCCAGCTCCTCCACCGGCAGGCAGGGGGATTCGGGATGATGTTCATCCGCCAGCCCATCCAGAATTTCGCATGTCAGGACAGAATGCTCATCCACTGTATAGCGATGATACAAATCCCGCCGCGGAAGGAATTTGATCACAGAAAATTCAGGCATCAGCAGATCCAGCAGCCCGGTTTCATAAAAGCCCCGCATCACAGGCCCGACACGCCCCTTTTTCGAGATCATCGCCATGATTTTCGGGCCAATTTCCCGGGGATCATTGAAATCTTCAGGGGTCATGCTGCTCAGGATTCGTGTCAGTTCGGTCAGAATTTCGCCATCGAACGCACAGCCGGTTTCCTGGGATATTTCGAACATGCGGATGATCCGCGCCGGATGGCCCAGAAAGAAGGTTTCCGGTTCTTTGACACGAAGGACTCCATCGAGGATGGTAAAGCCATCCGCATACTGCCGCCGGTTGATCAGAGAGAGCCAGGACTGCCAGCGAGATGGCTTCAGGCAGTGGTTGGTCATGCGATCCGCAAACTGCTGGATATTGGATGCGGCCGCATAATAGTCCCGCATGAACCGTTCCTCAGCGAGGTTTCCACCTTCATCCTGATAGCGGAACGACTTGGCCACCTGCTCCTGGATTTCGAAGGTCAGGCGGTTGGAGTTGGTTTTCAAGGCCAGGTGGAGCTCATTCCGGATGCGCAGAATGAAATCGACCGCATCCTGCAGAACTCCATAGAAAGGCTCCCGCACCAGCCCATGGCGGCGGATCCCTGCCAGTGAAGGGATGTCATACATGGCCAGCGCCAGCCAGATGGAGTGGTGCAGATCGCGGAGGCCGCCTGCGCCTTCTTTTATATTGGGTTCCTGGATGGCAATCGTATCACCATGGCGGCGGTAGCGTTCCTGGCGTTCGGCCTCTTTCTGTTCAATGAACTTCTGGATTCCTCTTCCCGCCATGAAGTTTCGGTACCTTTTGTGGAATTCCTCATAGAGGGGGCGGTATCCAGCCAGGAACCGGTTTTCGAGCAGGGAGGTCTGGGTATTGAGATCCGATCCCGCCATGCGTATGCAGTCATTGACTGTCCGGACCGAATGGCCAATGTCCAGGCCGACATCCCAGAGAGTGCGCAGGCTGGATTTGATCAGCTCCTCTTCCACCGGAGTCAGCTTCTTCTGATGCAGGAAGAGGATATCGATATCCGAACGGGGGTGGAGCTGTGCTCGGCCATACCCCCCAATCGCCACCAGCGCCACCCGCGGAGGCGCTTTGGAGAAATCCACCGCCGAATTCTTTGACCCTTCCCGCAGGGCATGCTGCCAGACCTTCATCACCAGCTGGTCAATCAGCCCGGTGGTCTCATCGACGATCTGCAATCCACCCGCGCCTGAGCGGTGCCTGGCAGAGATTCTTTCAAGGCCTTCCTGGTGAAATTTCCGAAGATCCAGAACGATCGGATCGAGACCGGGGGCTTTCTGAATGGCCGCTGCTTCACTCATGGATTGGCAGTACCTTCTCTGGCAAAAGATCGCCCCTGAAGTGTGGGATAAGGAACACCCAGAGAGTCGAGAATTGTCGGAGCGATATCGATGATCTCAGTTCTGGAGGCCTCGACAGGTCGGTTGGCAAAGAGAATTCCACTCGTGAGCGAGGGATCGATGCCACAGTGATCCCCACTCCATTTATCCCGGTTCGGAACAAGCACCTGATCAGTGATCCCTCCCAGAGTGGATTGCCAGCCAACTCGATATCCTTCCTCGAAACCGACCACAAGGTCCGGGAATGCAACGCTGTCAATATTCGCATAAGGGCCATGGTAGATTTCCAGGCCACGGTAGACCTTTCGGATCACACGCTTTCCAGTTGCCGGGTCGACAAGGCTTTCAAGCCCTTGAATGATCTCATCACAGACTGCATTGTAGTCCGCCCGTGCCACACATCCCCATGTTTCCCGCCCACGGAGGTTGATAAAAATCGATCCCAGCCCGAGCGCAAAGGCGCGGGTCTCATTCCAGTTGACATAATACTCGGTTTTCGTGGTTCCCTCCACCGGATCATGTATGCTTGCCTTAAAGAAATCGGTGTTTCCGGAAAACAGATCCTGAAGGTTATACTGGCGGTTCGCAGGAAGCCTCAGTTTCATGAACGGGCGTGAAGCATCTCCACCTGGTCCATTCTGAGACAGCCAGGTGTTGAGGTTCACCCCGGTATGAAAGGACCGGAAACCATGGTCCGAGATGATATAGAGATCAGTCGTCAGAGGGTCAATTTCATTGAGGAATTTTCCCACCAGGTCATCCATCTTGCGGTAGACTTTCTCGATCGAATCACCATACTCCGCAGCCAGAACCGGATCATAAGCCGGATGCCGGGGGTCGATCAGCCGCCACATCACATGACTGACCCGGTCCGTTTCTGAGAGAACCGCAACATAAAGCCCCCAATCATCCTCATGCAGGACCTCGAGAGCCATTTCGGCATGTTTATCCATGACCTCAAAGGTGTCTTCGATGAAGGCTTTTTCATCCAGTGCTCCCTCCTTCAATCCAGCGGTATCTGACTCCCATCCCCGTGTCTTAAACAGGCCGATTTTTTGGGCCAGCTGCCGTGTGTAATTGGGTGGGCA
The DNA here is from genome assembly GCA_001567115.1 of Candidatus Hinthialibacteria bacterium OLB16. Taxonomy (GTDB): domain Bacteria; phylum Hinthialibacterota; class Hinthialibacteria; order OLB16; family OLB16; genus OLB16. The sequence goes on along the minus strand of LMZT01000169.1, from coordinate 22,293 downwards.
GCAGATCGGGACAGCCGGGCGTTCGGGATCGATCTCGATGGGTGAGACATACAGGCGCACATCCGGAGTCACAGATTGAAGCAGAACCTTGCAGATGCCATGGGCTGAAATGAAACGGGTCACCTTGAAGCGAACTCGATACCACTCGCTCCATTTCCCCACAGCCACCACCTTTTCATCCTGATCGATGGTTATCCGCGCTGTGCCAGGTTCCGATAAGGGCACCACTTCGATCGGCATCGACAACCGTTGGGGATGGGCGGTAAACGCACTCAGGTCATTCTGAAGCCGGTCGATTTCCGATTGGATTTTCTGTTTTTCATCCAGCAAAAGGCCGGGAGATTTGATGGAATCCTTCTGCTTTTTCAGCGCATCGGACTTTCTGGATTTTTCCTGTTTCCAGAGAGGCGAGGGAGGTCCCACCAGCTGGGCGTGGTATGAATCACCTGACCGTTTCAGCAGGGTGACCAGTCCTCCGAACTCTGTCATCTGAGCGACCCCGACCTTTCGAGGATTGGAAGTCAGATAAAATAGGTGGCCTGTGTCCCACACAGGTCGGGCACACCCAGGCCGGAGATCGCCAGGCCATTTGGCAGACAGGGCGGAGCGAAGGTAACCGGCACCAGAACCAGGGCTGTCCTGATTCCGCTCTCCGCAGCGTAATCCCAAAAGGCTCTGCCACCACGCTTGTTGATGGCCTTGGGTAGACGCACAGGAATACCTCCGAAGAAGCGGGCTTCAATCTGGCCAACGAAAGACTCCGGACTGGGAAGATAGGTCGGATCATCTCCGGTGCGTGTAAGAAAATCGAAAATTCCATGCTGCCCGGGGTCTCCCCCCACTGCAAACGAACTCCAGGACACCGGGGATTGGGATGGGTTGACAGTTCCGAGCTCACGGAAAGTGCCTTGCCTGCTGAGCTGGCTGAGGTTGGGAAGCGCTCCTTTATCCATGAATTCGCGGCAGAGCCTGGGATCGACACCATCAAAGCCCAGAACGACAACTTTTCGTTTGGGTTCACGAGGCTGAACTCTTGTTAAGGAATCTTTGAGCCACCAGCCTGCCAGAACGAAAATCGGGACCAGGATCAAGACCAAAGACCAACGGATTCGTCCGGATTCGGATGGCCGATGCCGCGAGCAGGAGGAAAAAACTATTGACATGCCTTCATCTTATGGTTCCAGGGATTCAGGAACAAGGCATCTGCCAGCCAGAACCTCCAAGATCAAGCCATGAGCTGAAAGCCACCCTCGCGGTGCCAACACGGTTCGAAGGCCGTGGACTTATTTCCGCCGCTTATGCTGGAGGAACCAGTCATAGAGCTCAGGGTTTTCATAGGTGGCAGTCCAGGAATCATGCCGGGCATCCGGATAAACTGTCAGTTTGGCATCGCCTCCAGCCTTCCGGATCGCTTCCACCATTTCCTCGGACCTTCGCAGTGGAACCACATCATCCTTGGCTCCATGAAAAGCCCAGATGGGCAGGTGGCGATAACGGAAAGCCAGGATTGGCTCACCCCCTCCACAGATTGGAGCAATTGCCGCGAACCGATCCGGCTGCTCCATCCCCAAAGTCCAGGTCCCGAAGCCACCCATGCTGATGCCAGTGGCATAAACACGTTCTTTATCCACGGGATAACGAGACTCGACATCATCGAGCAGAGGGAAAAGCTGATCGCTTGACCACCAGTCATCGGATGGGCACTGTGGCGAGACAATAATAAATGGAAAAGTTTTTCCCTCAGAAATCAGCCTGGGCGGGCCATGCTTTTTGATTTTATCGAGGTCACTGCCACGCTCTCCAGCCCCATGCAGGAAAAGCATCAGGGGCCATTTCTGATCAGGGTCTTTCCCATAATCCGGCGGAAGATAGAGCAGGTAGTGCAAGGTCACCCGGATATCCTTTTCAAACGTCACTGCCTGCTGCCCGGGCACGAGAGATTCCCCCCTGGAATCTGTGGTCATCATGCTGAGAAGCAGCACTCCTGCCAACAGGAGCAAATCCATTTTGTTTCGCATGGCTGCATACCTCACTCATATTTGTTTTGAGGATCACCAACTCAATCACTGGTCATCTGGTCATAAAAGGTGATGATATCATCCGGGGTATCACCCTCACGATGCTTGATGGCATAACGCGGGTGCTGGTTGAGCTGGCCGGTCACCATATAGGCCAGCTGATAGCCCCATTCCATCTGATCCTGCATGGGAAGGAAGACTTCCTGAATGCATTCCAGAATCGGCCGCAACTTGAATTTTGGATTGTGAAGGAAACCGATCAGCAGCTCCATCGGGCAGTTCCCTGCCCCTCTTCCCATCCCATTGATGGTCGCATCCAGCATGCTCGCGCCACTGATGAGCGCCTCGATCGTATTGGCATAGGCCAGCTGCTGGTTGTTGTGCGCATGAATCCCGATCTGTTTGCCGGTTCCTTTCAAAGCACGCATGTACATCTTGGTGAAATCATGGATCTCTTCTGAATAAAGCGAACCGAAGCTGTCCACCAGGTAAACAGTTTCCGCGGGAGTTTCGGCTAAAACTTCCAGGGCTTCCAGCAGGTCTTTCTCCTGAACAGTCGAGACCGACATGATATTGACACAGGTTTCATATCCCTTGTCAGTGGCATCTTTGACCATGTCGATGGCAGTCGGAATCTGGTTGATGTAACAGGCCACACGGATCATGTCGAGGACACTCTGATCTTTGGGAAGGATATCATTGTGGTAGTCACAACGGTCCGCATCGGCCATTGCGCTGAGTTTCAGGTCAGTCGGGTTGTCACCGACAATCCTGCGCATGTCATCTTCAGTGCAGTGCTTCCATTTCCCATGCTCGGTGGGCAGATAGAGTTCTTTGGAACCTTTGTAGCCGATTTCCATATAATCGATTCCGGCAGCCACACATGTGTCATAAACCGCTTTGACAAATGAATCTTCGAAGTTGTGGTTGTTGATCAGCCCGCCATCGCGGACAGTGCAATCGAGAACCTTGATATCCGGACGGTATGTGACCCAGGTTCCTTTTGAGTCTGGACGGGTCTTTTTGGTCGTCATGTTTTTCGCTCCAATCGGTTCTTTATCAATTTCGGATGGCATAAGGTCCGATTAAAAGGAATATAACCACAGGAATGCCGGGAGAGAACAGGGGAAATAGGAATTTCAGGTTCCATGAGGAAAGAGGGCTTGCTCGAAAGGATGATGAACTGGGCAGCGCTCCCTCACACACCAGCTGGGGGTTGAAGAAAAAATACAACGCATTCGAATCGGCGTGGTTAAAAACCACCAGTTTTTTCTCCGCCCGGCTCCACACCCAGGCGGTATATCCCAACGGCTCCAACAGGCGGAAGCAGGCCTCACGGTTGTCCGACTCCCACAGCTCGGCATAAATCCAGGGGTGGTCGCGCTGGAGGACCTTCCTGGCTCCCTCGAAAACAAATCGCTCATAATCTTCGACATCCACCTTGAGGCCAACAACACGCCCACCACACTCATGGAAGTGCTGATCGATTGTTTCGAGACGGACATTGTAATCACTGCCGGAATGATCCACCTCCCGACCATCGAGTACATGGCTGATTCCCTGCTGGCGAATTCCATCCACAATCGGCAGCCGCATCTGAACCTGCTGTTCACTGGCCCCAAGACCTGCTGGATGCAGGACGACATTTTTCAACCGGAACAGGTCCACAATTCTTGACAGAGCCTGGAAATTGGGCGGAAGGGGTTCGAATGCATGGATCACCACCTGAGGAAACCGCCTTGCTGCCAGGACGGTCATGATTCCGATATTCGCCCCCGCATCGATGAGGATTCCCTTCCCCGGCAGCAGTGTCAGGAAATGCCGGAAGGCTTCTCCTTCGGCACGATCCCAACGGAAAGTGATGATTTTGAAGAACGAAAAAACCAGCAGATAGCCCTGGAACCCCAGGATTCGCTGGAGGATCCATTTGATGCGGTTTTTAAGCCGATGCATTGCGGGATGCCTGTGCCCTATATTCCATCGGGCTGGCTGGAAACATGGTTCCCCTGTCCATAGTAGGCTCCTGCCCCATGCTTGCGAAAGAAATGCTTATGCAGCAGGAACTCGGGGATCGATCCGAGAGCCGGGTTTAACCTTTTCGAGGAGAGAGCCATCTGGGCACAGGCCTCGAGGACCATGGCGTTTTCAACCGCACTACGACATCCATTTCCCCAGGCAAAGGGGCCATGCTGGTTCACCAGAACTCCAGGAACATGAGAGGGATCGAGATTGCGGGTCTGGAAGCACTCGACAATGACCCTGCCGGTATTGGCCTCGTATTCCTGTTCCACCTCTTTCCGGGTGAGTGGACGTGTCACAGGAATATCACCACAGAAGTGGTCTGCCTGTGTGGTGCCAAAACAGGGCACAGGCAGGCCCGCCTGAGCAAAGGCTGTCGCGGATTGTGAATGAGTGTGGACAATCGCAGCGACCTCCAGAAAACTCCGATAGAGTTCCAGATGGGTTGGGGTATCCGAGGATGGCCGCAGATCCCCACCCATTGGTTGCCCATTTGCCAGGGAGACAATGACAATGTGTTCGGGAGCCAGCTGCCTGTAGTCGATTCCGCTGGGCTTGATGGCCAGGACTCCATTTTCTCTGTCCACTGCGCTGGCATTGCCCCAGGTCAGCAACACCAGACCGGCCTCGACAATCTCGAGGTTCATTCTGCAGACATTCTCACGCAGTTTTCTGTAATTCACACTCCACGCACCTTGTCGCGAATAGCCATCAGGTCCTTCATCAGGCTGAACTGATTCTCGCCATACTGATGTGTCCCGAAAATATCATGGAGTCTGCGGTACAGTCTGAAAAGCTGCTCATAGACAGCCACTGCCTTCGGATCAGGGATGTATTTCTTATCCCGGATCCCGGTCATTGCCTTTGCGGCGGAAGCGAAATCGGCATGACCGCCTGAGGAAGCACCGGCAACCACCGCACCCGCCATGGCTGCCCCCAAAGCGCAGGTCTGCTCACTGCGTGAGACCTCCATGGTCCGGCTGGTTACATCGGCAAGGATTTGCATGACCAGCGGGTTCTTGATCGAAATTCCGCCACAGTTGACAACCCGCTCGACCTTGACTCCATATTCTTCAAATCGTTCAAGAATGACACGCGCCCCGAAAGCGGTCGATTCAATCAGGGTTCTGTAGATCTCAGCAGGGGTGGTATGCAAAGTCATGCCGAACAGCGCTCCAGTCAGACGCTGGTCAACCAGGACTGTGCGGTTTCCATTATGCCAGTCGAGGCCAAGAAGCCCTGATTCTCCAGGTTTGAGAACTTCAGCTCCCCGGGTCAATGCTTCATGTGAACCAGCCTCTGGTCCACCCGGGCGCATTGAATTGACAAACCAGTTGAAGATATCCCCAACTGCGGACTGCCCCGCCTCAAGGCCAAAAGAACCGGGAAGGATGGATCCTGGCACGATGCCGCACAGGCCTGGAATATCCGCCAGGTTCTGATCGAATGGTGAAACCATCATGTCGCAGGTCGAGGTTCCGATGATCTTTACCAGAACTCCGGGGGTAATTCCGCAGCCAACTGCCCCAAGGTGAGCATCGAATGCGCCAACAGCGACCGGGATGCCAGGGCGCAGGCCCAGTTTGCCGGCATATTCCTCTGTCAGCTGCCCGGCGGTATCGGCCACAGTGTAAGCCTGATCCGGCAATGAATTGCGCAGCTTCGCAAGGTCCGGTTCAATCCCTGCCAGAAATTCCACATCGGGATACCCTTTCCAGGCTGGATTGAACATCGCTTTATGGCCAGCGGCGCAAATCCCCCGCCTGATTTTGGAGGGATGGGCAGTGCCGGTCAGGAAGGCCGGGATCCAGTCAGCAATTTCAACCCATGAAGCAGCAGCCTGATACACTTCCGGGGAAGTCCTGAGGCAGTGCAGGACCTTGGACCAGAGCCATTCGGATGAATAGGTTCCCCCACATTTCGCCAGATACTCGGGGTGTTGTGCTGCGGCCATTCTTGTGATCTCTTCGGCTTCGGAATGGCCGGTATGATCCTTCCACAACCAGGCCATCGCTGAGAGATTATTCGCGAATCTGGAATCGAGTGCTAATGGAATTCCCTCCGAATCAACAGGCAGGGGAGTGCTCCCTGTGGTATCGACACCGATCCCGATAATATCCTGTGGAGAGAAGGATTTGGTTTTCCGGGCATCCTCGAGGGCCGCCCGGGTACTGGCAATGGTTCCATCGATATAATCCTGTGGATGCTGGCGTGCAAGCAGCGGATCTTTCGGATCGATGAGAATCCCTGATTCGCCATGTGAGTAATTCCAGACAGAGGTTTCCACTTCCTCTCCTGTGTGGGTATCGACAATTAATGCACGCACCGAATTGGTACCGAAATCCAGTCCGAGGGCATAATGACTCATGACTTTTCCCGCCTCCTCTTTTAGTGAAACCTGCCGGGATACGATTTTCCCGTTATGACCATTTTGTCATATCTATGACCGCCTTAAGGATCCCATCCTCGTAACGGTCCACCATTTCAAAGGCTTCCCCGACCTGTGAAGCCTTAAAGGTGTGGGTGACCAGTTCTCCCGGAGAAATCAGCCCTTTCTCCGCGAGAGAAATACATGGCTTGAGGGTATTCAAGCTGCGCCTGACAAATCGGAATGTCAAACCTTTGCGCCGTGCGCTGCCACTGGCAAAGCCGATCCGGTCCTCGGGATTTGTCCCGATAACTGCGACATGGCCACCAGCCGCTGCAACCTCAGCCATATTCCAGAGAGTTTCTTCTGAACCGGCGCATTCGAAAACCACCTGCGCTCCCCTTCCCCGGGTGAGCTCCATTATCTCTCCGGCAATCCTTTTCCGATCGCCAGCCCGGGCCAGCAGGGTTCTGGAAGCCCCCAGCTTCTCAGCCCTGGCAAGGCGGTCCGGCAGGATATCAACACACAGGGTTTCCACTCCACGATAGAGAGAAAGAAGCGACAGGACACAGGTTCCCAATACTCCAGTCCCAAGAATCACGATGGTCTGTCCAGGTTGAACTTTGACCAGGCGGATCGCATGAAGTGCGACCGCCAGTGGTTCGAGAACCACCGCGCCCTCATCTGTGATCGTATCTGAGAGAGGCTCCAGAAGGTGAAGTGGGTATGTCATGAGTTCTGTCATCGCCCCGCTTGTTGGAGGCAGGCCCAGAAATGCCACCCGGGGGCAGAGGTTGGCATGGCCGGCACAGCAGTATTCGCAAAGCCCGCAATGCAGGGCCGGCTCGATTGCGACTCGTTTTCCGACCCATGAACTGTCCTCCCCCGGACCGACATCCTCGACAGTTCCCATGCATTCATGGCCGATGACAAAAGCAGAATCCATGCGGATCTCTCCGATCCGGCCATCACGATACAGATGCATATCGGAGCCGCAAATCCCCACCAGTCCAATTCGGATCAGCGCCTCTCCCGAACCGGGAATCGGGGCCTTTTCGGATCGAATCTCAAATCTGCGGGGGCCGCAGAGAACTGCCTGTTTCACCTGATTTCTCCGGATCGCCCTGTATTCATCGATGGTAATATGTGTCGTACCCAAGGTACTGAGTGAAGGCCTCAAACAGGATTGGAGCGCAGCTCGACAGACTCATGGCGACATGATGCTCAAAACCATTCCTGCAGATGAATCTCAGAAGATCCTGCAGATTCGGAATATGGGCAACCCCATATCCACCGAAGGTCTTCAGGCTGTCATTCACAAACTCTCCTTCTCCCAGGTATGCCCGAATGGACCCCAGCTCATCTTCGGTCGAAAAGCGTGTGAAGGTGAGTGGGCCTGTTTTGATCCGTCCGATAATAGTTCCAAAAGTGTTTTCTTTCCCGACACTGCCCGCAATGATGTTCTGGTAGTCCATGGCGGGATTCTCCAGGAAATGGCGCGGGATGTTGCTGCAGTGAAAAACAACACATTTGTCCGGATCATCTCCATAATTGTTGTTCCAGTCGAGAATCGCACTCGGAGAGCCTGTCGCAAGCCTCAGGGCATGCATGCCCAGTGCTCCGGTTACATCGACTTCACAGGCGCTCGAAAAGAGGGAGTTGCTCAACAGGCTCATCAGAGCACATGGGACGACCCCATAGTATTCCTCCATGGAGGTCCAGCACTGGACTGCACAGATATCGAGTTCATTGGCTTCGATATATTCATCGATGACCACTCCCAGTTTGGCCATCTTGAGGATATGGATATCGATGATTCCTTCTGTATTCACATAATCCCGCAGGATGGCAATTTTTTCTCGAACTTTCGCATCGGCATCACCCAGCCTGGCGGCTCTTCCAAAAACTTCCGAGAGATCGAGTGTCTCAACTGAGATGCCATGGCTTTCAAGGATCTTTTCGCTGTACCGGACTGTATTGAATGCAGCCGGACGTGCTCCGATTGCGCCGACCCGTACATGTTTCATTCCTTTTACCACCCGGCAGACCCCCGCGAAGGAGTCCAGATCGGCCTGGAACTCATCGGTCAACGGGTGAACCGTGTGGCTTTGAGTCAGGCTGAATGGAATGCCATACTGGCGAAGGTTGTTGCAGGCCGACATCTTTCCACAAAATGAATCCCTGCGGTTTTTGATATCGCAGGCTTTGGGATCATCCGGGGTCGCCTGAACCAGGACCGGAACATCCAGCGCAGCCATCCGGATGGTTTCCGCAATCCCCTTTTCATCCCCGAAATTGGGCAGTGTAACAATGATGCCGATAATGTCGCTGGAATGCTCGCGAAAAAGGCTGGCGCATCTTCTGGCATCTTCACGAGTCTCAACTGAGCCGTACCTGGTCTCCTCGGGTGTCAGGCAGATCGCCTTGTGCCCCGCTCTTTTCAAAGCATCGAGGATCTCCTCTCTCCCGGTCCGGGCCAGTTCATCCGGAAAAAAACCACGATTGCCAACAACAACCCCGAATGTGCAGCTCATAGCCAACTCCTTCCGGTTATCGCAGCGATTTGGACATACTTTTCGAAGAATATCCTTTTCTTTTAGAGCAGGTTAGAACTGCACCGAAATGAGAGTCAACCCAAATACTCGAATATCTGTACTCGTTATCGGCCATATTCAATGGTTTGATGGACTTCCCAATCCAATGAGGACTTGCAATGCACATGAGGGGCGTGTCATCTCAGGCCAGTTTCCTCTTCAACAAAAGCTTTCAGGAAAAAATCCTGCTAAGAAAATTCCGGGTCAGCCGTATTAAAAGGTAGAATCGGTTGAAAACCTCCGGAGGGAAAATGGGAACCGAAACAAACAGGGACGATAAAGAGTGGATCCGCGCCGCGCTTGACCAGTATGAGGGACCATTGATCCGTTACGCTCACAGGTTTCTCGGCAGCATCGAATCAGCACGGGATGTGGTCCAGGACACCTTTCTGAAGTTATGTGCGGAAAGGTCACAACAGGTCAGGGATCATCTCCCGGCCTGGTTATTCCGGGTCTGCCGAAATCGTGCCCTCGATGTGCTCAGAAAGGAGAATCGTATGAGCCAGTTGGAAGACACCGAGTTGGCTGTTCTGGAAAACCAGTCTCCCAGTCCATCCGAACAACTCGATAACAAACAGAAAGTTCATCATGTCTATAAAGCCCTGGGAGGCCTCCCGTCAAACCAGCAGGAGGTGATCCGTCTCAAATTCCAGGAAGGGCTTTCCTATCGCGAAATCAGTGAAATTACCGGCCACTCCATCAGCCATGTGGGAGTTCTGATCCATGCCGGAATGAAAACACTTCGTCAGCGGCTGTCACACGACAGTCTGCAGGTGTAAAGGAGGACGACCATGAAAATCAATCCAGATGATCCCCGTTTGACCGCATACGCCCTCGATGAAATGGACAGCAACGAGTGCCGGCAGTTTGAGCAGGAGATTGCCAATGACCCGGAAACTCAGCAGTCAATCCATGAGATCAGGGAACTGGCAGGAGTCCTTGCGGCTGAATTGAAAAAAGAACCGGTTCCGGCTCTGACGAAAGAGCAGAAGAGGCATATCCATGGCAGTGCTGGACAGGCAACGGTTGAAAAGCGCAGCGGATGGTGGGGAGGGGCTTTTCTGTTTCCCCGCCTCGCCTGGGGAATGTGCGCCCTGTTGTTTTGTGCCGGAATTCTGATGCTGGCACAGCCCAATTATTTAAAAGTCCGTTCTCGCCCGAACCTTGCTGAATCGGTGCAGCCGAAGGGATCTGTTTCAGGGATCTCCTCAACAAATCAACCACTAAATGAAACGAAACCGACAGAAAGTATCCAGGTGGCCAAGGCAGTTGAACTGCCTGCCAGCAGCCCCATTATGCCAGAACCTCTCGCTGTAGTTCCACCTGCGGCTCCTCCCAGCCTCCAAAAGATGTTTTCTCGGGCTGGGTCGCTCAACAGAAAAATGCCTGAAATCGGCCTTGCCTTGAATGAACACTCACATTCAGAACGAACCGGCAAAGATTTTTATTATGCCGTCTCTCCAGATTCTTCTTTGGTTGAGGTATCACCTGTTCGATGGGAATCTAAGGGGGAAGGTGAGGCCCGATTCGAACGGCCTGAGGAGGTTCAACAACCGGAAGGCCAGGAAGTGTATGCGGGGATCATTGATAACCCATTTCGAAGGCCGCAGGATGAACCGCTTTCGACCTTTTCGATCGACGTGGATACCGCATCTTACTCCAATGTGCGCCGATTCCTGGATCAGGGAGATCTGCCACCTGGAGATGCGGTCCGAATCGAAGAGCTCCTGAATTACTTTCCTTATGACTATACACCGCCAGCAGGAGATGAACCCTTTGCGGTGCATATTGAATGGGCCGACTGCCCCTGGGCCTCAGGACACCGTCTGGCCAGAATCGCTCTCAAAGGTCGCGAAATCCCGGAGACCCAGCGCCCCGCAGCCAATCTGGTTTTTCTGATCGATGTGTCCGGATCCATGGAGCCGGAAAATAAGCTCCCATTAGTGAAAAGTGGGTTGCAGCTTCTCCTGGGGCAGCTCAAAGAAACCGACCGGGTCGCCATTGTAACTTATGCGGGCAATTCGGGGCTGGCGCTTCCATCGACTGCCTGCAGCGATAAAGCCACGATTCGTGCAGCAATCGAAAAACTGGAAGCGGGAGGCTCGACCCATGGGGCTGCTGGCATCCAGCTGGCGTACAAAACTGCTCTGGATAACTTCATCAAAGAGGGCATCAACCGGGTCATCCTCGCCACCGATGGGGACTTCAATGTAGGTGTCACCTCTTCCGAGGAGCTGGAAAGCCTGATTACCGAGAAGGCTAAATCAGGGGTGTTCCTTTCGGTGCTTGGATTTGGGATGGGGAATTATAAAGATGCCACTCTGGAAACACTGGCTGACAAAGGAAATGGGAATTACGCTTACATCGACAACCTCCGGGAAGCCCGTAAGGTGCTGGTTGAGCAGATCGCCGGAACACTGATCACCATCGCCAAGGATGTTAAAATTCAAGTCGAATTCAATCCGGGAGTTGTTGGCGCATATCGCCTGATCGGTTATGAAAATCGGATCATGGCTGCCCAGGACTTCAATGATGACCGCAAGGATGCCGGTGAAATCGGCGCAGGCCACACACTGACCGCTCTGTATGAGGTTGTTCCTGTCGGGGTCGCTGTCAATGTCGCTGGAGTTGACCCGTTGAAATACCAGGCCAACCCAACTCCGCGCCCCCTGGAGACTGTCCAGAGCCGGGAGAGCTTCAATCTCAAGCTGCGTTATAAACTTCCCGCTGAAGACAACAGTCATCTGCTCGAAATTCCTGCAATCGATTCCAATGGGGGCTGGGAAAGCACTTCTGTGGATTTCCGGTTCGCAGCCTCTGTGGCCGCCTTCGGAATGGTGTTGAGAAATTCCCCCTTTCGCGGCGGGGCAACTTTCGATATGGCATTAAACCTGGCTCAGCAGGGCAAAGGCCAGGACAAGGAAGGATACCGCTCCGAGTTCATTCAGCTGATCGGATTGGCCAAAGACCTCAAATCGAATTGATACAGATCAAATTTCCGGTAGCAGCGGCAGGCCCGCAGAGGAGATGTTCCCTGCGGGCTTGTTTTGTTTATGTTGAAATTTCGCTCTTTTTTTTCAGTGCCTGAATACCCTCAGAGTGAAGGCAGATTCCAAGCCAAGAAAAGACCGGAAGGCAAAGGGGAAAGACCTCCGCTGCCTGGTGGAGCAAATTCAGAAAGGCTTTCTGCTCTGAAGAGCCAGTGAAAGCGTTTCGGTATCTGTGTAGGTCAGTTCACCACCAACCGGCAGACCTCGTGAAAAGCGGGTAACTGTAATTCCAAGATCCAGTGGGGCGATAGTATCGCACAGATAAGAGGCAGTCGCCTCCCCTTCTATGGAGGGATTTGTGGCGAGAATGATTTCTTTGACCTCCGCTGATTTGAGGCGTTCAAGCAATTCACGGATTCGAATCTGGGCCGGACCAATTCCATCCAGAGGAGACAGGACTCCTCCCAGCACATGGTACAGTCCCCGATAAATTCCTGTCCTCTCAATGGAAAGAACATCCATTGGTTTCTCAACCACACAGATCATCGTATGATCACGGCCCGGATCGGAGCAAATCCGGCAGGGGTTTTCTTCAGTCAGATTGCCGCAGATCGAACAGTTCAGGATTTTTCCCGGTATAGCCGAGATGGTCTCTGCCAGGCGGTTCAGCCTTTCCGCTGGAAGGTGGACGAGATGGTAAGCCAGCGCAGTCGCAGATTTCGGCCCGATGCCGGGGAGGCGGTTCAGCTCAGTGATCAGATTCTCAATTGTGGGGAGATTCTGAAATCCCTTCATAATCCGAGATCGAACCCGGGAGGCAGCAACCCCCCGGTGAGTTCGGTAATTTTTTCCCTTCGCAGTTCAGCAAGCTTCTGGTTATAGCTGTTTATCGCCGCAAGAACGAGATCCTGGAGCATCTCGACATCCCCATCTCTGACAGTCTGCTCATCGATTTCAACGGAAAGGATAGTGCCATCTCCTTTTCCTCGAACTCGCACCAGTCCGCCTCCGGAAACCCCTTCTGCCGTAACTTCAGCCAGAGAAGCTTTCAGTTCTTCCACCTTCTGCTGAATATCACGGGCGTTTTTTACCAGCCCGGCAAGATCCCCTAAACCTTTGAACATTGATGAATTTCCCTTTCTGTGTCTTTTCAGGCAGTACAGCCAAGTTCCTCACGGATATAGTTGGCGGCATTGCGGAACAAGGCAACTCCCTGCCCCTCCTCGGGAAGCTCTTCACGGGTCCAGGAGGGGTGGTTGGTCCGATGGAGATAAGCTTCCGGGTGCGGCATCAAACCAAAGATGCGTCCGGTGCGATCACACAAGCCCGCCAGATTATCTTCCGACCCATTTGGATTGAGTGGGTATCGGGAGGTCGGAACCCCATCTGAATCGCAGTAACGAAGAACATCCTGCTGATGCGCAATCGCTTCTTCGAGAATGCCCTCGGCGAAAACCAGCTTCCCTTCCCCATGGCGCGATGGCAGAAACAATGAATCGATCCCTTCGAGAAATGGGCAGTGATGGCCGGGGCGGACCTTCATTCGCACCCAGCGATCCTCGAAACGCCCGGAATCATTGCGCATCAGAGTGGCTGTCTGCTTCCATGGATTTTCGGCGCCGATGGGATTGCCAGGAAGCAAGCCCATTTTGACAAGCACCTGGAATCCATTGCATATCCCCAAAATCAGCTTGCCCTCATCGACAAATTTCAGCAGCGATGCACCGGCACGGGTTCGCAGGCGGTTCCCCAGCACCCTGCCTGAGCCAATGTGGTCTCCATAAGAAAACCCGCCGGGAATCACGGCCATCTGAGCCTGATCCAGCCGTGATGGATCCTCGACCAGATCATTCAAATGGCAGTTATCCACCTCCATTCCCACCTCCGGCATGGACAGGGCATAGCTGGTCTCATAATCGCAGTTGATGCCGAAACCTGTCAGAACAAGGGCTCGTGGCTTCATATCTTTTTCCTCCATGTCAAAGCGACTTTTTCCCCGGGGAGCAATTCGATGAGGATCAGAGAATCCTTTGCAGAAACTTTCTCGGATTTCCCCTCCACAACCTCGAAGCCGCCATCCGGGAATGGGTTTTCGAGATGACAGGCTCCGCCTTTCTCCGATTGTATTTCCACTCGTTGGGTTTGCCCCATCGCTCTCTGGGCTGAAACCAGGAATGCCCCCTCGGCGCGCAGAGAATCAAAGGAGGCTTCCTTCCAGTCATCCGGAATCGCGGGGAAGATGCGGATTTCGCCTGAATAGCTCTGCAGGAGCATCTCCTGCAGCCCGGCTGCGGCCGCACAATTCCCTTCGAGGGTAAAGGGACGATAGGTCAGGTTGGAGTACCCTTTCCCGCTCTGGTCGCCATTGGCATGGAAGCTGTTCCTGAGGCAGAAGGCTTCAGCGAAGATTCTGAGCGCTTCTGCGGCCCGTTTCCCATCGCGCGCCCTGGCAGCCATGCTGGCCTTCCAGGCGAAACTGTAACCACACCACTGGGAGGTTCCCAGACGGTCCATTTCCTCGAGGGCTGCCAGAATTACCTTCTGGTCTTTTTCCCCGTTTTCCCAGGTTATCAGCCCGAGGGGATGAATCGCCATGAGATGGGAGAGGTGGCGATGAGAGTCTTGAAGGGGGATATTCTTTGCCACAAGCAGGCCCCCGGTTTTATCCGAAAGAGCAAATTCAGGCATTTCTGCCAGAACCTCCCGCCAGTGTGAGGCATCGGATTCCAGACCCAGGCGATCAGCCAGTTCGGCAGTTTTTGCAAAGGTCCAACGGATCAGCGCCAGGTCATAATTGGTGATCGAAGGGAACCAGGCCTCCAGACGATTGTCATGGATCTCCGGGGAAGAACTGAGAGGAAGGGTTCGCTGGCCATCCTCCCCTTTCTCAGTGATGGCCTCCAGGAAGACAGCGGTCTCCCTGAGGTATGGGTAGGCTTGCTCCTTAAGAAAGGCCTCATCGGTGCTGTATCTCCAATGGAGATAAAAGTGGTGTGCCAGCCAGGCCGCGGTGGTGGATGAGTGAGTGTACTGGTGCCACCCGCCAATCTGGTTGTTATTCAGATCGGCTGTCATCGGAACATTCAAACCGGGTTTTCCAAAAAAGCGCCTGGTCCAGGTTTCGCAATTCGGTTTGGTTTTCCAGAGCCAGTCAAGGAAACCGAGTCCCTCATCGAGGTGGTTGCCTGTGTAGCAGGGCCAGTAACACAGCTCGGTGTTGAGGTCATGATGATAATCCCCTTTCCAGGGGGCAATTTCCCATCATCGGCAGTCCAGGGGCCTTGCAGAGATATGGGTGGATGATTTCGGTGTGCTGCTGAACCGAATTTGTACATGTCCAGGTACCACTGCTTTTCGATTACTTTGTCCGGGATTTCGATGGAACTCTTCTTCCAGTAATCCAGCCAGGCCAGAAGGTGGCTTGCTTGAAGATTCATCCAATCCTCAAGCAGGGCTTTCCTGACACGCATTCGGGCAACCGCCAAAGGATCAGAACCCTCACTGGAGGTGGCAATTGACCAGACTCCCCGCCAGGAGCGGGCAGGTTTCTTCTTCCCTGCATCCTGTGGAAGTTCCACTTCCCGCCATTCGAGGTACACCGCAAAATGAAAATCTCCCCAGCCCTGCTGGGTGTATCCCTGGGCAGTCGCTTCCTGGATCATCACCGGGGCAGGATACCCGAGAGAAGCCAGGTCTCCGGCGCTGATTTTATTCGGGGCGGCCGGATCCTTGACCTCGCCTGAAAATGGCGGAGCGATTACCCGGACATCTTTCGGGCTGATCCCACTCACTTCGATCATGCCGATGGGTTCGACCGCATGGATCAGCGCACGAACCTGATTCGCGCCATCGAATGAAACACGCGCACAGGCAGGCGCCAGAGGAAGTTCCGCCTTTTTGAAAGGAAGATTTTCTCCCAATGTAAATTCGATCCGTCCAGCAGGAATTTTTGTCGGTCCGGCATTGCCATAAGGATCATCATACAAACGGTGAAGATCCTCGATGCGTTTCTGCTTCACCCACTCGCGCATGGCCGCATAGTTGTAGTCCGGGGTATCATATTGTGGGACCGGGCGAAGATCCCATAGGTCGGTTCGATCCAGCGAGATCTTGAGGGGGCCGCCATCACCCCACACCAGGCCACCCAGAAGCCCATTTCCAAGAGGAAGCCCTTCATCCCAGGTCATTGCGGGAGAATCCAGAACCAGGGTGTGGCTCTCCAGCGGAGATTGTGCAGAAACCCCGGCCAGACAGAGAACAGATGAGAGAACAAGCACCATACGGATGTATACGCTCCTTGCCATGATTCAGTAGCTCAAATCCTCTCCGAGTATATGGTTATCGATCAGCCGTGTTTGACCGAAATAGACTGCAATCACTGCCACTGCGGGATCCACCACGGTTTCAATTGGCTCGAGGCTTTCCGCATCCACCACTTCGACATAATCAATTCGCGCCTCCGGGCTTCTGGCCAGGGTGGAGTGAATTGCCGATACCAGCCGGGCTGCGGACCTTTCATCCTCCAGGAAAAGTTGATTGGCTGCTGCAAGAGATCTTACCAGAACTGGAGCCTGTTTCCTTTCCTCAGGCTGGAGGTATCTGTTCCGGGAAGACATCGCCAGCCCATCGTTTTCACGGATGATCGGGCATACATGAATTTGAATGCCGAAATCGAGATCCCTGACCATGCGTCGAATCACCTGGCACTGCTGATAATCTTTCTGGCCAAACCAGGCCGCTTGTGGCTGAACCAGATGAAACAGCTTGCAGACAATCAGTGTGACCCCCCCGAAATGCCAGGGGCGGCTCTGCCCGCACAGGCGGTCGGTCAACCCTTCCACACGAACCACTGTCGAGAAACCCTCTGGATAGAGTGCCGATTTTTCAGGCGCGAAAAGCAGGTCCACCGATTCATTTTCGAGCAGTTCCCGATCGCGATGGAAGTCTCGAGGATATCGATCGAGGTCTTCCTGCGGGCCAAACTGAGTGGGATTCACGAACAGAGAGACCACAGTGAAATCGCTGGCTTTTTTCGCTTTCTGGACCAGTGAAAGATGGCCTTCGTGAAGGTATCCCATGGTTGGCACAAAACCAATGGTTTTCCCCTCCTGACGGACCTGCTGGGCAATCCGCCTCATTTCCTCAGGGGAAGAGACAATCTGCATCATGGCCTCAGGGTGCCACGACACCAATGGTCAGCAGGATATTGGCATACAGGCGCTGATCGCCTGTCGCAATGAGCAGGCAGACATCCGGATCGATTGCGGCATCATAAAATGCAAATCGTTCGAGCCGGGTCATGGGAACACGAGTTCCGATCAATTTACGAAACTCCTTGAAAATCGGCGCATCCTTCCCATCAGCAGGCTGCATAACTTCGAAAGACTCGACTGGAATTACTGTTAATATGGACTGGAGAACCTCTGTGACCAGGACTTTTCCCGGAGCCAGGTTGAGGTAAACCAGCTGGGCCTGGGATCCTGCTTTTGTAGAGTGAGGAAAGTTGCCATCTGTTATCAATACTTTCGATCCATGGCCTGCACCAGCCAGTGCGCCAAGGATTTCCGGGTGCAGCAGTTTTCCTTTTAACATTGTCCCATTCCTCTCACATCATTTTGAATGTTCGTGAACCATCTGCCAGAACTTCGTGAATATAACACGACTGTATTGCTCAAGGATGGGGCCATACTGTGCTGACTGAACGGAGATGTCTTCCGGCGATGGAACGCCCGGATGCCGGAGCAGGTCCTCATGGTAGGCTTCAGCCCAGATTGGCGGAGTTTCTGGAGTCACCTCGATATGAAACTGGAAGCCATACTGGTGCTGGCCAACACGGAATGCCTGATGATCACACATTGCCGAGGAGGCCAGCAGAGTTGCGCCGGGCGGGAGTTCCCAACGGTCTCCATGCCAATGAAAAACCTCGATTGGGCTGGGCAGCAGGCTCAGGAGCGGATCTCTCTGCCCTTCCGAGTTGAGAGTGACCGGGTGCCAGCCGATTTCCTGAAGGCCGGAAGGCTTTACCTCAGCCCCCAGCGCGGCAGCCAGCGCCTGCGAGCCGAGACAGATGCCGAGAATCGGAAGATCCCTCTCGACCCCCTGGCGAATCAGCTCAAAGAGATCAAGCAGCCAGGGGTACTTTTCTGTTTCATAAACCCCCATCGGGCCGCCAAGGAGAACCAGAGCTGCATAGGGGTCCGCATCGCCTGGAATGGGCTGCCCGATCACCGGCCGGCAGATTTCCGGCTCGAATTCCGATGGTCGTGTTTCCTCGATCAAACCCGGACCTTCACAACCGATCGGCTGGATGAACAGCACTTTTCGTGTGGTCATTGGATTGTCCTCCGCGACAATCCGTAACGGAGGAGAAGTTCGCTGAGAACCGGGGCCATTCTGGCTTGAAGGGCCGGATTGGCATAGGCAATCCAGTCAAGTTCGGTAGTTGTATCGAGAGGAGCATTGAGCGGCTGGTTATGGATATCGGTCACAATGATTCCTGCTTCTCGAGCAAGCAGGGCAGTGCAGATATCATAGGGATGGCAGGCCATTCCGGGTGGAGCGGATTCCGGATCATCAAGGGCGCGCATCGAAGCCCTCAGATCCGCCTGGAAACGGTCATGCCCGGCGAGGATTTCATAAATCTGCCCACCGGTTGAGAGGTACTGATCATCAAAAACCAGGCAACGGTTCTCTTTGTCGAATGCGCCGAGATGAGCCAGGAGGTCTTCCTCCAGCTTGCATACCAGTGCTTTTCGCCCGGGGAAAAATTTGGTGACCTGGGCGAAACCATGGTCCAGATTTTCGGCACGGCTCGGAGAGGGATTCCAGGCGTGGCGAGAGCCATCCAGCAGGTTTTCCCTCCACCCATGACAACCCTCTCCCTGACAGGCCCACACCACATCCCCGATGGTCTGTTTCGAAACAGGGATTTCTGTCATGGCAGCCATGCAGATATCCTCGAGGGAAGTGGATTCGCCACGATTGACTGCCACCCCCGCCAGCGACCAGGCGCTTCGCTTGTCATACATCAACATGCGTGTCCCATCGATCGGATCGAGGATAATGCGGTACAGGCAGTCCGAGGGGTCCCTTCCTTCAGGAAAAGGAATCGGCCTGTCATCAGAAATTCCCTCGGCAATCAGGACAAAAGAGACCTTCTTTGAAAGGCTTTCGAGCTCAGGAAGAAGCACTTCCTCACACTGCCGGTCGATCGTATAGATGGTGTCGGAAGGAGCCTCGAAAGCCACCATGGCTGAACCATAGCCACTCTGCCTGAGCAATTGCCGATGGATATGGTCCCGAAGCTTCCTCTGCAGCGAGAGGATTCCCTCCAGCATTTCCTGAACCGGCAGAGGCCTGTCACCTTTCATTCCGGTTATCCGTCCCACTGGATTTTGATTCGAGCTTCCCAAGGAACACTGCAGGAGATTCAGGAAACTTTCCATCGGTTCGGAAGCTGACACAGGTGTTCTTTGTCAGGGGATGCTGACGAAGCATCTCCTGGTGCTCGGCGCGAGAACCGGGAGTGGTCCGGCTGCGGATGCCTTCATAACCGGCACCGATGAACAGGGCACGCAAGGCCGCCTCCAGAGCGGTATAGAGGTGAGTGCAGCCATCCACACGGGGGATCAGCTGGTGAACCTGGTGCAACACACCCCCACCCATGACCTTCAAGCCGATCAGACGTTCATAACTGACATAGGATCGGATGCAGTCTTCAAAAGGATGGCGGTTCATGATAACTGCGATGTCTTTGATGACAAAGGTTTCGAGATCGATCAGCAGCGCAAGTTCCATATCATGGTAGTTATCATGCAGTTTGCAGATCGACAGGCCTCCCTCTTCAGTCAGGTACACCTCGGTGGACACAGTCCTGTGAAAAGTCTGTTTTTCATACAGCGCGAGCTGTTTAAGTTCAGCAACACTTCGGGACACGGGGCGGTACTCCTTTGCATACAGATCTTGGAATAGTGATAACCCATTAAAAACTTTTCCTGAGAACAGGAACAGGGGTTTGCAGCCTGAGTGGCTCGACCAGTGGACAGATGAACCATTCCGCATAAAATGAATCAGCATCGATTCACAAAAAAACATGCCATTAAAAGGAGTTTGAATATGTTGATCCAGAAGCTGAGCCTGGGGGTGTGCATCCTGGCAAGCCTGACCCTTTTTTCCGGGTGCTCCCGTGAGCCTTCAGTCGAACAGGAGCTGGTGGTGGTAAACAAGAAACCCAGCACAGAAACCGTCACAACCGGGGATGCCGGCCAGGTAGGTTCCAGCCACCAGCAGGAAGCCCAGCTTGCCCAGGAGGGAGAAAAGGGCAGCCCCGCTCCACAGGCAGCCAAACCGGCGGAAGCCCTGAAGCCGATTGCAGGTTTTAAAGTCGCCAAGGGTGTGGACCAGAACACCGGGCATGAAATGCAGTTTCTGGTTCCTGAAGAATGGCAGAGCAAACAACCCACCTCCATGATGCGTATTTACCAGGTGAACATTCCCCCTGTGGAGGGTGACACTTCGGAGGGAGAGATTGCCTTCTTCGCGCCGATCGGCGGCTCCATTCAGGACAACATCGACCGTTGGATTGGCCAGTTCAGCCAGCCCGATGGATCGGATCCCAAATCCAAGGCAGTGGTTGAAGATATCAAGGGAGACAAATATCCCATCAAACTGGTGAGTGTGCCCGGAACCATGCTGGCTTCCTCGATGCCGGGGATGCCTCCGATGCCGGAGAAGACAGGGTACATGATGCTGGGAGCGATTGTCGAAACACCCAGTGGCCCCTGGTATATCAAAGGGACAGGCCCTGAGAAAACCATGGCTGCCGCCAAGGAAAAGTTCCTGACTTTGTGCCGTAGCGTCCAGATTGTCGAGGGAGCCATCACTGGCGGACCGGGACTTCCCGGCCATCCATGAACATGCTCCATTCAGACACGGCTGCTGTTTGGTAATTTAGCTGGTTGTGGCTGGAGGCTGCTTTGATGAAGCATCCTCCAGCCTTTAATATGCCAGGCAGCGATGAGCAAGCCGGGTTTCACCCCTGATCGCAGATTTCGAATGCCTCTTTGAGTCCCTGCATTTTGCTGGATCGATGTGTGATGAATTCATGGCCGACAAAAAGCGGGTAATCGGTTGAGGCAATGGCACGGCAGATCCCGATATAGTCCATTTCCTGTGTGTGGTCCATATCATTGCGCCCTGGATTTCCGGCTGTGTGGAAATGCCCGATATGCTGGATGTTGTTCCGGATGGTCCGAATCACATCCCCTTCCATAATCTGCATGTGATAAATGTCATAGAGCAGCTTCACATTCGGACTGTTGACCTGCTTGACAACCTCCACCCCCCAGGCAGTGTGGTCACACTGATAGCCAGGGTGATCCACTTTGCTGTTGAGAAGTTCCAGATTCAGATTCACACCCGCAGACTCGGCGGCTTTTTTTACCCGGTTCAGCCCTTCGACACAGGCTTCGATCCCTTCTTCATCGCTCTGGCCGGCATTACGGTTCCCAGAGAAACAGATCAGCCCTGAAATTTTTCTGGTCCGGGCGATTTCAATGCTGGCCAGCAATTCATCCTCAATACGGTTGCGGTTTTCACGCTTGTTGAGGCCATCTTCGAGGCTCTCATGGCCACACATGCTGGAGACTGCCAGACCAGCTTCTCCTGCCTTTTCACAGATTTCATCGAAAGGAGCATGCTGGCGCCCCCAAATCTCGACCGCTTTGAGGCCGATATCGGCAGCATCGCGTAATACCTGCTCCACCGAGCGCCCCTCATCTGCAAACAGGCCATAGCAGAAAGATTGTCTGATGCGTGGCATGATTGTGTCTCCTTATTTGCGGGAATATTCAACCCATTGCGGGATAATATACACAAAAGCAGGAAGACAGAAACTCCGGCAAAGGAAGAACCGAAAGCAGCCAATGGGACTTGACTTCAGTCGAAATGCAGCGGAAATTTCAGATGAACTCAATCATGGGGCTGTAGCTCAGCTGGGAGAGCGCGGGCTTTGCAAGCCTGAGGTCAGGGGTTCGATCCCCCTCAGCTCCACCATGTCCAGTTCACCGGGCGCCATGAATGCCGCCCCTGCACCAGGCAATTCCCACCCCATTCATCGTCTTTACCGTTTTCTCAATCCTCATTCCCTCCCCCTTCATCGTCTTTCCCGCGAAAGCGGGAATCCAGTGGCAGGGGATTCCATTGGTTCCCCGGTGCAAGCCGGGGATGAACTGTCTTTTGGGTTGTAGTATGTCGGGCGCCAAGGAATTTTCCGGGTGCCATTGGGTTCATCGGGCGCCATGAAT
>LMZT01000168.1 GCA_001567115.1 Candidatus Hinthialibacteria bacterium OLB16 | reverse complement strand
CCCTGTCGAGGCCAGAACCATCCCACCCAGCCCGATTGCAGCCGATTCCATAAATTGACGCCGATCCACCCTCATCGAATCCTCCTCTGCCGGGTAATCCGGCCCTGTGTCTGCAAAGCCCTGAACTGAGTTCATGGTGCCATGAGTCTGGACAAAAGCAGTTTTTTCATGAAAGTGATGCCTGCCTGTTTTTCACAGGTGTGTCGAGTGTATAAGGTTGGCAGGAAAACCTGAAGCCTGATTTCCTGTCTGACAAATATCCACAAACAGGAGGAGTTATTCTGATGCAGGTGGACCACTTTGCCTTCCGGGTCAATGACCTCGACCGTTCGATCGATTTTTACTCCAATGTTTTGGGGTTGAAATTGATGTTCCGCCAGTTCGATCCGAATCACCATGAGGCGTTTGCTTTCTTCGAACTCGAAGGAGGCAATCTGGAACTGCTGCAGTGCCTGGATGAGTTTAATCAGCCGGTTCCACCGGTTCTTCCCGCGATAGAACCTCCTTTCACTCCGCATCTCGCCCTCAAGGCGGAAGACCTTGGCCGGATGGTCGAACTGCTGAAAGAGAAATCGATCCCGATTGTGAAAGGCCCGCTGGAAATCCCGGGGCAGGTGCGCTGGCTGTACCTGGCCGACCCGGACCACAATATCCTCGAATTTGTTCAATGGTTAAACTGAATTATCAGAGGGCTGTTTAAAGAACCTGGCAGGACCGGAGGGAGCTCATGAAAATCGGAATGGTCTGTTATCCATCGATCGGCGGCAGCGGCATTGTCGCCAGTGAACTCGGCAAGGGCCTGATGGACCGCGGACATGAAATTCACTTTTTTTCTTATGACCTCCCCCATCGACTGGCCGGTGATGAAAGGCGCTACCATTTCCACCATGTGGATGTGCCTCTCTATCCGGTGTTTCGGTTTCCGCCTTATACCCTCGCGCTGGCCACGCGTTTGACCGAAGTGGCCCAGGAGCATGATCTCGATTTGATCCATGTTCATTATGCCATCCCCCATTCGACTTCAGGGTTGCTGGCCAAAATGATGGCCTGCCACTACAACCATAAGGATCTGAAAATCATCACCACCCTGCATGGGACCGATATCGACCTGGTCGGCTGGGAGCCCAGCTATCGCACCATTGTCGAATACAGCATCAACAGCAGCGATGCGGTCACTGCGGTATCCAACAATCTGAAGAGCGCCACACTCGAGAAATTCAAGGTCAACCGGGATATCCATGTCATCTACAACCCCATCGATACCACAGTTTTTCATCCGGCCCCGAATTCACCTGTGAACAATCATTCCCCGAAAACCATCCTGCATGTCTCGAATTTCCGGCCGGTCAAAAGAGTGCAGGATGCGGTCAAAGTCCTGGATCTGGCACGGAACCACCTGCCGGTGCGCCTGGTTTTTCTCGGTGATGGCCCCGACCGCGATCTGGCTGAAAAAACCGCCCGCCAGCTGGGGGTCCTCGACCGGGTCGTTTTTCGAAGGATCTGTCCAGAATATCGAGGAACGGCTGAGGCAGGCGGATCTGCTGCTTTCCACCTCCAGCAATGAGTCTTTCGGGATGTCGATCGCCGAGGCGATGGCATCCGGCCTGCCTGTTGTGGCTTATCGTGTGGGGGGAATCCCCGAAGTCATTGAAGATGGGATCCAGGGAAGGCTGGTCGGCCCCGGGTGTTTCTGCGAAGCGGCACGCGCTGTGGTGCAGATCCTTTCAAATCCGGTTCTGCACCGCCAGCTGGGCAAACAGGCACGTGAACGGATCGAACAGCATTTCCGCAGTGACCTCATTGCCAGGCATTATGAAGAACTTTATCAATCGGTCCTCAATGGAAAAAGCCAGGGGTGCCATTGACCCCTTCGTCTTTCCTCATATTCCAATCCGCTTCTTCATCTCCTGGACCAGCGTTTGCGCTTCGGCCAGATCCGGCGCCTCGGCAATGATGCGCAGAATCGGTTCCGTGTTGGATGGCGCAGGTGGATCCAACGGTCCTTCCAGATCCACTTCAGGCCATCCAGTCGATCCACTTTCGCCTCGGGCCACCATTCTTC
>LMZT01000167.1 GCA_001567115.1 Candidatus Hinthialibacteria bacterium OLB16 | reverse complement strand
GCTGGCGCGGGACCTTCTCAAGGATTATTCACGGGTCGTGGCGATTGTCGGCGATGGCGGCATGACTGCCGGAATGTCATTTGAAGCCCTGAACCATGCCGGCCAGCTGCAGAAGGATCTGCTTGTCATTCTGAACGATAACGCCTGGTCGATCAGTAAAAATGTCGGAGCCATGTCGGCTTACCTGAACCGGATCATCACGGGGCAGTTCTACAATCGCACCAAGGCTGATCTCGAGCGGTTGATCGGGAGCCTGCCTTCGGTTGGCCCCGGCATCCTTAAGGCGATACACAAGTCCGAAGAGCATTTCAAAGGAATGCTGATACCGGGCACCTGGTTCGAAGAACTGGGCTTCCGGTATTTTGGGCCGATCGATGGGCATAACCTGTTTGAGCTGATCGATACATTCGAGAGTGTGAAAAAACTGTCCGGCCCGATACTGCTGCACTGCATTACACAAAAAGGGAAAGGGTATGCGCCGGCCGAGGAAGCGCCGCTCAAGTGGCATGGCGCGACCCCCTTCGACAAAATTGTCGGGAAACCCCATAAGAAGGCAAGCGAAAAAGCTTACACCGATATCTTTTCGGATGTGCTTGCCTGTGAAGCGCGCAAAGACACCCGGCTGTGCGCCATCACAGCTGCAATGGCGACCGGGACCGGGCTGGCGGGGTTTGCCGATGAATTCCCGGACCGTTTTTTCGATGTTGGCATCGCCGAGCAGCACGCAGTCACCATGGCGGCGGGAATGGCACGGGGAGGGTTGAAGCCGGTCACAGCGATCTATTCGACCTTTCTGCAGAGAGCTTTCGATCAGATTGTGCATGATGTCGCCCTGCAGAATCTCCCGGTGATATTTGCCATCGACCGGGCCGGCCTGGTTGGAGCGGATGGAGCCACACACCAGGGGGTCTTCGATATGACCTTTCTGCGAATGATTCCCAATCTGATGGTTCTGGTTCCTTCCAATGAAGCGGAACTGGCAGGCATGTTGCGCACCGCCTTTGCGCATGGGGGGCCAGTCGCGGTCCGTTATCCACGCATCAACATCACCGGAGACTATCCGAACTGGCTGGAGACCCCTCCGATCCCGGCAGGAAAGTGTGACGTTTTACGCCGGGGAAGCGGGATTGCCATTCTGGCTATCGGGACCATGGTCTCCGAATCACTTGAAGCAGCTGAGAAGCTGGGCCGTTTCGGCCTGAATCCCTGGGTCATCAACATGCGCAGCCTGAAACCGCTTGACCGGGAAATCCTGCATCAGCTCGCTGAGGAAAAGGTGGATTTGGTGACTGTTGAAGAGCACACGCTTCAAGGTGGATTCGGCTCTGCAGTTCAGGAAGCCTGGCAGGAAGAAGGTCTCCCACCCACCCGTGTCCTCAGCCTCGGAATCCATGACCAATTTGTGGAGCATGGCGCCAGGGAAGTCATACTGCAACGGCTGGGGCTGGACAGCGAAGGGATCATCAAATCCATCGCTTCGTTCGCCGGGGTGCGTGTCGCATACAGTGCAGTTGCCGGATGAAGCAGGATTCGATGCAGATTATCGATGCCACTCAATCCCTGGCAGGTCTGGAAGCGTTTCTGTCCCGTCGTGAAGCCAATATCCGCGATGTGACCGTGCAGACGGCAGCCATCAGGCAAGAAGTCACCGAAAAAGGGTGGGAGGGTCTCGCTGACCTGACCCTGCGCTTTGATGGGGTCAAAAAATCTCCCTGTGCGGACTCGTTCCGTGTCACCCGGCAGGAATTTGAGTCCGCATCGAATTGGATCGACCCCCCATTGAGAGAGGCCATCCAGGTGGCCATCAAACGGGTGCGGACCTTCCATCAGAAACAGAAACGAACCGACTGGTTTCATGAGGAGCCGGGGATCCGCACCGGCCAGCTGTTCCGCCCGCTTGACCGTGTGGGGGTTTATGCGCCGGGGGGTGAGGCGGTGCTGTTTTCAACCCTGATCATGAATGTGATCCCGGCCCAGGTGGCAGGTTGCCCTGAAATTGTGGTTTGTTCCCCACCGCAGAAAAGCAATCAGAGTGTCAGTCCACTCATCCTGGGAACCTGTGCGCTGCTCGGCCTGAAAGCAGATCAAATCTGGTCGATAGGCGGTGCGCAGGCGATCTTTGCGATGGCATTCGGCCTTCAGGGATTTCCAGCGGTCCATGGGGTTTTCGGGCCGGGAAACGCCTATGTCATGGAAGCGAAAAGGCAGGTTCAGGGTGAGGTCCGCATCGAAAGCCTGCCGGGGCACAGCGAGATTCTGATTATCGCCGATCCATCCGCCGATCCCGCTTTTATCGCTGCGGATTTCTTATCCCAGGCGGAACATGCCGGTGGTGAAATGTGTCTGCTGGTGACCGATTCGAGGCAGGTCCTCGATGCAGTCCAGAAAGAAGTGGAAACACAACTGGATTTACTCGAACGCAAAGAAGTCGCTCAGAAATCCATTTCTACTGGCGGGGCTTTGATC
Organism: Candidatus Hinthialibacteria bacterium OLB16; assembly: GCA_001567115.1. Taxonomy (GTDB): domain Bacteria; phylum Hinthialibacterota; class Hinthialibacteria; order OLB16; family OLB16; genus OLB16. The sequence goes on along the minus strand of LMZT01000167.1, from coordinate 13,872 downwards.
CTGGTCCGAAACCTCGGCCAGGCGGTTGAAATCTCCAACAGAATCGCCCCGGAGCACCTCGAAATTCAGACGGAGGATCCCCAGGCCCTGCTGTCTCACATCCGCCATGCCGGCGCGGTGTTCATCGGCCCCTGGTCTACAGAACCGATCGGTGATTACACCGCGGGAACCAACCATGTTCTGCCGACCGGAGGTCATGCACGCATCAGCTCAGCCCTGTCAGTGGATGATTTCATCAAAAAATCAGCCTGGTGCATCTGGAACCGGAAGGATTGGAGAATATCGGGCCAGCTGCGATGAAGCTGGCCGAGGCTGAAGGGTTGACAGCCCACCAGGCAGCCATCCGGATTCGCCTCGATAGAATAGCACCCGGCTCCACCGATGGCTGATTCATCCCGCGCCACACTCGCGGCCCTTGCAGCAAGCCTGAAGAAAGTCGGAATCAGGTCGCTCTATCTGAGCACCAACAGCCTGGACATCATTAACAAGACCCAAATGCCTGGAAAATCTAAGTCCAAACCAGTTCAACCCACTCCACCAGAGAAACCTGGGGGTTCTTCAGCAGCTTCCAAAGTGGGCAGCCAATCCACGGCTGCAGCTCAGCCATTCATTCGAGCCTATCCTGCAGCGGATCCGGGACGCTCTGAAGAAAACAGGAAAAAACTCGCAGCACTTGAGAAACCCCTACACTCCTGCCAGGCATGTCGGCTGGGAGAAAACCGTACCAACCTGGTTTATGGTGTCGGAAGTCCGGTTGCAGCCTTGATGTTTGTCGGTGAAGGGCCTGGCGCCGAAGAAGACAGGAAAGGTGAACCTTTTGTTGGAAGAGCCGGGCAGCTGCTGACTGAAATGATCACCAAAGGCCTCCGGATTCGGCGCGAGGATGCCTACATCGCCAATGTCGTCAAATGCCGTCCGCCGGAGAATCGCACACCGCTCGACGATGAAATTGAGGCCTGTTCTCCGAACCTGTTCAAACAGATCGAAATCATCCAGCCTCAGGTGATTGTCACACTGGGGGCTGTTGCCGCAAAAACAGTCCTCCAATCCCGGGAGGGACTGACACGGATTCGTGGGACCTGGAAAAAGTTCGGATCGATCCCTGTCATGCCGACTTACCATCAGCCTATCTGCTGCGAAATCCCAATGCCAAGCGTGATGTCTGGGAAGATTTGAAAAAAGTGATCGCATTCTTCAATGGAGAGGAAGAGCAGTCCTGAAAAAAGGAGAATCAGGAGCACACCTATTTCAGGAACCCATCCTTTTGTTTAACCTATAAGCGATATGAGACCATTAACCACTTTCTTCACTGTGTTGTTGTTTGCTGTTATTGCATCGGCAGGCCGGGGGGAGGAGGCAGCGGAAATCAAAGCGGCCAGCACTGTCCAATCGGCTTCCCCATCCACTCCAGCACCGGCCCAGATTCCCGGAACGACACCATCCTCAGCTCCGAAACATTCCTGGAACGAAGGTTTCTTCGATGATGCAGTTCGTGTCACCGACCAGGTGGTGACCGCCACCGATCAGGCACGGCTCCGGCATCGCCTGACACTGGCTCGAGGCCTCCAGCTCATTCGCGAGGGGAAACTGGCCGAGGCGATGAAAACTCTTGAAGCTTCGGTGGCAGCCTGGCCGGATTCAGCGGTTGCGTTGACCAGCCTGGCGGAATTGTGCTACCGGGATGACACTCCGCGCGCCCAGGAATACCTGGACAAAACCAAGGCCATCGACCCGGATTATTATCGCCTTCATTTCATTCAAGCCCTCGTGTACCAGAAAAACGGCAAGCTGGACCAGATGCTGGAATCACTCGACCGATGCCTCGAACTTTCTCCGGAGCAGACACGAGCCAGGCAGCTGCGGGCGGAATATCTGCAGCAGCGGGTCGATTCACCCGAATATGTCAGAAAAGCGATCGAAGATTACCTTGTTCTTCAACAGGCTCTGCCACAGCAGTCCATTCTGTGGAACTTCTATATCGGGCGCTGCTATTACAACCTGAAGGAATACGGAAAGGCCCAGAAATATCTCGAGCCGGTCATGGCATCCCCGCTTGGAAACCAGGCGGCGTATCTCCTGGGGCTTTGCAAGCAGGAGCTGGGTGAATATGCCGAAGCCCTGGAATACCTGGATCGGATCAAGGGAAATCCGATTGCCGATGAGAATGTTGTCCGTATTGCACTGATGCAGGCCGAGTCCAGCACGGGGGAAGTCCGGTTGCGCTACAAAACCCGTGCGCTCGAAGAGCTGGCCCTGCTTTTCAAGAACCCAAACTATCGACCCCGCCCTGACCAGCTGATATTGGCGGGAAAACTGGCAATTGAGCTCGGCCTTCCCAATGCCGCGGTCGAATATCTCGAGGAATACCTCAAAAAAATCCCCAAGGACCAGGATGCAAAAAACCTGCTTCTGCATGCCCACATGGTCTTTGGAGATCCAGATGCTGTCGAACGGGTGAAAGAACTCTACAACGAATACCTCTCTGTCGAACCGGCTACCGCCACGATTCAGGTCCGCCACGCATATTTGCACTACCTGGTGAAGATGAAACAGTTTGATCCAATCGAAAAGGAGCTAGAGGCTCTTTCCCAGCTGGAAGGTGAAGATGCCAGCATGGCGATCATTCGCGCCCAGATGGCTTTCGGCAAGGAGCGGTATGGCGATGCGGTGCGTGAAGCCAGCCAGGCGCTCACTCTTCCGGGAAGCAAACGCGATGAAATCGAGATGCTGATCGGCCTGGCGTATCTCAAAGATGCCTCATTTGAAAATGCCGAGAGGCATTTTGGCCTGGCAATTCAGGCGGCTTCAGAAACGGCAAAAGGGTTGCGGTATCTAGAAATCGGCAATCTTTACCTGGACCTGAAGATGGACCGGAAGAAACTGGAATATTGGAATCGCGCCCTCGAGCTGCACCCGAATAACCAGCAGCTGCGGTATGAAATCGGGATGTCCTATCTGCGATCCGGATCCACCACTGAGGCATTGCCCTATTTCCAGAGAGTTGTCCAGGATGCCCCCGAAGCTACACTCAAATCACAGGCATATACCCTTCAGGCCTATATCGCTCTGGTCGATGGCTCTACGGCAGAAGCTGAAAAGAATTTCCGTGCTGCGATCGAGGCCTGGCCATCGAACCTTCCGGCGATTCGTGGGTTTGGGCATTTGATGTCGGATTCATCACGATATAAAGAAGCCCGCGAACTGTTTGAAATGGCAGTTGCCCAGGAACCTGAGGATGCAACCTTGTACATTCAGCTTGGGATCGTGTGCGACAAGCTGAATGACATCGAAGGAGCTGAAAAAGCGGCGGAAGCGGCAGCACAGATCGCGCCGGAATATGCCGAATGCTATAACTTCCTGGGATACATGTATGCGGAGCGCGGGATCAAGCTCGATAAGGCTCTGGAGTTGATTCAGAAGGCCATGAAGCTGGAACCGGATAATCCCAACATCACAGACAGCCTGGGCTGGGTCTATTACCAGATGGGTGATTATAAAAAAGCGGTTGAAACTCTGGAAAAAGCGGCCTCACTGATCTCCGAAGAGTACAAGAGAGGCTCCTCGGTGATCTATGAACATCTGGGGGATGCCTATTCCAAAGTCGGGGGAGCCGTTAAAGCACGAGAAATGTGGAAACTCGCTGCCGAAGGGGATCCCAAGAGCCGGACTGCATCCGACAAACTCGAAGCAGCCAGCTCGGAAGTCACACACACGACATCCGAAAAAAAGCAGCCTTGAAAGGTGGCCGGTCGACATGCGGATTCCAGCGGAAGCGGCTCAATATATCCGTAAAGGTGTTCCTCTGCTGGGGCAGCCAAACTACCCTTCCCCTCTCCTTCATTCCTCCAAGCTCTCTCTGTTCCTGCCCGACTCTGCTACAGAAGATTGCCAGGTGCTCCTTTCACCCTTTTATCCACAAACCTGCCAGGGGTCTGATTCGGATCCCCGGCCGCTTGCATTCGAACAGGCAGGCCCTCGAAAAAGCATTTATTTCAATCCAGCTGAAGCCCGTGCGGCGATAGTCACCTGTGGAGGCCTCTGCCCCGGGCTGAATGATGTGATTCGGTCGCTGGTGCTGACTCTCACCTTCCATTATGGGGTCAATGAGATTCATGGCATCCGGTATGGCTTCAGCGGCATGGTGGATTCATCGGAACACCCGCCGGTTCGACTGACACCCGAATTGATTGAACCCATCTCGAATGAAGGAGGGTCGTACCTGGGGACTTCCCGGGGGAATCAGGACCCTGCCGAAATGGTCGAATTTCTGAGGAAAAGGTCCATCAACATCCTTTTCTGCATCGGAGGAGACGGGACACAGAAGGGCGCGCTGGCGGTTTCACATGCCGCCGAGAAAATCCACTACCCGCTTTCGGTGATCGGGCTGCCAAAGACAATCGACAACGATATTGGACTGGTGGAACGCACTTTTGGATTTGAGACCGCGGTGGCAGTGGCCGGAGAGGTCCTGCGTGGCGCACATGTCGAGGCAACTGCTGAATACAATGGTGTGGTGATTGTCAAACTGATGGGCCGCCAATCGGGATTCCTCGCAGCCTATGCCTCGATCGCCAGCGGGGATGTCAATTTTCTCCTGATCCCGGAGGTGAAATTCGATCTGGATGGGCCGGGGGGGTTCATCGAAGCACTGAAAACTCGTCTGTCTCAACGCCACCATGCGCTGGTTGTTGTCGCCGAAGGGGTGGCAGAAACCCTGCTGCCGCACCAGAAAGACTGCTGTGGAGTCGATGCCTCCGGAAACAAGATTTACGATGATATCGGGATTTACCTCAAGGATCAGGTGGCGCGAAGATTCAAACAGGATGGCTTCAAGGCCAAGGTCCGGTACATCGATCCAAGTTACCTGGTGCGATCCCTGCGCGCCAATGCCAGTGACAGTGTGTACTGCCAGATGCTGGGTCAGAATGCCGTCCATGCAGCCATGTCGGGAAGAACCAAGATGATTGTGGCCACATGCCACAGAATCCCCTGCCATATCCCAACCGAAGCGGCGGTCCTGGAACGGAAGTTTGTGGATCCGCAAGGCCCTCTCTGGAGAACCGCAGTCGAAACAACCGGGCAGCGGGTCATGCGGAATGAAGGTATCGACGATTGAGTCTATGAATCGCCCTTCTTTTTGAATCCAGGTTCCAGAAAATCCACCCCAAAACGTTATTTTCAACAGCTGGATAGTATTTAAAGAATATCTGATTTTACATCGATAATGAGAAGGGTTTGCTTGACCGGGAAAGGAACCCTTTCTATCTTATGTTCATGGATTGTTCTGTCTTGTGGCGATGGGGAGCGGCAGTGGTGATGTGCCTGATGGCGGCAAGCCAGGACACTCCTGCATTGCCTTTCACTGTGGGGGCGCCTGTCCCGCTGGATATCGAACGGATCGATGCAACTGGCAAAACCTACAACCTCCTGACATTCTCAAAAGAAGGAAAGGTTCGTCCCACCATACTTCTGGGTGAAGCCAGTTTCATGGCCGACCAGATCACCTTCGATGAGCTCTCCGGGCAGATCACCGCGATTGGCAATGTCCGTGTCACCCTCGGCCCGCAATTAATGACCGGTGAACACCTCGAATTCAATACTGAAACACGCCGGGGAATCCTGACCCGGGCGGTCATGCGTTCCTCCGAAATTTTCGTAACCGGCGGAAAGATAGAAATCCGCGAGATCGATGTCCGTGACCGGGAGGGTGTCTCTCAGGCTTACAGTTACGAGGTTCAAGAAGGGACAATTACCGCCTGCGGGTACGCCATCCCGCATTACCACCTCGAGTCTGATTTTTTTCGGGTGGTGCCGGGAATCCGGGTGTGGTTGTATGGGGCTGTGTATCGAGTTCTGGGGGTGCCGATTTTTTATTTCCCATACCTGACCCGTTCACTCCGCAAAGAACCATTCGCCTATGTTTTTGAACCCGGAGTCGACAGCAACAAAGGGGTTGTGCTGCTGAACCGTTTCCACCTGCATTATGACAAGGTGCTACATCCGCTGGCGCGTGGAACCATCTATCTGGACGGGTACACCAAACAGGGTGTTGGGGTTGGAGCGCGGTGGAATTACCTGCAGAGGCCGGAAGCGGACAGTTATATTCATGGGTATTGGATCGACCAGCAGAACGATTTTAATGAAAGCAATGCAGCCAGGACCGATACGGAAGGTTCACGCGGCAAGATTGCATTTCAGCATTTCCAGCGTTTCGGCCCGGAATGGACAGTAACGGCCAAAGGGCGTCGCCTATCCGATCCCGATTTCGATGATGATTACCGGTCAGAAGAAATTATCCGGGGGTTTGAAGAGGACGAACTCAATTCCGATCGTGATGCCTTTATCAATATTGCCCGACGCCGCCTGAACAGTAACTTCCGTGTGATTTACAAAAAAAGGCTCGAAGACTTCAACATTCTTGATGTCCCCGAGGATGAAAGAGCCCCTGAGGTGGTGTATGACTCGAAGCGGCGTCCATTTACAGGCACAGACATCTACCATCGCCTCAGGCTCTCAGCGGGAAATTACGCAAGCAACCAGACCACTAATACAAAAAATGTCGCGAGAATCGATCCGAAACTGGTTCCGCCGGGGATTAACGATGCGGATATTCACCAGGATTTTCAACGTGCAAATATCGTTGGCGAAATCAACCGCCCATTTCCTTTTGAAGAGTTCAATCTGATTCCATTCCTTTCCATTGAAGGAACCGCATATTCCGATGCTCAACGGATGACCCATATCTGGAGCCGGAAAGGCGAGCATGTCAGCGAACGGTTGATCGAGGATTACGATGGGTTGATGCGGGGAATTGCATCCGGAGGGGTCGAATTCATTACTCGCCGTGAAATCCGCCTGGATGATCCGGCCGCAGCGGTCGAACGGCGTTTATTGTTTGAGCCGAGCATTACACTGGTCGGGAAGCTGCCGAGTTCTGATTTTGAGGACATGCATCCGGATCAGGAAGATCCCACCGCAAAGATCCCCGGTTCGGCGATTCGCCGGTCACGAGAGCTGTCCCGAATCGACCGGCCCGGCTTTCCATTCATCGATGAGGTCGACAGCCTTCGAGATGAATTCTTTGGATTTGAATACCGCCTGGAGAGCCGTTATCAAACACGGCGTGCAAATGGGGCAACCCGGGATTGGGTTGTCGCAGCAGTCTCCTCTGCCTTTGATTTTACAGAGACAGAAGAAGGCGAGGAGCGGATGTCCACGATTTATGCTGAGCTCTTTGTCCTTCCGTTTGAATGGCTGACACTGTCCTCATATCTCGAATATGAACCCCAGGGGTCGTATGTGCGTTCATTCCGGAATGCAGTCACATGGATGCCGACCGAATTGATCACACTCGGGCTTTCCTATTCGGAATACCAGTTCGATCAGCATACGAATGAATCTGAGGAAGAGGTTTCATTCATCGCCGACCTGACCATCTCCCCACGATACAAGCTGCGCTACCAGGAGTTTTACGATATCGATGACAGCCTGACCCGGATGCGGAGAATCGGCATCACCCGGGATTTTCATGACTGGATTTTCGATGTCGGATTCCGGGAATCACGGCGCGAATCGCGTGAACGAAGTGTGGGAACCTATTTCTCTCTGACATTGAAGACTCCGAAAGGGATTCAAGGGAAGGTTCCAGGGGGATCGACCGTCCAAAACGACAGCGAAGAGGGTTTTCGCCAACCCAGTTCATGATGCCTGTTGATTCATCCATCGCCAATCCGGACCAAAAGCCGAAGATCCTGCCATGACTCTGCCTTCGCTTTTGAAGAGGGTTCAAGAACATGATGTTTCAAAGCCCAGCCCGGATTGAGTCTTACAGCGAACGGACCCACTCCTCACGTTCACGCCAATGATCAGCCGATTTCGAGACCAGGCGATCCAGCAAAGCGGGATCTGGCTTCCCGAACATGGCCGGATAGGGATCTCCTCCAGGGCCGAGAGGTTCCGGTGTGCAGAAACAATCGGGATTGTTATATCCGATCAGATACAGCGCCATGATCAGGGTGTCGACATCCAGCATTCCATCACCAAGAGCGCAACGGTTCGTGTCGGCCAGATGCAGGTTGGTGAGACGAGAGCCATGTTTCACAATCGTTTCCGGGATGTGGGATTCTTCAACCAGCATGTGATAGACATCTCCATTGATATGCTGGACGCCGGGGCTGCCGACCGCCTGGATATATCGCTCGGCTTCTGAAAAAGTGTGAACAATGCTGACCTCGGCGGAGCGGATCGGTTCGATGGCGCAACGCAAGCCGGCCTTGGCAAAATCATCCGCAACAATTTTTAAAGTATCAACTGAGCGGTCAAACTCCATCGGGTCAATTGGCGTGGGCCGTCCGACAGCCGCTGGAACCACCAGGATGTATTTACCTCCAAATGCGAGTGCCTGATCGATAGTCCGCCGGATATAATCCAGTGCGCGTTGACGAACCACTCCCCGGTTGCTGGCCAGTTCGTTATCCGGGCTGAACATGCCGCAAATCCCTGCCACTTCGATTCCATGGTCCTGGAGGATCTTTTTAGCCTCAACAGGTTTATAGGCCAGATCGGGGCCATAAGCATTGCCATGGAGCTCGATAAACCTGATCTGATTCCGGGACAACCTTCCGGCCGATTCAGATAAAGATTCCATCCCAAAACCCCAGTTGCTCCAGGAAAGGTTGAGGCGGTCATTAAGTTTATCGGGTTGTTCTTTTTTGAGTTTCAGAAACTCTGTCCTGATTTTTTCACTCTTCGCCTGCCAGGATTGAAGCGACATTTTCTTCCTCCATTCTGTAATGTTCGATTTATCGAATCAGTGAGATTGCTTTATTATCAATATTCTTTCCTGTTCAATTCAGCCGAGCTGGCCGGTCAGGGATTCGGTAAACCGCAGGGCTTTTCTGGCTTCCTCGAGGATTGTTTCCGGTTCTCCAACTTTAAGGCATTCAACAATCAATGGCCCGGACCGGAATCCACCTGAGACCAGCTTCTTCATGACATTCAGGAAATCAACCTGGCCGGTTCCGGGAGTCAGAAGAACCTCTTTGGGATGATGGTAATCTTTGACCGACATTCCCACCACCAGACCATCGACAGAAGGGGCATCCTCAACCGGATCGATCTGCCCATCCGAATAGTAAAGAATATTGGCTGGATCGTACCAGAGGCGGAAATTAGGATTGTTCACCAGTTCGATGATCTGCCGACACTGGGGGCCGGTCGAGTTGGTTCCGCCATGAGGTTTGATGCTGAGGCCAATGCCTTTTTCCGATGCGAAATCGCAGCATTCTGAAATGGCTTTATAATAGGGTGCATGGAGTTTTTCATCCGTGACACCCCCGAGCATGAGATTCTTCACCCTCGCTGCCGCACAGCTTTCAATGATCCTTTTCAGGCCCTCAATCCCCGCTTCGAGGGAAGCTGCCACCGGTATGTCTCCACCATACGCCGACAGAGGATTGAGGCCACGCTGGCGGCACTCCTCTCCAATCTGGTGTGCGGTCTCCAGTGTGGTTTCGTGTGAGATGATCAATCCATTGAAAGATTTGGTGGTCATCAACCCCACATGCTCATAGCCCGCTTTGGCAATAGCATCCAGGGCGAAGAGATATTCATACTTATCCCAGGGACGTGTGTAACATCCAATCTGCCAGCGGGATTGATTCTGAGGCGGTTGAGGAACCTCCTTAGAATGAGAGGCTTCCATCAGGGAGTTGAGTGTGATCCCTACAGCAGGAACAGAGAGAAACTTTCGGAGAAAACGGCGCCTCGATTCCATATCCGGATTGTGATTGGCAAGAGCCTCCTCTTTCATCGAGTCATCCTCCAATGGCCAGTTTATGGTCCCGGAAACCAGGATTGCCAGATGGAACTCCTCTGGCATCGGGGCATGTAACATCCTAACACAAGCAGCAATATGGAACAGAACCCGGCAGGGTCTCATACAACAAAACAGAACCAGTAACCGTGCAAATTAAGCGTAATCCAGTTATTATGCTCCTCTATGTCTTCCATGTTGACACGCCTCCCAATTATTCTGCTGATTTCAAATCTGATTTTGTCTGGGTGTGGAGAGTCCGGTAAATCTGAAAACTCAAAACCAGCTCCTGGTTCTGCCCCGGGATCCACAATTCGGCCAATCAAGGTTGATCTCAATGTCTACACACCTGGCACCATCCCCTCAGGAATCGGGAAGCCTGTCGAGCAAGCCGACCATCTCGCCCATGAGTGGGAGGAACTGCATCCGGGGAAAAAAATCCTGTATCAGCAGGTTGTATCGACCGGCGGCGGCGAGGGAGAGTGGTTGAAAACCCAGCTGATCGGTGGAATCGCCCCTGAAATCATTCATCAGAACGCAGAGATCGCCTGGCAGGATGTCGATAAGGGCTGGTATATCCCGCTCGATGAGTACATGGAAAAACCCAACCCCTACATCCCCGGAAATCAGCGTTGGATCGAGTCCTTCAAGAACCAGGATCTGGTGAATGCCAAAAAGGCGCCGGATGGGAAACTCTATTGCATATCCATCGACATAGTCGAAACAGGCCTCTACTACAACAAGGATATGCTGCGCAGTCTCGGTGTGGATTCGATGCCGCGAACCTGGACAGAGATGGAAACCCAGTTCAAGAAGATTCGTGAGCAGGGTGTCACTCCCATGACCACAGCCATCATGGGCCTGGGGTCCGACTGGGGGCAGGATATTCTGTTTGAGATGATCTACCACGATATCCTTCCGGATATGGATCTGGTGCCATCAAGCGCCGATTCAGTTGGTTATCTCGGCCATTATCTCGAACCCCGCGAAGCGGGATATCTGTTTACAAAAGGATTTTTTACACGCCGAGATCCGCGCTGGCGGGAGATGAACCGGATCCTCTACGAATGGCGGCAGCACTGGCCGATGGAGCTGAAAAACAGCGACACCGCACGCCTTTTCCTGACCGGGAGAATCCCCATCCTGTGGGACTCCTCCTTTCTGATTCGCCGCCTGGCAACAGATCCCTATCTCAACTTTGAGTGGGGTGTCGCTTATATTCCGACCCTGACAACAGAGACCTGCCGATATGCATCAGGAACCCCGGCAACAGTGATCGGAGGGGCCGCCATCCAGCTGCATATCACCAACAGTGCGCGCATCAACAACAACCTCGAGGATTGCATCGACTTCCTCATGTATCTGAGCACACCGCAGGCAGTCGAAAGACTGGCTTCTGAAGCCCTGATTTTTATCCCGAATATCAAAGGGGCTGAAATGTCTCCGGAGCTGAAGCCCTTCGATGAGATATTTCAACGGCGCTACTGTGCCATCAAATGGCTTGAATCGATGAGTGGGCAGTACAAGAAACAGTGGCGCCGAATGCTTGATCTTTACCTGAATGACGGCATGAGCCTGGATGAATTTCTCAAGGTTCTTGAAGATAATTTCCGTGCCTGGGTTGAAGAGCATCGCAACGAGCCTGGTTGGGACTTTGCCGGGATGGATCCTGTGTGGCAGGAACACAAGGACCGGCTCCAGAAGGAAATCGAGCAGAGCCTATGATCGATCGAAATTCAGACCAGCCCATGCATGAGCATGCTCTTTCTCCAACCCGATCCCTCCGAAGGAGAAAGCGCCCGCCGGGGTCACCCCCTCTGGCTGTCATTTATGCTCTCCTGTTCCTGCCTCTGGGGTTCCTGTTTGTTTTCAATTACATCCCGGCGGTCTCAGCCCTGTACCATGCCTTTACCGATTGGGATGTGGGCGCCCAGAGCCACTGGGTCGGCCTGAAAAACTTTTTCGAGCTCAGCCGCGATCCAGTCTTCCTTCAGAGCCTGTACAACCTGCTGCGCCTGGGAATCTTTGTCCTGGTGGCCAATCTGAGTGTGCCATTCATTGTTGCGGAAATGATATTCCATCTGCGCTCTGAACAGTGGCGGTTTGCCTGCCGGGCCGCTCTGGTGCTTCCGATGGTTGTGCCAGGTGTGGTGACCTTCATGATCTGGCGTTATATCTATTCCGATGCTGGAATCCTGACCGAGTTGCTCACTTTTCTCGGATTGCAGGACTGGGTGCGGGGATGGCTCAGCCAGCCTAAAACCGCGCTGTGGGCTGTGGCCTGTGTCGGGTTTCCATTTGCGTATGGAGTCAATGTGCTGATCTACTATGCAGGCCTGGCAAATATCTCATCGGATGTCCTCGAGGCGGCTGAGGTGGATGGCCTGGGGAAAGTTGGGAGAATTTTTCTGATCCATGTTCCTCTTGTGCTTCAGCAGTTCAGGCTGCTTCTGATCATGACTGTGATCGGTATTGTCAATGGTTTTGAGGGGGTTTTCATTCTGACCGAGGATGGAGGACCTGGATACGAAACCCTGGTTCCGGGGCTGTACATGTACCAGAATGGCTTCACTTACCAGCGGATGGGGTATGCCTGCGCCATCGGATTATTGATGCTGCTGTTCCTTCTGTGTTTCACCCTCACCCTGAACCGTTACTTCCTCACCGAAAAATATCAACCTGCCAGGGAGACTGTGTAAGAATGCAAGGATCCGTTTCTCGAAAGCATTCGGGCCTGCCAGGTCTCCTCTGGAGAATCGGGCTGTGCTGCATTCTGCTGGCCACTTTTTACCCGTTCATCTTCATGCTGATGACCTCCCTCAAAGACACCCATCAGTTCTACCACAGCTTCTGGCTGCCGACTTTTCCATTGCGTTTTGAGAACTATGCACAGGCATTTCATGACTTGTCTCAATACCTGTTCAACAGCCTGCTTGTGACTGCCCTCAGCCTGATCGGCATTGTGGCTTTCTCCTGTGTGTCCGGATTTCTGTTCGCCCGGTACCACTTTCCCGGAAGGTCCCTGCTGTATTATGGAATCATTGCCATGATGATGATTCCAGGGGTCCTGATGCTGGTTCCGTCTTTTGTGTGGGTGAAATCACTGAACCTGATCGACACCTACTGGGTGATGATCCTTCCTTACATCGCCGGAGGCCAGGTTCTGGGGATTTATCTGCTGCGGGGTTTCTTTTCGGAGATCGATAATGACCTGTTCGAGGCAGCCCAGGTGGATGGATCGGGTCTGTTCGGCCAGCTGTGGCATGTGGCCCTGCCTCTCTCACGCCCGGTGATCGGGGTGGTGGCGATAGTCAGCGCACTGGGTGTCTGGAACAATTTTTTGTGGCCTCTGGTGACCACCTCCAGCGAAGAAGTCATGGTGCTGACAGTTGGAATCCTGCGATATAACTCACGAGTCGGCGGGCAGTATGGCCAGATGTTCGCCGGGTATGCCTTGTCGGCAATTCCGCTGGCGATCCTGTTTATTTTCAGCACACGCCTGTTCCTGAAAGGCATCACCAGCGGCGCTTTGAAAGGCTGATCGGAATCAATCCAGCCGCTTCATCCGGACATGGCGATACTCCAGCTTCGAGCCATGGTTCTGGAGGCCAAGGCCTCCACGCCTCGGACGGTTCTTCAATCCAAGGTAATCATCGACATTTGCATCGGTCAGAACAGTGCCATTGATGCTGCTTCGTACCCGTGATCCCAGACAGAGAATTTCCATCGAGTTCCATTCACCAGCCGGCTTGATGACATCTTTGGCAGCAGGCACAACCCCATAGATGGAGCCGGCATGCTGGTAGGGTTTGATATCGGCATACTCGGGAGCATGGTCATCCAACACCTGTATCTCGATTCCTTCCGAGGAGCTGAACTGCACCGGCTGGCGGATCAGGACCCCGCTGTTCCCGCCCAGCGGCAGGCGATATTCAAGGCGGAGAATGAAATCGCCATAGTCCCGGCCTTTCAGCTTGATACTGCTTCCAGAGCCGGAAAACTCGAGGATATCTCCATTCATCGACCAGCCATGCTGGGGTCCTCCCTCGACAGATTCC
>LMZT01000166.1 GCA_001567115.1 Candidatus Hinthialibacteria bacterium OLB16 | reverse complement strand
GTTCCCAGCCGCCCCAGACAATGTTGTCGGTAATCTCTTGTACGCGCCGGTCTTTGGCTACATTCTGGCTGTAAATGCGTGGTAAATTCCGCGATTTTCCGTACTGCTGTAATCGCCGGTAAAATACACCAAATTGCCGTAAAATTCATTGCCTTCGCTGCCCCGCCAGCCGCCTATGCCGTTGGCCGAACAATCGTGCAAAACCAAATGGATAAATTTGTCGCCGTACACAGGATTGTTCGGGTCGTAATTTATGCCCGGATTGGTGGAAATGCATTCGGTATAGCGCAGGCCGCTTCTGGCCTTGGACTGCCAAATTTCAAAGTCCATATACCAAGTATAAGACGACTTGGTATTTATGGAGCCGTCAATGGTCACTCTCTTCCCCGGCTCGCCGCGCACCTTTATAGGATCCTGGGCTGTTCCTTTGAGTTTAGAATAATATACCCAATTCGGGGTTGTGTAAGAACCTGACAAAAGCCATATGGTATCCCCGGGCTGAACCTGGGCAGGGTGGTTAAGCGCGGTCTGCAAATCCCACGGACGCGCCTGCGACCCGTCGCCGGAAGCAGTGCCGGTTGGCGCAACATACCACTGGTTGCCGGCTGTCGTACCCAGCACTTGCCCCTGGCTTTGCCCTCTTACGATTTCATCGTAAGTGAGCGCCGCCACTGGCCAGGGTAAAATAAAAAACCGCAAGACTAAGCCTGCGATGACAATAAAAAGACTGATTAAAAAAACACTTTTTGCAGTTATTTTATTCATAAATTAAACTTATTTGTTTCAATTAAATTATATGCCCTGCGGTAGTAAGTGTCAATCGTGCTTTTAAATATTGTCTTGGCTTTATATTTGCGTTACATTAGCCCGTTTAAACTTTATAAACATATATTTCATGGTTCTGGGGTAAATAAAAAACCTCTACGGGTTTTAAGTCCGGGAATGGGAAATCGCGAATAATTGCCCTGCTGCCGGGTTTACAATCCGCAATAAATTTTTCCTGAACTTGCCTCATAAGCATGGGGTACAAATAGCCGTAAATTATTGTTGCTTCGCCCCAATTGTGATTAAAAAAATTTTGATTTTTGAATTGTAATTTTGATTTTTGATCTTTGAATTTTAATTTAATTTTAGCCCATAAATACGTCCACCATGTCAATTCAAATCCCACACACTTGGCTCCTGTTAATTTATTGACAATAAAACAAACCTTGCCGTTGCCGCTTCCTAGGTCGTAAAAAATATCTTTCGATGTAATACCCAATTTTTTTACAATGAATTCAATATCAGCCGCTCGGGTAGGCACAAACGGCACTCGAGTGAGCATAAAACCTAATAATGAACTGGAAACGACGAACAACAACAAAAAGGCAAAAAGCAGGGAGCCAATTAAAAATATCTGGTAAAGCATGCTTGCATTATAGCACTTACAACTTTAAAATTTAAAAACTCCTCTTTTGGAGGAGTTTTTATAGTGGGCGACTGCCTACTTTCCCAACTCACATGCGTGAGAGTATCATCGGCACGAACCGTTTTTACTTCTGAGTTCGGGATGGGATCAGGTAGAACCCGGCCGTAAATGCCACCCTCGTCCAACTTTATTCCACTTGTTCGTTATGGCTATAAGCCATAACTCACCGGTTGCATAAAGTTCTCCTTTTCCCCAAAAATCCGTGCTCTTCCCGCCTTTGGCGGGAATGCGCTCCTAATTTTTGGGGACCCCGTGAAGAACTAAAAGAATAAAATCGAACGAGGAATGCATTATTCCGCGTTTTAGGGTTTAAGTGCGTAAACTAAATTATTGGAAAGAACGTAAAAAGTGCCAATTACCGCCAAGATTATCAAGGCAGTACCTACAATCTTTAAATAATGTTTTATCATATTTATAGATTATACACGTTCTTTAATTGCCGTGCAATTATTTAACAGGGAGAAAATAAAACTTTTTTTGGTTGATTAGTACCGCTCGGCTAAACATATTACTATGCTTACACCTGCAGCCTATAAAGTCAGATAACAGATTATAGATTTCAGATATTAGTATTGCTACTAATATCTTCCACCTAACATCTAAAACCTAACTGAAGTACGCAGTAGTCTCCTGCGAACCTTTCGTTCCTAAAATTAGGAACAACGAAACCTAGTTTTGTAGACGGCTTCACGCTTATATGCCTTCAGCGCTTATCCTAACTAGACCTAGCTACCCCGCCGTGCCGCTGACGCGACAACGGGTACACCAGAGGTCTATGCTTTTCGGTCCTCTCGTACTAGAAAAGCGACTACTCAAGTTTCGAACACCCACAGCAGATAAGGACCAACAATTGATGTTACTTTGCACTTTACCATTTCTATTACAGATAGTGCTCCATGGTGATCGACATTTCTATCAGATTCTGCATATCGCTATGCAGTTCGGACTATATCTTTATTTCACTATAACAGTGAAATTATTTAGCGTGTAGTCTCTGAGGATTCTATACTATTAATGACTTCTTCTTTATTTAACTTACGATATTTGCCATTACCATTCATAGATAAGGCAATTTTCATAAGCTTTAAGAAGTTTGCTTTGTTAGAATGTCTTCCTTCTTCCATTGCTTCAACAATTGAAGCAAATTTTTTTAAAATCTTCCTGCTTTGTAGAAAGCATGGGAAAATTTCTGAAAAAAGGAATCACTTTAGAAAGCAAGTCTTTCCGGTTGCGAACGACGAATACCAAATTATTGTCTTTTCCACGAAAGTTTTCCTTGATATAACCGCACTGCCAAAGCTTTTTAATCAGCTCAAGCACTACTGGTCTATCTTTAGATTGGCTTACATGAAATTCAGGCAATATTTGATAGCCAAATTTTACATGAGCAACCTTTTGGATTGCGACATGAAAACTTCCTTCGCCATCAACATATCCGGAAATGTAACAGCATAGCCTTTCCTGCTGATTGTCTGCATTCATTGCATTATTACTTTAATAAGGACCAAAGGGTCAATATTATTGTAGCATGAAATACTCAGATTTTCCAGCATTTAGCTAAATTTATAGACAGCATGGTTTTCCTTTTACTGTCTCACGACGTTTTGAACCCAGCTCGCGTACCGCTTTAATTGGCGAACAGCCAAACCCTTGGGAGCTTCTACACCCCCAGGATGCGATGAGCCGACATCGAGGTGCCAAACCTTCTCGTCGATATGGACTCTTGGAGAAGATCAGCCTGTTATCCCTAGAGTAACTTTTATCCGTTGGGCTTTGCGTCTTCCACTCGAAACGCATCGGATCACTAACTTCCACTTTCGTGCCTGCGCGGGTCGCCGCCCTTGCAGTCAAGCAGGCTTATGCGTTTGCACTACCGGCATGATTTCCATCCATGCCTAGCCTACCTTAATAAACGCCTCCGTTACCATTTAGGCAATTATGTTACCTTAATTTTGTATACCATTGATTGATGGATATACGGTTTCACGATTGATATGAACTTTTCAACTTCAGTTGAAGGAATATAAATTTGCTTTCCTTCGTTCTGGTTTCTTAAAGTAGTATTGATATTAAATTTTTTTAATAGCATATCCCGGAGTCTTTTTAAATCTATTTCACTGAAGCACTGAGTATTAATAACCCGAGCTCTGTGGAATTTAGATTTTAAAGATCCGTCATCCATAAACCAAACCGCTAAAGACAGGGGTGTAACCAACTTTGCTATGAATTTCGGCACAACTTTTTTACCGTTTTGGTAAAATTGCTGGCCGTAAAATCTTACAGCACCGTTGCTTACCGTGGAAAACCAATATTTTTGGTACAATTTCCCGTTTATCTTTTGCTCTTTGACTTGAGGTTTGGTTAATGTGAAATTTTTAAATTTCTCATATAACCAATCCGTGTAGTCTTTTTGGCTTATTGAATGTTCTACTTTAAGACGAAAAGTTCTACCCTTGTTTTGAGTTTCTAAGTGTCCATCGCCCAGCAGAGTTCCAACAAGAATTTCTCGTTGTTCTTCGCTTAGCTTAACAGACTCCGCAAAACTCTTTATTTCGTTACTATTCATAAAATTAAGTTTCCGGCATATCCGCCGACCGGCGGACCGGAATCTGTATGTCGCCATACAGTTCAGACTATATCATCATCCCGAATTTAAATCGGGATGCCAAGCATGTAGTCGTTGAGGGGTCATGCGCCAATTGGCGCAGACTTCCCTGCTGATTAACTGCGTCTAAAGTTTTTTACCCTGTCGACCAGTGGTACTTTAGAATCTGCATTCATTTAAGAAACAGTACTTCCAGCATACAGCTCAGTATGCGTCCCGCATTGCTGCGGGACCGCCCAGTAAGGTGCTTCTCCAATTTGCATTGGAGCGTAACGGATTGCACCAAACCTAGGCAACCGCCCCAGTTAAACTACCCACCAGTCACTGTCCCACGGCAGGTTAAACCGTGGTTAGCAAGTTCATTTGTACAGGGTGGTATTTCACCTTTTGACTCCGCTCAAGCTGGCGCCTGAGCCTCAAAGTCTCCCACCTAGGCTAAACAATAAAAATAAAATTGCAATGACAAGCTATAGTAAAGCTTCATAGGGTCTTTCCGTCTTGCTGCGGGTAGACGGCATCTTCACCGCCACTGTAAGTTCATCGGGATGTTCGTTAAGACAGTCCTCTACTCGTTATGCCATTCGTGCGGGTCGCAACTTACGCGACAAGGAATTTCGCTACCATAGGCTTAATATTTCTCTTTCTATCGCTAGAAAGTATGGACTATATCATCATCGATTTTTCGATGTTCAACGTGTAGTCTCTGAGGGTTTTTGAAGAATTTGATTGTTTTCTACAATATTTATTAAATCAGATTTTGGTCTAACTCTTTGCTTGCCTTGCGCATTCATCGTATAGGCAATATTGATAATTTCTATCATACCTTCTTGGTATGGTGTTTCTTTTCTAGTTATTCAGATTTAGTAATTCTCCTAAAATTTTTAAGAAGTCGCTAGCTTTTTACAGCTAAAAGAAAAACTTCTCAAAAAAAAGGAACTACTTTTTTCTATTATGTTCCTGTTGCCGTCAA
>LMZT01000165.1 GCA_001567115.1 Candidatus Hinthialibacteria bacterium OLB16 | reverse complement strand
CGGGAATCTGGGAATGACGACTCTGCTCGGTGGAGCATCGCCGGATATTGCCTCCGATACCATGTTGACCGCCGATATCGATAACGATTCCTATCCGGACCTGATGATCGGAAGCCCGATGGCGGCCCTGGGGAAGAATGAGAATGTCGGCCGCCTGGACATCTTCTTCGGGCGGACAGAGCCATTTCCCTCAATCATCCCTCTGGCTTCACCTCCGGCGGGCTTGCGCCACTTCTCCCTGTGCGCACCGGAAAGGGGGGATATTCTGACCTATTCACTGACCGCGGGAGATTGGGATAAGGATGGCTATGCCGACCCGATGCCGAATGGGATGAACGGTGATGGATACCAGAACGACTACCCGGTTGCAGGAGATGCTTATATCTTCAGCGGGAAGAAACTGGCGGAAATGGCCGAACCACCCCAATCGACACCCACGCCAACAGCCACACCAACAGTCACGCCGACTTCGACTTTTCCACCAGATCCCACTCCCACACCGACACGATCTGCCGATTTCAATGGGGATGGGCGTGTGGATGCGAAAGATCTGCTGATGCTTCAGAAAGCCATGGGGGAAGAGACCGGCTCGAAAGGGGCGCACTGAACGCGCGCCCCCTTTGATTTCCGGAAGAGTTACTGCCTTTCGGGCCGCAGGGATCTGACCACTGCACCCGCACGCCACATTTCCGAATCCCGGATTTCAGCCAGTTCTTTGTCGAGCTGTTCACGGTAATCGGGGCGGCTGTTGGCATCGATGGTACGCTGGGCTTCCTTGCCGGTTTTGACCGATTCATACAGCTGTTCAAAAACCGGTTTCGAAGCCTCATAAAACCGTTTGAACCAGTCCAGCGCACCGCGCTGGGCTGTGGTGGAGCAGTTGGCATACATCCAGTCCATGCCATTTTCCCCGATGAGCGGGTAAAGGCTCTGGGTGGCCTCTTCGACTGTTTCGTTGAAGGCCTCAGATGGGGAATGCCCGTTGGAACGCAGGACATCATACTGAGCCAGCCAGAGGCCATAAATAGCCCCCATCAACACACCGCGTTCACCGGTCAGATCGCTGTAGACCTCTTTTTCAAAAGTGGTTTCAAAGAGGTAGCCGGAGCCAATCCCGATTCCCAGGGCAATGGTTCGCTCGAGGGCGCGTCCGGTGAAATCCTGGAAAACGGCATAGCTGCTGTTGATGCCACGCCCTTCGAGGAAGTGGCGTCGGACTGTTGTGCCTGAGCCTTTGGGGGCAACCAGGATGACATCGATGTTGGGCGGTGGAATCACACCGGTCAGTTCCTTGAAGGCAATACTGAAGCCATGAGAGAAATAAAGGGCATCCCCCTCTTTGAGGTGAGGCTTCACCTCAGGCCAGCAGGCTTTCTGGCCGGCATCCGAAAGAAGGAACTGGGTCACAGTTGCTCTTTCAGTTGCTTCCGGGATCGAGAAAAGGGTTTCACCCGGCTTCCATCCATCGGCTAGTGCCTTATCCCATCCTCGTTTGGATTCTTTCGACTGTCCCAGAATGACATTGAAGCCATTATCACGAAGGTTAAGGGCTTGGGCAGGGCCTTGAACTCCATATCCCAGGATCGCGATAGTTTCATTTTTCATCACCTCACGGGCTTTTTCCAAAGGCCATTCGGCACGATCGACCACATGTTCTTCGACATCACCAATACAGATTTTTTTCATTCTTTCCTCCTTCTCCTGTGAGTTACCCGGGCATTCTCGGCCAGTCACCCATGTGAGCGGGTTGTTATAGCAAATCCCTGCCCAAAATGGTAGGAAAACAGGTCCAATTGCAAAAAGCAGCAATCCTCTGTTCATTTCCGCCTGTTTGCGGCATGATAGGATCTAAGAATGAATGGGTGAAGGTGAACACCCAAGAGGGAAACTCTTGGGTTTTTATTGACCGGAAAGGAAGGTTGCGCCATGCCTCCGAAACTTTCAAATAATTACTCAGCTGAAACCAAAGCGCAGATCAAACAGGCGGATCTGGTGCTGCTGGCATGTGATTACGAGGGAACCCTTGTGCCCATGGCGCTTTCGGACGAAGAGGTGCGCATGGCTGAAACAGTCCATGAACACCTGATTTCTCTCAGCCAGATCCCTTCGGTCCGCCTGGCTATCATCAGCAGCAGTTCACTGATTGACCTGCGTGAGAAGATCACTTTACAGAACTGTCATTATCTCTGCAACCATGGCCTCGAGATATTTGGGCCGGAGTTGAACTTTCATCACACAGTTGCAGAAAAATTCCGCCAATGCATCTATGAAGCTGCCAATACACTAAAAACGCAGGTGCGTGTGGAAAGGGCTTTTGTTGAAGACCGTGGATTGACTGCCGGATTGAACTACCGCTCAGTCATGGAAGACCAGGTCAGTTCTCTGCTGGCCAAGGTCCGCAACCTGCTGGCCAACAGTGTGCGTGAAAGAAAAATCAGGATCGAAGAAGCCCGTCGCATGATCGAAATCCTCCCGGCAGTCGACTGGGACCGAGGCAAAGCGGTCAAGATGCTGTACCAGCACTTCAGGGCGGAGTATCCCGGAAAGAACATTGTTCTCCTGTATGTGGGGGATGATGCCATGGATGAACCTGCATTCCGGTTTGCCCTGACTTGCGGCATCCCATACCGCGTGACACAGACCCGGGTCACCGATGCGCGTTATTATCTGAAGATGCAGACAGAAATCTCCAGGGTTCTCAAACTGGTGCGTGAGAATGCCTCGGATGCCACTCCTGAACGAGCTCTCAGGGAGAAAATGGTCCTGTAAAAAATTCTTCAGAAAGGCTTGAACCCTTGGGATGGCTTTCTGACCGGATAAAAAAGAATGGGATCGCTGTCTCCGAGCGGTATTCCAGAAGCCCTGTCTATTTCGACCTGACACCCGCTGGAAGAACCCTGATCCAGTCCCTGGGGTGTGTTGTACCAGAAGCGGTCCATGGGCGAGTTCTCGATGCCGGGGCCGGCCGCCTTTCCTATCAGTCCCTCCTGGAAAAACATGGCGATTCGGTCGTTTATCTGGATCGGTACCGATCAGTGGATGGACTCTCATTGACCGGTGATCTTGAGAATCTGCCTTTTGCTGATGGATCATTCAACACAGTTTTCTGTTCGCAGGTGCTCGAGCATGTTCCGGAGCCGGAAAAGGTGCTGGTGGAATTTCACCGGATCTTGAAGCCGGGTGGGAAGGTGCTGCTGACAGTTCCACATCTGGCTTACCTGCACAACGAACCCCATGATTACTACAGGTACACCCATTACGGTCTCCAGCACCTGTTCACAAAGGCGGGATTTGTGACAGAAGAGGTGCGCTGGAGCGGAGGAGTTCTGTCGTTTCTGGGGCATTTTCCGAGCACCCTGTTATTGAATCTGGCCTGGGGGATTCCAGGATTGTTTCACTTTCTGCTGGCGCTCAATATCCTCTGGTCGCGGCTGATCGGCTGGCTGGAATCGGAAGACAGGCGCCCGAAGCGGTTCGCTTTGAATCTGGTCGTTATTGCGGAAAAGGAGTAACGAAGAATGGTTCTTCGATGGGGAATTATTGGAACTGGACGCATTGCCGGGGTATTTGCTGAAGACCTTCTGACCACGCCGAGTGGCAGCCTGGATGCAGTGGCAAGCCGCAGCCGGGAAAATGCAGAGAAATTTGCACACAGATATCACATCCAGAAAGCTTATGCATCTTACCCGGAGCTGCTTGAAGATCCGGAAGTCGATGCCGTGTATATCTCGACACCGCATCCCCACCATGCGGAGTGGGCTATCCGGGCAGCCCATGCGGGGAAGCACATCCTGTGCGAAAAGCCGATTGGCATGAACACACAGGAAGCGGAACAGATTATCGAGGCGGCCGATACGAACGGGGTCTTTCTGATGGAGGCTTTCATGTATCGATGCCACCCCCAAATCCAGAAAATGATAGACCTGATTCGTGAAGGTGCCATCGGCCAGGTCCGTTTCATCCGTGCGACCTTCAGCTTCACCGATGACTTCGACGAGGAACACCGTGCACTCGATCCGGCCCTCGGTGGAGGAGGGATTCTGGATGTGGGTTGCTACTGCACTTCTGTCAGCCGTTTGATTGCCGGGGTTGCCACCGGGCAGGAGATCGCCGAGCCGATCGAACTCACCGGTGAAGCGTGCATCGGAAAGTCGAGCCGTGTGGATGAATATGCGTTTGCACAGGTGCGCTTCCCGGGAGAAATTCTGGCGCATCTGGCAACCGGGGTGCGGCTCGAGATGGAGGATGAGGTGAGTGTCTATGGGACCGGCGGAAGGCTGTTCCTGCCCTCCCCATGGCTTCCGGGGAAGGAAGGGAGGATTCCCTCAATCGTTCTGCTGCGATCTGGGCAGCAGGTTCCCGAGATCATGCGCATCGATGCCCCCGGACAGCTGTATGCCCTCGAAGCGGATGTCGTTGCAGCCAATATCGCCAACCGGCAGGCTTCCTTTCCGTCCATGACCTGGGAGGATACCCTGGGAAATATGCGCATGCTGGATCGCTGGCTCGAGGCAGTCGGGATGTCCTATCCTCCAAGCTAGCAATAACCCTGCGAACCCGTTTTAATCAATAACCAGGACATGGCGATATGACAGAAATGGAGAATCCGGCACCCCAGGCCCTTCCGCTCATCAACATGCAGATGAGCCGGACCGAGCAGGCCATGGTGATCAACCGTCTGCTGGTGATCCAGCAGCTCAGCCTGACCCTGCAGACCCAGCTCGACCAGGAGCGTCTGCTGCGGATCATGCTGTCCGGGATCACAGCGGGGGAGGCGCTGGGATTCAATCGCGCGCTGGTCTTTCTCCTGGATGAAACCCGAGAATACCTCGAAGGAACCCTGGGTGTTGGACCGATCAATGAAGAAGAATGCCGGCATGTGTGGAGAACCATAGCCGACCGAGGCCTGACACTGTCGGACTTCATCGATGAATTTGACCAGCTGAATCGCTACCAGACAGCCGAGCTGAACATCCAGACCCATTCGATCCGCTGGAAAATCCATGAGCAGGATGACATTTTCACCCGGTCCCTGGATGAAAAGGCGTGGTTCCATGTGACCCCGGATGAGCACCTTGAGCAGGTGCCCCCTCCGGTGGCGGAGTTGCTGGAAGTTCAGGATATGGTCATCACACCCCTGGTTGTGACAGGAAATGTGCTGGGCCTGGTCGTGGCGGACAATAAATTTTCCGGCAGGCCGATCACCCAGGAGAACATCCAGCTGCTTTCGATCGTCGCCAATCAGACAGCCGCAGCCCTCGCACACATCCGCCTGATCAATGAGCTGGAAAGATTTCAGGATCACCTGGCCGAGAAAGTCCGTGAGACTGTCGCTGAAAAGGAACGCGCCCAGGAGGAGATGGTCCGGCGTGCGAAACTCGCCACAGTCGGTGAAATCGCTGTCACGGTCGCCCATGAGATCCGCAATCCACTCACCTCTGTGCGTGGGTTTGCGCAACGGCTGCTGCGGCGGTATGGAGATCCCGAAACAGTCCACACTTATGCAGGCATCATCATCGAAGAGGTCGACCGGCTGAACTCGGTTCTGGGGGATGTGCTCGATTTCGCCAGGAATGTGGATGCCCGCATCAAGCCGGTCAACATGAACGACCTGGTCCGGAGAACCATCACCCTGCTGGAGGAACGGTTCGGGAAGGCCAATATCCTCTGCGAGACTGAGTTATCCCCTGAAGTTCCGACCTGTTATTATGATGAAACACAACTTTCTCAGGTTTTAATCAACCTCATGAAGAATGGCGCTCAGGCCATGAAAGAAGGGGGAGTGATTCTGATTCGGACAGCGATCTCGGGGGATAAAATCCTGCTTGAGGTCACCGATACCGGACAGGGGATCGAAGAAAAGAATCTGCGGCGGATTTTCGAGCCTTTCTTTACCACCAAAACCAAGGGAACCGGGCTTGGCCTGTCATTGGCCAAGCGGGTTGTCGAAGAACATGGCGGAGTCATCCGTGTCCAGTCCGAGGTTGGCAAAGGTACCACTTTTCGTATTATCCTGCCCATGAGGCTGGAAGCTCCGAGAATGGCAGAGGTGATCACCTCCCTGGACAAAGCCAGGCCCCTCATTGATCCCGCAGACCCGTTCCATACAACCGGTGGACGGGCAATTGTTGAGTGACACAGGAGAAAACAGATGGCTAAAATCCTAGTGGTGGATGATGAACCGAATATCCGGAGGCTGTTCCGAGACGAGCTGGAAGAGGAAGGGCATGTCATCGAGCAGGCAGGAGACGGTGCCGAGGCACTGGCCCTGGTCTCACGAGAGGATTTTGATCTGGTCCTGCTGGATCTTCGGATGCCGGAGGTCAATGGGCTTGAATTTCTCCAACAGGTCCGGAAACGGCATCCCAATCTCCCCGTAATCGTGTGCACAGCAGTGCGGGGAATGGAGTCCGATTATGACCTCTGGGCCAGCCAGGTCTTCGCAATCCTGAACAAACCGGTCGATCTGGAAGTCTTAAGGAGTGAAGTGCATAAAGCACTTGCGGATTGAACCGGTTCTGCTGTTTCCATTCCGGACATCAATTTAACACGAGGAATCTCTGATGGCGTATCTCCGTTGCTTCAGCCTGGCCCTGATCCTTATCTGGACCCTGAGAGGTTCAACAGCGCAGCAGGCTCTTCCTGAAATGATGCCGGAGGAGGCTTATACAGCCCCACCCAAGGCAGTCCCTTTCAGTCTGGCAGCCAGGAAGGCTGTTCCGGCCGCCAATCAGATCGAGCTTCCCCCTCTGTCCGAAGAGGAAGCGGAGGGTATCTTTGAAACAGAAAACCCTCTTCAGGAGGCGAAAAGAATCAAAGTCGGTGTGGATCGCGACCTCTATCTGAGTGGCCCGACAGCGGCCGATCCATCTCCTGGTCTGGTAACTCAACTCTCTGACGGAACAGTGCTCTGGACACTCAGAATCCGTTCCGAGGGGGCATTGGGAACACGGCTGCATATCCTGGACTGCTCACTCGGGGCAGGTGAAAGCCTGGTTGTGTACAACCCCGGCAACCTGGGTGAAGCAGTCGGACCCTTTGAGGGCAAAGGCCCGGATGGAAGCGGAGATTTCTACACTCCCACAGTCTTTTCCCAGGAATTCGTCATTGAGTATCATGCGCCGGCACTTCCCGGAAAACCCGCTTTCCGGATCAAGGGAGTGAATCATCTGGCCCGTGACTTATCAGAATTTTTCCAGAACAAAGTTCTTCCCTGCCACAACGACATATCATGCTTTACCGGGAACAATGCTTACTACTACCGCAATGGGATCGGGAGGATGTATTTCATCGATGGCGGATCGGGATATGTCTGCTCGGGGGCGTTGCTGGTCGATGTCGATCCGAATACCTTTATCCCGTATTTCCTGACAGCCAACCACTGCATCGCCACTCAGGCAGCAGCGAATACCCTTGAGGTCTACTGGCGTTATGATACGCCATTCTGCAATGGCACTCCCCCCGAGTTGTCGACTCTTTCAAGGAGTATTGGCGCCACACTCCTCTCCACGAGGGATCTGTCGGTTTCTGACTTCTGCTTTTTAAGGCTGACACAGGACCCACCCTCCGGAACCTATTTCCTCGGCTGGAATGCAGCCGACAATTTCATCGGAACCCCGATTCACGGAATTCACCACCCGGATGGATCCTTCAAGCGGATATCTTTCGGTTCGGTCACACAGGACTACAATTTCAGCAACCTCAATGAATCCAACTACTGGGTCGTCAGCTGGACCTCGGGTGTCACGGAAGGCGGCAGTTCCGGAAGCCCTCTGATCATGGGGCAGGGGGTCCTGATTGGATCACTCACAGGCGGGGTGCCAGACAACCCCTGCGCAAACATCAGCACAGCGCGGGATGCTTACGGGCGATTCTCAAAAACCTATCCATTCATTCAGGGCTGGATCAATGTGATCCCTCCCTCACCCACCCCGACCCGGACCTTCACCAGCACAGCGACAGAAACCCGCACACCAACTCCCACTCAGACACCCTCTTTCACCAGAACACCGACTGCCACAGCCACCACAACATTTACAGCCACTCCAACCGCAACCCCTTCTCCCACACGGACCGCGACTCCTTCAGCAACCCCTTCTCCCACAAGAACTGCAACGGAGACACAGACCCCCTCTCCCACACGAACCGCAACCTTCACACAGTCACCGACTACGACGAAACCCCGACTTCAACAAATACTCCGACACCGACAGCCACACTCACCTCCTCGATCGGAGATCAGTTCCTCCTGTATTCGATCCACTGGCAAAGTGTTTCTTATCAGGTCACAGATCTGATAACTCTCATCGAGGACTTTTATGGCACTCCCTGAAGGATTGGCAGAATCCGATTTACCCGATTGATGGCGCTCCGGTTTCCCCCTAACCTGTGCAGAATTATTCTGCGAGGAGCGAAGAAACCGCCATGCCATGCAGATCTCTGGTCCTTTTAGTCGCCATCTCAGTAACAGCCCCATCGAGTTATTCGATCGATTCCAAAAGTGAGGCCCCATTCAGGGGAGAGTTTTTCAGTGGAACTGGAGATGTCGAATACCTGGAGCTCCTGGAAATTGCCAGAAGCATGTTCGATCCCAATCCGGCCTATCAGAACCTGGCCATGCTCTACACACCGAATTGGAATGGATTCGTTGAAGGGCCGACCTGGGGCGCCTGGTGGGTGCAGAACAGCTACGGCACAACCTACTGCGCCCTTCCCTTCCTCCTGGAGCCATGGACCACCTTTTTACAGAACTCACAGGATCTCTGGTTCGATCAGATGGGGGATGGAAAACGTGTCGGCGCGAAAGACTGGATTGCGCCGGATGGGTGCCTGTGTGATTGCGCATCACCGGGATGGATCATGTATAAACAGGGAGATGGCCGCACCGATATCCATGACTGGGGGATGGAATTCACTGCGGCGGGTCTGCTGATGCAGGCCGAGCTGCTGTTGATTTCGCGGGACCAGGAAAAGATCAGCCATTACCTTCCCCTGCTGCGCCGTTGCGCAGCCTTCATCGAGACACGGAGAGATCCGGCGAACAATCTCTTTCTCGCGGGACCCGCCGGAAACCTCCTGGCCCCCAGTTACGCCGGATGGAAAAAAGCCGATGGGTGCTTTGGACAGGCTTACCTTGCGGGGCTGTCTGTCACATACATTGCGGCACTGGACCGGCTGATCGAGCTGGAGCGCCTCATGAATAATGATGGGGCGGCGCAACAGTATCGACAGCAGCGTGATGCGGCCCGCCATGGGCTGGATCAACTGGCAACCAGCGAAGGATATCTGATCCGTTCACTGGATCCGGATGGAACCCGGCATGGTGTTTACGGGGCGGAAAAACATGGTTATTTCGAAGCTTCTCCAAATCATGATGCGGTGGCTTTCCGGGTGGTGGATGATGCCTCAGCGGAAAGAATACTGCGAAAGATTGAGTCCATCCCCGGGCTTCGCCCGTATTCTTTCATCCTTCCAAACTATCCATCCTACGATGACATGTATGAAGAGCCAGCCGGGTTGTGGGAATTCGGGACCTGGGTCAATGGGGGTCACTGGTCCACCTGTGAAGCACGGATGATTCTGGCTTACTCGAGAACCGGCCGATATGAAGACTGCCGGAAATCCATGAAGCATCTCCTGACCTTTGCAGACCGTTTCAAATTGGATAATCCTCTGACAAAAGTTCGGCAGTGATGTCTATCAGCCCGAGGAGGCGATCAACCTCTGTTATGATTCCTTCGGGCCTGCCGCCGCTCTGGTGAGGGGGCTGTTTGAATACATCTATAAAGCAGACGAACTCATCCTCATTCCCCACATCCCGGATACAGTCCATTCTGTCGAACAGCACTTCCCGATCCGTTTCGGAGAAAGATGATCTTCGTGTCCGCTGCTGGAAATGGAGCTGTGAGTTCTGTCGTCATCAACGGCAAGCAATATTCTAACTTCAAGGATGGGCAAATCCATCTCCGTTATGATGAACTTCCGGACGAAGCTTCGGTCACAGTGTGTCTCGGCGGAGCCGCTGCATCGGCAGGGAAAACGAACCGGAGGGAGAGACTGCCTTTATCCTTTGATCTGAGTTCGCTGCCGGAATGCGCCACCCGTGTCTCTCATCTGCAATATTTCCAGTTGGCTTTAAACAAAGCAAACCTTCAAACCTCTTATGAGGCAGCTCATGCCAAAAAGGCCCTGGATGTCGCTGAAGCGATTTTTCTCCGGAAAGAGTTTCTCAAATCCGGATCCCTCAAGGCTCTGCCTGAACCAGCTGCTTCAGCAGCCGACCGGATATACCTCGACTCTTTCAACCGCCTTTACGACGGCCTGGAGAAGGTGCTTTCGGAACCGGCCAGGAAGGATCCTTCGAAAAAACAACTGGCACAGTACTGGCAGGCCACACAGAAAGTCCGTCAGAAATAAAATACCAAATCAATCGAACTGAAACAGAATGTATTTCCCTTGAGAATGTATGCATGATATTGTTTCCAGGAACTCCCTGCAACTTCTGCGAAAGGACACTGACATCATGATGAAATCAATATGGATCGGGTTGTCGCTGCTGCTCTGCGGTCTTCTGAATGCGGTTGCAGCAGAAGAAGCACCTTATCGTGACCTTTTCCCGGACACCTGGGTGGCCACCGATTCGATCGGCCGGACAATGCCGGATAGTTTTGTAGCAGGACCATTAAAAACCGGCCAGAAACGTGTTGTCGGCATATTCTATATTACCTGGCATACCGCAAACCTGGCGACACTGAAAAGTCCTTACAATGCCGATGTCAGCAAAATTCTCGCTGCCGATCCATCCGCACGCTTGGATGCCAAACACCCGCTCTGGACAGAGGGTTCCTATCATTGGGGCGAACCAGAGATGGGCTATTTCCTGAGCCAGGATGAATATGTCATTCGCAAAGACATGTCGATGCTGGCTGATGCAGGGGTCGATGTGCTGGTCATGGATGTCACCAATGCAGTCCGTTACTGGGAAGAATGGGATGTGCTCTTCCCCACCATGCAGAAAATGAAGGCTGAAGGAAACAAAGTGCCCCAGTTCTGCTTCTGGTCATTCAATGGACCCGCAATCACTGTTGTGCAGGATTTATACGAGAAGGTCTATAAAGCTGGCAAATATAAAGATCTCTGGTTTTACTGGGATGGAAAACCTTTGCTGCTGTACAATGGCACCCCGAGTGTCGATGCCAACGGCCAGGGCATCAAACACCCCAATCCAAATTATGATCCTGCAGCAAAGACGGATCCGAATCATCCTCATTTCGGCGACCCCGACTACACCGAAGAGAATTACCTTGACTACACCCGGGAGGTGAAGGACTTCTTTACCCTGCGGACGATGTGGTGGGGATACTACGATTGGGCTGGAAAACGTTTTATTGGCACAGAGGATAACTGGAGCTTCGGGTATGATCTGGGGAATGACAAAGTTGCAGCCATGAATCCCGATGATCTGGTCTCACGCCACCTCGGACAGAAAGAAGAGGCGGCGGTGACTCCAGCTCAGCACCCCAGCAGCCTGGTGGGAAAATCCTGGAGCCGTGAAAAAGGCGAGCCGGAACTCAATGATCAGGATCTGCCGGTGCCGACTCTGGTTCCCTGGCTTGGAAAAACTGTTGATCACCCGGAAGGATATGGAATATATTTCCAGGAGCGCTGGGATGAGGCGCTCCATGCCGATCCTCAGTTTCTTTATATCAATGACTGGAACGAATGGACTGCTGGCAAATATCAACCCGGAGATGGCAAGACAACGCACTTCATGCGCCGCGACAGCCCCTACTTCTTCGTGGACCAGTACAACGCCGAATTCAACCGTTGCATTCAACCGATGAAAGGCGGCTACACCGACAACTACTACATGCAGATGGCGCAGAACATCCGGCGTTACAAGGGTGCACGGCCAATTCCTGAGCTGAAGGGAAAAACCTCAATTGAGATCGATGGGGATTTCAGCGACTGGGAAGAAACCGCTGTCGAATACAGAGACACGATCGGTGATACCTTCCACCGGAACCACAAAGGTTATGGCGGCCTGGTGTATGTCAACGATTCAGGAAGAAACGATATCGTCACCTCTAAAGTGGCTGTCGGCGATTCTTCCATCTATTTCCTGGCAGAGACGAATGCGCCATTGACTGCGCATACCGATGCCAACTGGATGCTGCTTCTGCTGGATGCTGACAAGGATATAAACACCGGATGGCATGGATATGACTATCTGGTCAATAAAACAGTTACCGACGACAAGAAGACAACCCTGATGAAATATGATAAGGAACAAAAAGAAAACCCCTGGCAGAAAGTTGCCGATCTGGATTACCGATACAACGGCAATCAAATGGAAATGGCAATCCCGCGCGATATCCTCGCACTGCAGGGAACCTCCTTTTCTTTCGATTTCCACTGGTGCGACAACCCTGCTGACCTGGTGGATCCGATCTCTCTTTGTGTGAATGGCGACAGCGCTCCGAACCGGCGCTTCAACTACAGGTGCATCTGGAATGAATAACCGGATCTGCAGGTTGAATCAACTGGCAGGCCTGGCTTCATCCAGTTGGACATCATTGAATCCTTATTGAAACAGGAGAAGTTGCCGCATGTGCAGAAAAACTGGCATTTCGTTTTTTGGGATCGCTTTTCTACTGGCGATGTTCTCTTCGGCCATAACCGCACAGCCACCATCATCGATCTCTATTGACGGTGATATGTCCGATTGGGATGACATTCAGTCCTATCCGGATCCACAGGGAGACAATTCAAAACCAGGAACCGATATCCTTGAATTCAAAATTGCCCATGACGAATCGGCTTTGT
The DNA here is from genome assembly GCA_001567115.1 of Candidatus Hinthialibacteria bacterium OLB16. Classification (GTDB taxonomy): domain Bacteria; phylum Hinthialibacterota; class Hinthialibacteria; order OLB16; family OLB16; genus OLB16. The sequence goes on along the minus strand of LMZT01000165.1, from coordinate 8,216 downwards.
ACTACTACACACGCCATGCAGGGCCGATCGTTTCGGAAGATGCCGGAACTGGCGGACAGGGGCGTTACTATTACCTGCTGTTTATTGACCTCGACAACAATCCCGGAACCGGCTTCAATCCGGCGACAACCGATGAGGATTGCTACGCTCCCGGGTTACTCGGATGTGATCTGGAGTTTGAGTTTGAACGGGACTGGAATGATACTCAGAACGAGTATGTGGTTCAGTATTTTTATGGATATGGAGGCCCACGTTCACTGGCGCTGAACAAGCAGGACCTCAAGCCCGGCGGGTTCCTGCGGTTTGGGCATGCCTCTTATGACAACAAGGCCCAGTTTAAATTCCTTGGGGAAAACATCCCGTCAGACATTGTCTTCACCAACGATATCGGCAAATCGGGCTACACACCCGGGCAGGATGTCTTCATGCGGCAGGCTTTTTCCGGGGACATGACCGAATCCGAAATCCGTGTCGATTTCAAAGCGGGCCTGGTCGATCAGCAGGGGCAGCCCAATCTGGCGATCGGAAAACCATTTCGGTCACACTGGCCTGTGAAAGTTCTCCATGGTCGGACTGTGGAGACGGGATTGAGGCGGTCAAGGATTATTTCCTCGAGGGATTCTCAAAGGTCGAGGAATGGATGAGCTACAAGTAACCTTTGGAGGCTCATTGCAGGTTAAGGACAATCTGTTCTGAAGGGCTGATATCCCGCAGCAGGATGCTTCCTTTTTTTCCATTGTCCGACTGCGCGACAAGGGCATAATATCCTTCCGGCCGCCATTCAGAACCACCATCGGAAAGCGAAAAAAGGCTTGCCAAACAAGTTCCCATCAATTTTGAAGCGCCCTTCTGAGTCAGTTCGGGTCTGCGATAAGATATCGTTTCCTTCACAGAGAGCGACACAGACTCGAGATTGGGCCTGATTTGTCTGTGAGTCCCTGATTTCACCCTGATAAACCACCCTGTTCCAACCATACTCACAGGGAAACGATTGGATGGAAGAAGCGGTTTTCCGTTTTTTGAGAGATCATTTTCTGGGGGACTGTGGGTTCAAGGAGGATTTCCTCATGCTGAATGGCCGCACAGCCTGTCAATAAAGCCAGCAAGAAGGCACTCGCAAAGGATCTTAATAAAATAGATGATGACACTCGACTTAATCTCATCGAAATAAGTATGTTATGATATTAACACTGGAATTGCCAAACGTCAAGAAAAAAAATGTGCGGATCTCCCAGCGAACGAGGAGACGGAGGCGGTTGAAAGGGATTCCGGAAGTTCCTATTCTTGATTCCGGGTTCACATGCCGATGATAGATTCAGAGCCAGGCTGAATGCTGGCGTTTGCTGGTTGTTTTTTTAGTTTCGGTAATAAGAAGAACAGGGTAGGAAAAAATCATGAATTTCTGGAGCCGCTTTGTATTCGGATTCATCCTGGCACAAGTAATCCCCGGTGTGTTATGCACCTTTTTCCTGTTTTTCATCTCGGTTGGAGGAAAAATAATTTCCACCAGCAAAGTCATGGGGTTCACCGATTATCTTGCAATTTATGCTGAGAGAATCGCACGGGTTCCGGTATGGCTGGGCAGTTTTTTTGTTGGCGCTGTCTGCTTCGGGATAGTCCTGCACTGGTTCAACTGGATGGTTCTCGCCCGGCTGGAGCAGCAGGCTGAATCGAACAAGCAGGGGGGGCTGGAAAATCTTCCCTGGCATAAAAGGCCACCTATCATCCAGGTATTTTTATGGCCGGTCGACCTTCTCAGGGAATGGTGGATCCTGTTTTTCCAGACACCGAATTTTGAATCGATCATCCGGCGGGAGAACCTGATCCGGGTTCCGCCTGAAAAATTCACCCAGCTTTCCTGGATCGAAGATTTTTACCTTCCGTTCGCTCAGTTTCTCTGCAATCTGAACATTGCATTAATTCCGGTTCTGGTCTCAGTCATTGTCGTATTCAACTTTGCAGGTTTCACAATCCGCAGAGGCCTGTTTCTGCTGATGGTCTATGCCATGATCGGATTAACACGGGTGCTTGCGCGCCAGCAGCTGATTTCACTGGTGCGCGCCGAGCGGGATTTGATCGAAGAAAAGAAAAAAGTGGCCAAATAAATTCGCCGGGGCCGCTCATTCGATGAAGGTGTGGGCATAACGCGGGTCATGCCATCTCTCAAAGGGATCGACCTTGGCGATCACCACAATGTCTTCTTCCGAAACGAAATAGCGCTCCTGGTCTTTGTCGAGGTCGTAACCGATCGTTTCACCTTCGGGAATTTTGACATATTTGTCGATAATGGCGCGTCGGATGCGTGCCCCCCGTCCGATTTCGACATCATGCATCACGATCGAGTCAAGGATTTCTGTATAACTGTGAATGAACACACCGGGTGACAGGATGCTGTTGCGAACCGATGCGCCAGAAATAATGCAGCCCCCCGAGATCAATGAATCGTAGGCGACACCCCGCCGCATCTCCCATTCCCAGTCGAAGACAAATTTAGCGGGAGGAACATGAAAGTTGGCGGTACGGATCGGCCACTGGCGGTTGTACAGGTCAAAGACTGGGTCAATCGACCGCAGGTCCATATTGGCCTCATAGAAGGCTCCGATGGTTCCAACATCACGCCAGTAGCCTTTTTCACGGGGCTGCTGGCCAGGCACCGAGTTGGTCGAAAAATCATACGCAAAAACTTTATGGGACTGGATCATTTTAGGGATGATGTCTTTGCCGAAATCATGCGAGCTGGAAGAATCTTCATGATCCTCCTCGAGAACCTCGATCAGGGGTTGAGTTTCAAAGATATAGTTCCCCATCGACACCAGGGCATGGGCGGGATCATTTGGAAGTGATTTTGGCTGTGAGGGTTTTTCCTCCCAGCCGATGATCCGCCAATTCGTATCCACTTCGATGACTCCGAACTGGTCGGCTTTCTCGATCGGAACAGGAATGGCAGAGATGGTCAGGTCGGCCCCTTTTTCACAGTGGCAGGCAATCTTCTGGCGGACATCCATTTTATAGATGTGATCTCCCCCGAAGACGCACATGCGGGCAGGGTTTTCATCATAAACCAGGTTCAGGTTCTGGTAGATGGCGTCAGCAGTCCCCTGATACCAAACTTCACCGGTGGCCATCTGAGCTGGAACCGGATCGATATAATGGCCACAGGTACGATTCATATACCAGGCATCATAAAGATGTTTATTTAAAGAGTTGGATTTAAACTGGGTAAGGACTTTAATTTTGTAGATGCCCGAGTTGACAAAATTCGAGAGGACAAAATCAATGATGCGGTATTTGCCTCCAAAAGTCACTGCGGGTTTGGCACGGATACTGGTAAGAGGCTCCAGACGACTCCCCCGCCCTCCCGCCAGAATCATCACCAGGGTCCGATCCAGATCCAGGGCCATAGCTGCCACCTTTCAGGGAAACCAATGTTTTCCCGGCCTGTCCTTACTCGGAACAGTAACACAAAGGGAAGAAAGCGGCGGAACCATTTCGATTTCGCCCTTCCCCATGGGACAGCCGATGAAGAATGATAAGACCTCTCCCGGTGTGGATTCAAGGATTTCCCATGGGAGAGCGACCTCAAAAACCTTGCCCTCGGCGATTTCCAGATTTTCATGCGCAAGGATCTCCCAGCCATTTTCATCCGGAATCGGGATGCCGATGCCGGTATCTTTGAGGAGGCCTTTGCGGGCTTGAAAAGTTCCATTGTCTAAAAGGAAACGGATCCGCTGCGGCCTTGGCGCAGCAACACGGATTTCATAGCGCCAGTCATTTATTGAAATGCGGCTGGAATCCGAAGGGTCAATGCGAATATAAAGCCGGTATTCATCGACACCATAAAGCACCCCGGACACCGCCGATTTTAAGCTTTGCTGCATGGCGCCGCCTGACCTGCCCGGCACAAAGCGGGCAGCCGCCCGCCACTCGTAGAAATGGGTTTCTCGTCCATCGATGATGGGCGGAGCCGAAAGATAGGGCTGGCACTGCGCCCTTTCTTCAAGGCGTTCAGATTCGATCGGGGTGTGCAGAATCGCTGGAGCCGGTTTTCCGATCAGGTCATAGACCCGCAGGAGGTGCAGGCGGAACATTTCATCAAAAAGCGCATCCTGGCGTGATTGCTGGGATTCACCAAACCACCAGAACCAGTCACTTCCCTGGGCAACATAAAGCTCTTCCCAGGCTTCCTGTATGCGCTGGCTCGGGACTGCTTTCTCTCTTTCGGCGGCAACCAGCGCTCTCCGTGTTTCCTCGAGAAAGGCCCAGGCGCGCCGGTCGGCTTCTTCACCCATCCAGATATAGAAATTCCCATTGATCCAGGAGCCGGGAGCCAGTCTTTCGAGTGGAATTCTCTCTCTTCCCTCAAGGGCTTCAGAAACGGTCCGGCAATGGATTTCCGGGGTTTCCTGAAGCAGGGAATACAGACAATCCAGAAAGGGGCCGCCATCCTTCTCGTAATACTCCCAGCAGTTCTCGCCATCGAGGATAATTGGAATCAATGGAGGCACTGCCTCCTTCCAGTTGCGGGCGATCGAAACCAGCTCTCCGATCAGATGCTGAGCAGCCACCTTGGGATCCCAGGAGGCATATTGAAATCCGATCAGATCCGACAGGCGGTGATCCCGGAACAGGATGGTTGGACCCTCCCCCGCCAGTGTGGCATAGGGCCTGTAAAGGATGGGATTGGCCTGTGTCTGCCCATGAGCCGAGCGGATGGGAGTCCCGAGAGAACGCTCAAGAATCGCTTCATCCGAAGCGAACCATTCAACATCGAATTCCCCAAGCAGAGCAGCCACTCCGTCGCTCACAGAGCCTTCCGAAGGCCAGAAACCACGCGGTTTGCGTCCGAATTGTTTTTCATAGAAACGAACCGATTTCTCGACATGGGCACGCGCATCTTCAAGGTGAGCACCATGCGGTTCGGGAAGAGGGCAATCAGGAAGGGCTTCCTGGACAGTCGAAGGATCGATCAGGAGAGGCAGGATGGGATGATAAAAAGGGCTGACACTAACCTCGATGAGGCCCTGATCCTGCAACCGCCTGTATATCTCCAGTGACTCCCGCAGCCAATGACGCATCCGTTCCAGGAGCAGCGGTTTTTGTGATTCATCGTAGTTCTGGCCTCGCTGCAGGAGGCTTCCGATCAGTTCATCCTGCTCACGAATCATGGGATCGATCCAGGACAGAACACGCCAGAACTGGAGGTCACGCCATTCCTGAGCGGTCCAGTGATAAATCAGGCCGGCCGGGCTCTTCAGGAGATGATCGCGCAGCAGGCTGGCATACCGGGGGTAAGGGCGGATCATCTGGTCCTCAGGGGCGAGGAAGAAATTGGCAAGAATGAAGTGTTTCTGTGATTCGGTGAGATGCTCTGCAGGCGCCATGAAAAGGTCGAGTTCCTCTTCACGCCACCCCTCGGAGAGGTATGACTCGATCTGTTCGACGAGAGAAGGAACCAGGTTAAAGGTCTGATGAATCCCATCAAACTTCATCAGCCTTGCAGGCATGTCATAATAATCTTTCAGGGCATGAAGGCGCACCCAGGGCAGCAGGATCTTACGCTGGGCATGATCGCGGTAATCAGGCTGGTGCATGTGCCAGATGAAAACCACATCCATCTGGGTGGAGGTCGAGGTCATGAATAATCCTCAACCAGGGACTCGAAGAGGTGTTCGTATTTATCGGCAGAACGCCCCCATGAGAAATCGCAGGCCATCCCTCGCCTCTGGAGCGCAGTCCAGGCAGTGCGATCGCGGTAGACAGCCAGCGCCCTGCCGATGGCCTGCAGGAAATCTTTGGTTTCCGCCTGGTTAAAAACAAAACCATATCCATCCCGCTGGGCATCGTTATAATCACGCACCGTGTCCGCCAACCCACCTGCCTGCCGGACGATCGGTGGGGTCCCGTATTTCAGGCTGTAAAGCTGGACCAGCCCGCAGGGTTCATATCGCGAGGGCATCAGGAACAGATCCGCTCCGGAGAGCATACGGTGGGCGCATTCCTCGTTATGCCCGACATAGAGTGAAACCTGATGGGGGAATCTCGAGGTGAGGTCATTGAAAAGCCTCTCATACTCCGGCTTCCCTTCGCCAAGCACCACCAGCTGCAGGTCCCCCTCGAAGAGCAGCATTTCCATGGCATGGTAGATGAGGTCCAAACCCTTCTGATCATCAAACCGGCTGATCGAGGCAAAGATGGGCACATCCTCACGAACCGGCAGGCCGAACTGTTCCTGAAGAGCGGCTTTGCAACGGCTTTTTCCGCTGAGGTCTTCGGGGGAATAGTGGCTCACGATCATTGGATCGTTCTGTGGATTCCAGACCTCATAATCAACTCCATTCAGAATTCCGGTCAGGCGATGACGGCAGGCAGAGACGATGCTTTCCATGCCGCAGCCATATTCCGGTGTCATCATTTCAATGGCATAACGTTCACTGACAGTCGTGATGGCATCGGAATAGACAAAGCCAGCCTTCAGCAGATTCAGGTCACCGAAAAACTCCAATCCTTCCTGGGTGAAGGTGTGCCAGGGCAGGCCGGTCGCAGGGAACTGTTCACGAGGAAAGAAGCCCTGAAAGGCGAGATTGTGGACAGTGAAAACGGTTTTCAGATTCGACAGGGACTGGACATCTTTTTCGGTCGTTTTCAGGTAGGTTGGAACAAGGCTGGTCTGCCAGTCATGGCAGTGAACAATATCGGGAGTGAATTCACCCGAGCGGATGAATTCAATGACAGCACGGCAGAAAAAAGTGAAACGTGCCAGGTTATCCGGATAATCCCGCCCGCCATCATGATAAATGCCATTCCGGTTGTAGTAGAAATCATTGGCCACAAAATAGACTGTGATGCTGGCACCCGGGAATTTCGCCCGATGAATCCAGCCGGTACGGTCTTCATTATCGATTCGAAAGCTCAGAGGGAGATCGATCAACTCGGTTGGGTATCCACCCCGGTCCACCATGAGATATTTTGGAAGGATGATGGCAACCTCATGGCCGCGCTGATCCAGGGCCTTCGAGAGTGAAGCGGTGACATCCGCCAGGCCACCTGTTTTTGCAAAAGGCGCGACCTCTGCAGCCACAGTGAGAATCTTCAAAATCGGTCCCCCCTTGCATGGTGTTGTTACCTGAATTCTCTTATTGCAGGAATAATATCATTCCTTAATAACGGGGGGAATCGGCTATAGGTAATTCAAGGGCGGTTTTCGTTAAAAAAAACATCCTTGCAGCCCCTGGTATAAATTGTTCTCGCGAGGGGATCCTGGATTGCCGCCCTCTGTAAATCCATGGGATCCCTCTTTGTTGAGCAGGCTGCACAGTTCTCGACTCCAACCACGGGAAGGCCTGAAATCTGGAACCCCTTGCCACCTCCGGGGACACGTTTAAAGATGGAAGCGGCATCCAGGAAGCGGATTTGCCTCCAAGAGAAATAATACCGAATTGAATGGAGGTTGGAATGAGACATGTGGTTTTTTCAGCAATTACGCTGTTGTGTGTGTCCTCGATGACCTGCTGGAGTGAAAGCAAGCTGCTGTCCCAACTGGGGCTGCCACAAGGCACCCGTGCCTTGCTGGTTCATGCCGATGATGTGGGGATGAGCTGGTCGGCGGATGTTGCCTCCATCGAGGCGATGGAGAAAGGGAGTGTCACCTGTGGCTCGGTGATGGTTCCCTGCCCCTGGTTCCCATCCACACTGAAGGCCTGTGCAGAAAATCCCAGCCTGGATATCGGCCTGCATCTGACCCTCACCAGCGAATGGGAGCTGTATCGCTGGGGCCCGGTCGCCCCGATCAGCCAGGTTCCAAAACTGCTCGATCAGCAGGGATATCTATGGCGAAGCGAACAGCAGGTCTATCAGTCGGTCGGGGGAGACATCGAACAGGTATCGATTGAAGTTCAGGCCCAGATCGATAAAGCATTGTGCCTGGGAATGAAACCAACCCATCTCGATTCACACATGGGGACCCTCTATTACCGAGAAGAGTATTTCAAGCTTGCCTGCAACCTGGCGCTGGCAAATGACCTCCCATTCATGACATTCGCCTACCACGCCGATGGGGAATGGAAGCCCGAAGATATCCTTCCATATTACACCCGTGAAGTGGCCGACAAACTGGACAAGGCGGGATTTCCTCTGATCGACAAGCTGATCATGGATGAAAAGAGTGGAAAACCAATCGAGGAAGGGTTCGAACAACTACTAGAAAACTCGTGATCCGA